>JAWWCR010000006.1:0-51093 GCA_033720355.1 Gemmatimonadota bacterium
ACGTTGATCTGGTGCCGCCCCCAGTTGTCGAGCTGCTGCATATTCGCGAACGGGGCCGCCGACATGAACTGCGACCACGTCGTGAACCGTGTGTAGTCCTCATCGTAGATCGGAGCGTTCGACGGCGACCAGCCCGGCCCCGACGTTCCGCTACCCGAAGGCGGCGGCGACGGCGGCGCGACGGGCGGCCCGCTGCCATCGCCCTCGCCCGTGGTCTCATCTCGCTCGTCACCGGATTCCTCCCGGCCGGTTTCCGCCGGGTCCTCACGGTCCTCCGAGTCGCCGGGTTCGCTCTCCTCTCCGGACGTCTCGCCCCCAGCCTCTCGCTCGCCGCCTTCCGCGGGCTCGTCCTGGCCGGCGTCACCTTCTTCGCGTTCGGCGCCGGCCTCGCCTTCCGCCGCCTCCCCGGCGGTCTCCGTCTCCGCCTCTTCGCGCGACCCGTCTGCGCCCTCCTTCCGGCCCTCCTCGACGAACCCCTCGGGCTCCTCCTGTATCCGTGTGTCGCGGTCCGGTTGCGGGGCGACCAGCGGACCCGAGTCCCCTGAACACCCGACCGCAACCGCGATCAAAAAGAGCAGACCCGCCGCTCCGACACCGTGCCACCCCCCATGTCGCCGGCCCTCGCCGACTGCCTGACACCCTCGCATTCGCCTTTCCTCCCGTTACCATCGACATCGATCCCTCCCCAGGCGCCAGACGCGATTCGCACGCACGGATCCCCGACGGGGAACACCCGTTCGAATGAAGCGTAGTCGGTTTCGAAGGAACGGATCGGCGACGGTGTCGAAGGCGGACAACGCCTCGCGGGCGTCCGCGCCGATCAGGTGAGACGAAAATGCTTCGCCCGCTCCCCGTCAGGTGACTCGGATCGTTCTGTAACCAACATGGCACGATTCGTGCCTGACGCGGCACGAATTGTATCGTTGGCGCCACACTCACGCAACCGTCGGATCGGGCTGGAGTAGCGGGGCGATTGTCCGGCGGGACGTCGCCGGCGTTCGCGGCGGGCGACGGAAGTGTTTTGGGGGAGATGGACCGCGTGAGCGGCCCTGACCGTCGTCTTCGGTCAGGGCCGCTTCACGTTGAGCCGTCCATCGGCGTTCGGCAGGTCGTCGGTCGTCCAGGGCTCGAGCTGCCCGAGGAGCCACGCCTCGACTTCGGCCGGGGTGGCTGTCGGAAACTCCTGGAGATAAAGCGCCGCCGCGCCCGCCCCGTGCGGAGAGGCCATCGACGTTCCGCTGATGATGTTGTACCCGCCGTTGATCCACGTCGACAGGATGTTGGCGCCCGGGGCGGCGATCGTCACCGGATTCCCGTAGTTGCAGTCGCCGTCCTGGTCGGTCTCGGTGCTCAGTGTGACGGTAAGCACGCCGTTTATGCGCCCGTTGTTGCCGTCGCTCCCGTTCGCCGCGTTGATCTCATCGTCACCTACGCCGGCGGGCGAGACCTGCTGCGCGTCGTTGGGGAAGAAGCACGCGCCGATGATCCCGTTCCCGGCCCCGACCGCGTAGACGACGCCCGCGTTCACGGAACCTCGAACGCCCTCGTCGATCGGCGGGGTGACCGAGCCGGCGAGGCTCATGTTCGCGACCATGGGTTGCAGCGGGTTCCCGAGCTTGATGGCGGTGACGGAGTCGATGGCGGCCAGGATGTCGTCTCCCTGACAGCTTCCGTCATCGCCGCACACGCGGAACCCGTAGAGCGGGGCGCCCGGCGCGACACCGACGACGCCGCCGTTTCCGTCTATCGCTGCGGCCGTGCCAGCGACGTGGGTGCCGTGCCCGTGGCCGTCCTCACCGGTGTTGCCGGCATCCGCCACGACGAAGTTGTGCACCCCGGCCACGTTGAGGTCCGGGTGGTCGCTATCGATCCCCGAGTCGAGGACGAAGATCCAGGTCTTCATCTCGCACCCGGGCACCTGCGTGGCCACCCAGTGCTCGTTCTCCTCCGCGCGGATCCGCTCGATGCCCCACAGGTCGCTCAGATCGTCGTGGTTGCCGGTGTCGTAGCAGACACCCGGGGGTGGCGACGGCGGAGTCGCACATTCGACGTTCGAGGGGCCGGAGGGCCCGTCCTCGTTGTACGCGAAGACGCGGTAGCAGTAGTCGAGGGTCGGGATGACGGACGAATCGGCGAACGTGGCGGTGTTCGGCGGCAGGTCGGCGAGCAACTGGAACGGGCCGCCGGGTCCCTGGCTCCGCTCGAGCCTGAACCCATCCTCGTCCACCGACAGATCGGTCCAGCTCACGGCGACGGTGCGATAGTCCTGGGCGATCGCGGCGAGCCCGATCGGGTCGGCCGGCGGGTTGCACGCGTTGGCCCCGACACCGCCCACGTCCACGCCGTACCGGGTCCCGAGCGCGCCGACGAGTCCATCACGCTCGCAGTCGAGGAGGGCGCGGTCGTAGACGACCAGCTCGGCGATCTGCCCCTCGAACGGGTTCGCGCCCGACGGATCGGTAGCGCCGACGAGGTAGTGGCTGAACACCGAATGCATGTCGCTGGTGATCGGGAACGAGCCGTGCGACACGCCATCGACCTGGAAGTCGATGACGTTCGATCCGTCGATCCGCCAGACGGCCACGTGATCGGCGCCCGCCGTAGGCGAGAATGTGGAGACGTGCTTGTCCACCGAGAAGTCCCAGTGGCCGAGAGGGTTCCCGGGCTGGGAGTACATGGTCGCGAACGTGCCGCGGTTGTTCGCGTTCTCGTAGATGCCGAACACGCCGTGGTTGTGCGCCGCCGTGTTGTCCTGGCTGAACACGACGACCAGGGTCGTCGAGCCGTGCGACGTCACGCCCCCGACGTCGAGCAGCTGGCCGGGGCTGAACCCGACGTGTGCCTGGCCGCCGAGGCGACCGGTCGCGCCGACGCCGTGGAAGGTCGGGCGCCTCGCCGGATCGTCCTGCGTCGCGTCGCCCTCGCTGCCGCCAAAGTTCGGCCACGAGTCGACCGTCGCGCCATCGGCGAGTCCTAGCTCGTTCGCGACGAGCCTCAGGGTGAGACCCGGCTGGGGCGCGTCCACGGGAGGCGGCGCCACCGGCGAGGGATCCGTCGTCGCGCACTGAACGGTGGTGTAGCCCGAAGCTCCATCTCCGTTGTAGGCCGACACGCGGTAGCAGTATTCAGTGCTCGCGGAGGCCGTGTCGTCGCTGTACGCGGCGGACCCCGGCCCCAGATCGGCGAGCAGGGCGAACGCGCCCGTCTGTCCCTGCCGGCGCTCGACCAGGAACCCGTCCTCGTTCGTCGAGGCATCCGTCCACGAGAGATCGATCGTGCGGTGGTCGACCGTGACGGCGCTGAGATTCGTCGGTGCCGACGGAGGATCGCACGCACCCGTTCCGGCGCCGTTCACATCCACGCCGTACTGGGTGCCGAGGCCACCGACCAGCGCGTCACGCTCACAGTCGTGGAGCGCGCGATCGTACACGACGAGCTCTGCGAGCTGCCCCGCGAACGGGTTCGCGGCGGTCGGATCGGTAGCACCGATCAGGTAGCGGCTGAACACCGAGTGCATGTCGCTCGTGAGCGCGAAGGAGCCGTGCGAGACGCCGTCGACCTGGAAGTCGATGACGTTCGACCCGTCGATCCGCCACACCGCCACGTGCTCCGTGTCCTGCGTCGGCGAGAAGGTGGACACGTGCTTGTCGACGGTGAAGTCCCAGTGCCCGAGCGGGTTGCCGGCCTGATAGTACATCGTCGCGAACGTGCCGCGGTTGTTCGCGTCCTGGTATGTCGCCAGCAGGCCGTAGTTGTGCGGCAGCTTGTCGTCCTGACTGAACACGGCGACGAGCGTGACCGAGCCGTGGGGGGTGACGCCGGTCACATCGAGGAAATCGTCCCACGTTCCCTCGTTGAAGCCGACGTGAGCGTGTCCCGCGAACTTCCCGCTCGCACCCGGCGCGTGGAAGACCGGCCGGCGGTTCGCGTCTACCTGCGCGGCGTCGTCCTCGGAGCCGCCGAAGTTCGGCCAGACGTCGACCCCGGCGCCGTTGGCCAGTGTCAACTCGCTCGCCACGAGCCGCAGGCGGAGACCCTGGGAGGGGACCGTGATCGGCGGCGCGGGCGGGGGCGCCTTGGCGGTCGTCGCGCACGCCTCGTTCGTGTACGCGGAGATGCCGTCTCCGTTGAACGCGGCGACCCGATAGCAGAGCTCGGTATCGGGTGCGAGCCCGGCGTCGCCGAACGTCGTCACGCCGGGGCCGGCGTCGTAGAGGAACTCGAATTCGCCCGAAGGACCCTGACGGCGCTCGATCCGGAAGCCGTCCTCGTCGATCGATCCGTCGGTCCAGGACAGGTCGATGGTGTTCTCGCTCGTGGCGACCGCGCTCAAGCTCGAGGGCGGCGCCGGGGGCGAGCAGGAGCCGCCCGTAACGCCGTTCACGTCGATGGCGTACTGCGCCCCGAGATCGGCGACGATGGCGTCGCGCTCGCAGTCGGGAAGCGCGCGGTCGTACATGACGAGCTCGGCGAGCTGCCCCGCGAACGGGTTCGTACCGGTCGGATCGGTCGCGCCGATCAGATAGCGGCTGAACACCGGGTGCATGTCGCTCGTGATCGGGAACGACCCGTGCTGGACACCATCGACCTGGAAGTCGATCGCGTCCGACCCGGCGATCCTCCACACCGCGATGTGCTCGGCACCCGCCGTGGGTGAGAACGTCGACAGGTGCTGCTCGATCGTGAAGTCCCAGTATCCGAGCGGCAGACCGGGGAGGCTGTACATCGTGGCGAACGTCCCGCGATTACTCGCGTCCGCGTAGATCGACAGCAGCCCGTAGTTGTGGGCGGCCCTGTCGTCCTGGCTGAATACGGCGACCAGCGTCGACGACCCATGCGGCGACACGCCGGTCACGTCGAGGAATTCGCCCGATGTCCCCTCGTTGAAGCCGACGTGTGCGTGTCCGGCGAACTTCCCGGTCGCGCCCGGGGCATGGAAGGTCGGTTGCCGGCCGGTCTGACCCTGCGCGGCGGCTCCCTCCGATCCTCCGAGATTGGGCCACGCGTCGACACCCGCACCCTGCGCCAGCGAGAGCTCGCTCGCGACGAGCCGGAGCCTGAGTCCCTGCGACGGCACCGAAACGGGGGGTGGCGGCGGCGGCGCCGGATCGGTCGTCGCGCACTCGATTGCGCTGTAGTCCGAGTCGCCGTTCGGGCCGAACGCCAGGACGCGGTAGCAGTACTCGGTGGCGCCCGCGAGCCCCACGTCCGTGTGGTTGGTCGCCCCGGCGGCCGTCTGCGCGATGACACCGAAGGTCCCGGTCTGGCCCTGGCGCCGCTCGACGGTGAAGCCGTCCTCGTCGGTCGAGGCGTCGGTCCAGGTGAGGTCGATCGTCCGGTGGTCCACCGTCGACGCCGCGAGATTCGTCGGAGCCGCGGGCGCGCTGCATATGTCGCCGCCGACGCCGTTCGTGTCGATGCCGTACTGCGTTCCCAGCGCCGCGACGAGATCGTCGCGCTCGCAGTCGGACAGGGGCCGATCGTAGAAGACCAGCTCGGCGATTTGACCCTCGTAGGGGTTCACGTTCGCCGGTCGTGTGACGCCGATCAGGTACTTCGCGAACGTCGAGTGCATGTCGCTGGTGATCGGGAACGACCCGTGCGACACGCCGTCGACCTGGAAGTCGATGACGTTGGAACCGTCGATCCGCCACACCGCGACGTGTTCCGATCCGGCCGATGGCGCGAAGGTCGATGTGTGCTTCTGAATCGAGAAATCCCAGTGCCCCAGGGTGCCCGATGGCTGGACGTACATCGTCGCGAACGTTCCCCGGTTCCCGGTGTTCTGGTACGGCGCGAAGATGCCGTGGTTGTGGGGGGCCAGGTTGTCCTGGCTGAACACGGCGACCAGCGTCGCCGAGCCGTGTCCGGAGACGCCGGACACCTCGAGGTACTCGTCTGTATCGGATTCGTTGAACCCGACGTGGGCGTGACCGGCGAAACGCCCCGTCACCCCCGCCGCGTGGAAAACGGGTCGTCGGTTCTGTCGACTCTGGGCCGCGGGTCCCTCGCTGCCGCCCGCATTGGCCCACTGGTCGACCCTCTGGCCGTCCGCCAGCGGCAGGTCGTCGGCCACGAGGCGCAGACGCAACCCGTCCTGGGGGACGCTGACCGTCGACCGGGGTGCCGGCGCGTCGAGGTAGAACAGGCCGACGGGCTCGACCGACTCGACCATCGGGTGGTTGCGCAGTGCCTGTACGCGACCCGGAGGCACGACCGCCGAGAAGCCCTCGAACACGTTCCGGTACTCGTGACGGATCCCGAGCCCGTGCTGGTCGGCCAGCGCGTTCACGATTCCGGGCGGGAGGTCCTCCCCGGGCCGGAACTTGATGATGTACTGGTCCTCGACGAATTGCGGCCGCTGCTGCTGACCGGGTGCGGCGCTGGCGTCGGGCTCGTCAGCCGGCGTTTGCTGCGCGGGCGGAGGTCCTACCGGATCGCGACCACAGCCCGCGGCCAGGGCGGCAGCGAGAAGCGGGACGGTGAGCGCGGGTACGAACCGACGGAGCGCGAGTGCCCCGGTGCGGCCCGTGGTGCGGCCGTGACGTGCAAACATCGTATTCGAGCCCCTCTCCAGACGGGGTCACCCATGGAAGATCTTGATAACGCCCTTTTCTCGACGGCAAGACCTCGGCAGGCGGGGACTCAACGGCCGCACAGCCCGTGCCCCACCGGTCTCCTGTCCCGTCGGGGCGCACGGGGCGGCCCCGACGGCCGCGAACGAATCGAGCGCAATTGCAGGGATGGATATCTGTAACAAACTGTTAACAAATAGTTTGAATGCTCTTATGAGATGTGTGTTGTGAGATGTGTGGCCAGCGCGCGGCGTGACCGACCGGCGGGTTGGGCAGACTCGCGGGGGCGCCCTGGAGCCCGCGGGTCGCGTACAACAGTTCACACCGGTGCGGAACCGATGCATGCGGTGCGAACGCCATACCGGGCGGGTTCGCTACAGGTCTACGGGTCGCGGAACAACTCGCGCTGAGGCGGATTGCGATCGGCCGGGTGCGGGCGACGACCCCGTCGACCCCGCCACGCGCGCGCCCCCGCGATCCGCACCTCGAGGTTCATGGTCTGCGGCGCGAGCGCGCGCAGGCTCGCGGCCCCGAGGATCGCCGCCGCCCCGGGCTCGGGTTCCTCGTCGGCCTCCAGACGGATGACGGCGTCCCGGGGCGCAGAGGCCACGGCCCGCCGAATGGCCCGCTCGAGACCCGCGCGGTCGAGACCCCCGACCGCGAGGGGGCGGATCTCCATAGGTCTCGCCCCGACGTCGAGGAACTCCCGGCGCTCGATCGATCCGCCGTCGTCTCCCGGGCGAGCCTCGAGCAGGCAGTATCCCTTCGGCTCGAAGCGCTCGGCGAAGGCGGTGCGCTCGACCGATCCGGGGTAGATGACCGGTGCCGGTGCGGGGTGTCCCGCGAGATCGCGTTCGAGCACCTGATGCCGGTGGATATGTCCCGAGAGGACGGCGGCGACGTCTTCTGGCACGGCCGCCAGAGGGATGACGTCGTGACCGTCGCGGAAGGTGTAGTCCGCGGGGCCGACGACCGCGCCTTCGAAGGCCTGGTGCGTCAGCAGCAGCCGAAGGTCCGCCGTCGACTCCCGCCGGCGCGCCCGCCGCAGCTCGGTCGCGAATCGGTCTCGCGCACCGCGTCGGATACAGGGCAGTCCCGTGACGGCGACGGCCGCACCGCGCACACCCACGCTGACCGTCGACGGCTCGTGGAAGACGTGCACATCGGGGTGGTCGCCCAGCCAGTCGAACGGGATCCGCGATCGCTCGTGGTTGCCCGGGACGATAAAGACCGGGATGCCGGCGTCGGCCACCCGCTTGAGAGGGTCGAACGCCTGGTAGACGAGGCTGGCGGGAGGGTTCGGGGCGTGGAACAGGTCGCCGCCATGGACAAGCAGATCGACGCCCTCCTCCACCGCGGTCCGACAGGCGCGCCGATGGTTGGCGAGAAAGTCCTCGCCACGGCGACGGCGCCGGACGCGGGGGCGCACGGGGTGGTCGAACCCGAGGTGCGAGTCCGCAACCAGGAGGATACGAATCGGTCGCGAGGCGGTACCGAACATTTCCCGAACATATCGCGCCCGGGCCCGGCGGTCGAGGCCCGCCCCGCCCGGCACCGCTCGAGCGGTTCGCCGCGCGGCACGGCCGGTCGAGCTTGGGAGCGCCTCGGGATGCCCATATACTCGTGGCGCGTGACACTACCCGCGCCCGTCCTACGCTCCCCGAGTAGCGCCCCATGACCGACTACCGTCCGCTAGAGGATTACGGCCTGATCGGAGACATGCGCACCGCGGCGCTCGTGGCGCGCGATGGCTCGATCGACTGGTGCTGTCTGCCGGCGTTCGACAGCTCGTCGGTCTTCGCACGACTCCTCGATGCCCGCGGCGGTGGATACTGGAGGATCGCGCCCCGCCGCCCGGCCGACGGACGTCAGCGCTACGAGCCGTCCACCAACGTCCTGGTCACGCGCTTCGAGACCGAGACGGGTGTCCTCGAGGTCACCGACTTCATGCCCTGTCTCGAGTGGGACCGGCAGCTCGCCTCGCACCACGAGATCCACCGACGGGTGGAAGCCGTGGAGGGGAGTGTCGAGGTGGAGACCGTCGTCCGTCCGCGGTTCGACTATGCACGCCGATCCCCGACGTTCCGACGCCGGCGCTATGGGCTCCTCGCGTCCGATGGCGACGACGAGGTCATAACGATCGCGAGCGACGAGGCCCTCGACTGGCGGATCGACGAGGAGGCAGGCGAGGCGCGGTGCTCGTTCCCCCTCGAGGCCGGCGACCACGCGTGGCTACTGCTCCGCTACGACGACGACGAGGTGTGGCCTCCGGACCGGTACGACGCGGATGCGAAGCTCGAGAGCACCCGGGCGTTCTGGCGGCAGTGGGCGGCCGACCTGCGCTACGAAGGGGAGTACGAGGAGATCGTTACGCGATCCGCGCTGGTGCTCAAGCTCCTCTTCTTCGCGCCGACGGGCGCGATCGTCGCGGCGCCCACCACCTCGCTTCCCGAGAGAATCGGTGGCCAGAGGAACTGGGACTACCGGTTCTCATGGTTGCGCGACTCGACATACACCCTGTTCGGGCTGTACGCGCTCGGGAAGTTCGAAGAGCTCGATCGCTACATGGTCTTCCTGAAGAAGATCTGTCGGCGGCGGGCCGACCACCTCCAGATCCTCTACGATATCCGGGCGGAGCAGCCGGTCCCCGAGACCACGCTGGATCATCTGGACGGGTACCGTGGCTCGCGACCCGTGCGGATCGGCAACGCCGCGGTCCACCAGTTCCAGCTCGACGTGTATGGCGAGGTCATGGACTCGATCCACATCTGGCGCCGCCAGTGCGACATGACCGAGGGGATGTGGCAGGTCATCAAGTCGCTCGCCGACGATGTAGTGCGTCTGTGGACCCGTCCGGATCTCGGCGTGTGGGAGGTCCGGTCGGAGCCGCGGCACTTCGTGTTCTCGAAGATCATGGCCTGGGTCGCGCTCGACCGCGCTGTGCGGGCGGCCGAGGAGCTCGATCTTCCGGGCGACGTCGACGCGTGGCGCGCGGCGCGCGGCCGGATCCACGAGGAGGTTCTCGACCGCGGATGGAACGAAGAGCGACAGGCCTTTGTACAGCACTACGATACGGATCAGATGGATGCCGCGAACCTCCTCATCGGCGTGCTCCGATTTCTGCCTCACGAAGATCCGAGAGTCCACTCGACGATCCGCCGGATCGTCGAGGACCTGCGCGAGCCGAACACGGGGCTCCTGTACCGATACCTGACCGACGACGGGCTTCCCGGCTCGGAAGGGTGCTTCCTGGTGAACTCCTTCCACCTCTCGCAGGCGCTCGCCCTTTGCGGACGGGTCGACGAGGCGACCGAGGTCTTCGAACGGGCTCGCTCGTACGCCAGCCCGCTCGGTCTGATGAGCGAGGAGGTCGATCCTGCCACGGGAACTCTGATCGGGAACTTCCCGCAGGCGTTCAGCCATATCGGGCTGATCAATGCGGCCTGGGTGCTCCATCGCGCCCGGCGCGACGTACCGGCCGACACCTTCGCCCTGCTTCCGGAGTGAGCTCCCCGTGAGCCCGAGCGCGTTCGTCGTCGCCGCCAACCGACTGCCCGTCCGTTGGAGCGAAGCGTCGGAGTCGTGGGAGTCGAGCCCCGGCGGTCTGGTCAGCGCGCTGCGGCCGATCCTCGAGGAGCGGCGGGGCACGTGGGTCGGCTGGACCGGGCAGCCCGGTCTCGATCTCGCCCCGTTCGACCACGACGAGATCCGCCAGCACCCCGTGACGCTCGATGCCGCCGAGATCGGGGACTACTACCACGGCTTCTGCAACGCGACGATCTGGCCGCTCTACCACAACGCGATCCGCACGCCCGAGTACCATCGCCACTGGTGGCGTCCGTACGAGACCGTGAACCGGCGGTTCGCCGCGGCGATCTGCGAGACCATGGCGCCGGACGGGACGGCGTGGGTGCACGACTATCACCTGCAGCTCGTTCCGGCGCTCGTCCGCGAGCGGCACCCCGCGTCCCGTATCGGGTTCTTCCTGCACATCCCGTTTCCGCCGATCGAGCTGTTCGGATACCTGCCGTGGCGTCGCGAGGTGCTGCGCGGGCTGATCGCGGCCGACGTGCTCGCCTTCCAGACACGGCAGAGCGTCGTGAACTTCACGGAGGCGGCCGTCCGTTTTCTGAACGCGTGTCCCGTCGAGGACGGCCTGGATCACGACGGGCGGTTCGTCCGTCTTCAGTGGTCGCCGATCGCTGTGGACACGGAGGGCATCGAGCGTCTCGCGCGGTCGCCCGACGTCGCGGCGCACGCGACTTCGATCCGGTCGCGCCTGGGCGACCGGAAGATCGTGCTCGGGGTCGATCGGCTCGACTACACGAAGGGGATCTCGAACCGCCTCAGGGCGGTGGAGACGTTCTTCGAGCGGTATCCCGACGCCGCGAGCGCGTGCGCGTTCTTCCAGATCGCGGTGCCCACCCGGCAGGCGGTCGCCGACTACGTGGAGATGCGTGAGCGCGTCGAGCGGCTCGTCGGACGGATCAACGGCCGCTTCGGCCGGCCGGGGATGACGCCGATCACGTACGCCTACCGCAGCCTGCCGCTCGACGAGCTCGTCGCGTGCTATCGGGCGGCCGACGTGATGACGGTCACGCCGTTCTGCGACGGGATGAACCTCGTGGCCAAGGAATACGTCGCGACGCGGTTCGACCTCTCGGGGGTCCTCGTGTTGAGCGAGTTCGCCGGCGCGGCCGTCGAGCTGGAGGAGGCGCTGCTCGTGAACCCGTGCGATATCGACTGGCTGGCGGCGACCCTCGATCGGGCGCTCCGGCTGCCCGACGAGGAGAGGGGCGAGCGGATGGCGAAGCTGCGGTCCCAGGTGGCGGAATACGACGTCTTCGCGTGGTCCCGCCGGTGTCTCGAGGCACTGGACGCCGCGGCTCTCCAGTCCCTGTGAGCGAGCTCGACGCCGCTCTCGCCCGGCTGGCGGCGAAGCGTCGCCTGCTCGTCGCGTCCGACTTCGACGGGACGCTCGCCCCGATCGCGGACCACCCGGATGCCGTGCAGGCCGATAGCGCCGCGTGCGCGGCGCTCGCCGACCTCGCTACCCTCCCCGACACGGACTCGGTCGTCATTTCGGGTCGGGAGCTCGCCGTGCTGCATGGCCTTCTCGGTGAGCACGCGCGGGCCCTCAGACTGGTCGGCAGCCACGGGGCGGAGAGGGGAAGCGGCGAGGAGCTCTCGACCGACGAGGCCGGGGCGCGCGACCGGATAGCCGCCGACTTCGATGTCATCGCCGCCCGCACGACGGGCGCTCTCGTCGAGCGTAAGCCGTTCGGCGTCGCGTTCCACTACCGTCGTGTCCCCGAGGCGACCCGGGCGGCGCTTGCCGACGACGCGCGGGCGGCCGTACGGGCTGCGGGGCTGAGCGCGCAGGAGGGACACATGGTGGTCGAGGCGGTCGTAGCCGAGTCGGACAAGGGGACGGCTCTCGAGGCGCTGCGCGAAGAGCTCGGCGCGACGGGGGTGTTCTTCATCGGGGACGACGTCACGGACGAACGCGCGTTCGAGCGCCTCGGCCCCGGGGATCTGGGCGTGAAGGTGGGGCCGGGCGAGACGATCGCGGCACACCGGGTCGAGGCTCAGCCCGAGGTGGCGCGAGTCCTGTCGCGGCTACGCGACCTGAGGGAGGGTCGATGAAGCGCATCATACTGTGGACGCTGGCGGGGATCGCCATTCTCATCGGAGCCGTCCTCGCGGTCGGAGCGGCCCTGCCCGTCGAGCATGTCGCGACCGTCCGCGCGGAGTATCCGGTGGGTCCGGAGGAGGTCTTCGACGTGATCTCGGACGTCACCGCGCAGCCCGGGTGGCGGCCCTCCGTCGAGCGGGTGGAGGAGCTGCCGTCGCGCGGCGGAAATCCCGCGTGGCGAGAGATCGGGTCGACCGGCCCCCTGCCGATGGAGCTCACGGAGAGCGATCCTCCGCGCCGCATGGTCACCGCCATGATCTCGGAGGGGCTGCCGTTCGGGGGGCGGTGGATCTACGAAGTCGAGCCTGCGCCGGGCGGGTCCATACTCACCATCACCGAGGAGGGGGAGGTCTACAGCCCCTTCTTCCGATTCGTCAGCCGGTTCATCATGGGCCACCACCGGACGGCGTCGACCTACCTGTCCGATCTGGGCGCCAGGTTGGGCGGCGGCGAGGTGGAGATCGTCAGGTAGAAGCGTCGGCGGGCAGTTGCGGCGCCGGTTGCCCGGATGTCGCGGCGAGGAGCTCGCGGACGCGGACGGCGATCGAGTCCATCTGGCGCTCGCGCTCGTCGGCCCACCGGGGCAGCCCGAGCACGTTCGCCAGAAGAGCGAGGGTGCCCGCGATGGCGAAGAACGCCGGGAGTATGAGCTCGATTCCCACCTTTCCCGCCGAGATCATCGCGATCGACATGAAGATGGACATGCCGATGCCGACGGCGCCGGTCATGGCGATCTCGGGCGCGTTCCCCTTGCGAGTCCCCATCCTGAGCCGGTGCCCCGATTCGGTGCGTTCGAGCACGGCGTGCAGGTTGCCGTTGCTCCACTCCCGCACCCCCCCCTCGCTCGACACCTCGCCCTTCGCGTCGAAGGTCTGGCGCAGGTCCGCCACGAGGATCTGCCACTCGCGGTCGGTCATGTCACGGGGAAGGTCCACCACGCGTCCTACAGTGACGGGCGAGCCCAGCATCGTCCGACGGGGAAGCCGCTCCGAGCGGGCGTCGACGACCGCGGCCGCCCGCGCCACGCGATCGGGGGGGAGCCCGACCTCCCGGGCGACGTCCTGGAGCTCGGCGAGGGTGAGCCCCTCCGGTTCGCGCAGCGCGGGCACGCTCGCTCCGCCGGCGCCGGTCGCGAGGGCGAAGATCTCGCTCACTTCGTCCTCTCCGTATCTTCGTTCGTCTGCCATCGGTGTCCGTCTGCGCTCCGGGGCTCGCGGTCGCGAGAAATGGGCCGTCGCGGTCAATCTGCATCGGCGCGGCGGGGCACGCGACCGAGCGGCCCGTGAGCCGTCGAGGACACGATCCACGTATTGATCCGATGAGGAGACCGGAAGATGATGCGTAGCTCGAATCGCTGGGTCGCCGTGGCGCTCACGGCGGTGCCGTGTCTGGCGGCGTGCTCTTCCTCGCCCTCGGACGCCCGGGTGACGGAGGCCGCCGGTCTCATGTTCCTCGACGGTCCGGCGGACCACGTGGCGGGGAGCCCGTTGCCGGAGTTCAGGGTCTGGGTCCTCGATCCCTTCGATCGACGGGCCACGGGTATCCCCGGCGGCAGGATGTCGTTCGAGCTGCTGGGCCCCGATGGCTCCGTCCTCGATCCGTCCTTCGCAACCGTAAACGTGTCGTTCGGACAGGCGATCGTGTCCCCCGACGTCACGCTCCCTGCCGACGACGGCTATGCGATCCGGGCGCGGTTCGAGGGGTTCACCGAGGTGTCTCCACCCTTCTCGGTCGTCGAGGCGCCCGACCGGCTCGTGTTCATGCAATCCTCTTCAGAGGAGATCGGCGTGCTCGCGGACGGGGCGAACAACGTCCAGTCGCTGTTCGACAACGTGTACAAGACGACCTCGTCGACGCTCGACGTCGGGGTGTTCGACAGTGGAGGGTTGCGGCAGAGCGTCGCGGTCTTCGGCCCGGACCGCCGACCCGAGCTGCTGCCGATCACGTGGACGCCCGGCGTGGATACCCTCATGGTCCCCGTCCGCGCGCCGATCGAGCTGCCGTTCACCGTCTGGGTGATCTCGGGCGGCTACGCCGCCGGTCAGACGAGCGTCGGCGACGCCCTCGCGGCCGTCGACGCGGCGTGGCGTGCCGAGCGAGCGGGCATCTCGGTCGGCGATGTGGAGTTCATGGACGCGACCGCCCATGCGGACGGCTGGAGCACCTTCGCCCTCCAGCTCGGGGCCCCGTTCCAGCCGATCGCCGACGCCATCGGCCGCGCCGCTGGCAGGTTCAACATCTACGTCGTCGAGGAGGTGAGCATCGACGAGTCCCTCGTGGACGGGTTCGCGGAGAACCTCGGAACCGCGATCGCCGTCGCGGCGGCGTCGGTCCACGGAGATGGGGTGCACGTGCTCGGGCACCAGCTCGGGCACAACTTCGGACTCCAGCACGTCCCGGAGGTGTCCGGCTTCCTGACCGACCCGAACACCATGGCCGAGGGCGTGGCGTCCACCTTGCTCACCGAGGGCCAGATCTTCCGCATCCATTTCGCCGGCCCGTCGCCGGTGCGTGCCCTGCGCGATGGCGACACGTTCGGGGACGTCGTCTGCGAAGCGTTCGACGCGACGACGCACTGTCCCGGACTGCCGTTCAGAATCTGGGAGGAGTCCGACCCGGCCCCGGCGCCCGATGCAACTCCGCGCCGGTAGGTCGGCAGCTCAGCCGGGGACGCGCTCGGTCTCGGTCGCTGCCGCCGGGGGAGCCGTGATCGGGAACGCCTTCACCGCCTCGACGATACCGCGCGCGGCCAGGTCGGGGTCGTCGAGGATGACGCGCCGGTCGCTCGGGCTGGTGAGGAACCCCGTCTCGATGATCACCGCGATGGTCATCGGGTGCAGCGCGTGGACGTACCGCCGGAAGTTGAAGGCGTAGTAGTTCTGCATCCGCCGAGTCGTGGTGGGAAGGCGCTTGAGCCCGGTCGCGTCGCCGTAGCTCGCGCTCAGCAGCTCCGCGGCGCGGGAGGCCCGACCCGTCGCGTCGCGGCGCGGGGCGGCCACGCGGTATCCCGACGCGGCAGGATTCTCGGCCCCGTCGGCGTGGATGGCGACGAACAGATGGGCCCGATAGCCGGGCGGCACGACCGCGGGGAGGATGTCGACCTCGTAGCCGAGCGCCTCGAGCTCTGCGCCGGCGAGTCGGGCGATCTCGAGGTTCGCCTGCCACTCGGCGACGTCGCGCCACCGCGTTCCGTTGTCGCGCAGACCCGAAAGCTCCCGCGGGGCCTCGTCGGCGCGCCAGTGGCCGGCCTGAAGACCGATCCTGATCGGTCCCTCCGGCGCGACCCAGTCGGCCGGTGTCGGGATGGGGCCGGGATAGATGTTTCGACTCCGCCAGCGACGGCGCCGATCGGACGAGCGGTCGCCATCACCGTCCTCCGTCACGGAGCGGCCCTGCGACTGAGCCACGGCATCGCCCGTCGAGACGGGCGCGGCCGAGAGCAGACACGCGAGCGCGAGCGCGGCGACCCTCATGGATCCTCCAGAGATCGTTCGGAGCCGGGACGGGACGACCACCCATCGAACCCGCCGGGCCGATGACGCTAGGGCGGTCTGGAGCCCGCGGCAACACGAGACGGTGACGCGTGCGGGCCCCCGTCCGTCTTGTCGGGGCATCGCCCCATCCCGAGTTTCTCCGCGGACCACGAATCGGGCTGAACGAGAGCCCGGAAGACGAGGGACGACACATGACGGGAACGCACGAGCGATGGATCGGGGTCGGGCTGGCCCTGCTGCTGGCAGGGTGTTCGGGGGTCGATGAGGCCGCCGAGACGCAGCCTGAGTCCGGGCCCGAGACGCAGGTCGTCCTCGGGCCGGTGGACGGGCACGATCTCCCGGGCACCGATCTGGATCGGGTGAGCGCGGGCGACCTCGCCCCCGACTTCTCGGCGCGGGCCCTCGGCGGAGATGTGCACACGCTGTCCGACTACAGGGGGGAGAAGAACGTGATCCTGTTCTTCTACCGGGGCCACTGGTGACCCTATTGTGCCACGCAGCTCGGGGAGCTGCAGGACTTCCTGACACCACGGCAGCGCGAGCGCACGCAGGTCTTCGCGATCTCCTCGGACGACGAAGCCGAGCTCCAGATGATGGTCGATCGCGTGGCCGACGAGCACGACGGCTATACCCTCGACTTCCCGCTCCTGTCGGACCCGGACGCGGCCATCATCGACAGATACGGACTGTTCAACGTGGATGACCCGCGAGGCCGCGCCATCCCGCACCCGACGGTGTACGTGATCGACACGGAGGGACGGGTCCACTGGAAGTTCACGGAGGTCAACTACCGCATCCGGCCGGAGAACGAGGACATCCTCGCCGCGCTCGCCGAGGTCGAGCGCGGGATGGATGATCCCTGATGTCCGGTTCGGGTCGTGGGCTAACGGGGTCCGCGCCAGCCGCGCGCGAACGCCAGGAGAGAGAGATGGACACGACATGGCCAGGCGTCCGTGCCATCCGGGCGGTCGCGGTCGCCGCGTTCGGCGTCGCCGCGTTCGTGCGGGTCGGCGCAGCGCAAGAGCCGGACGCCTCGCAGGAGCAGCTCGTCGAATGGCCCCAGGAGATTACGGCGACCGAGGGGACCATCGTCGTCTATCAGCCCCAGCCGGAGCGGCTGACGGGGAACGTCCTGAGCGGACGGGCGGCGATGGCGCTCGAGCTCGATGACCGCGAGGACCCGGTGTTCGGCGCCTTCTTCTTCGACGCCCGGCTCTCGAACGGAAGCGACGAGCAGAGGTTGCTGGTCCGTGACTTCGACGTCACGCGCGTGAGCTGGCCGGACGCCACCGACGAGGGCCGGCGCCGCTTCACCGAGATCGTCGAGGAGGCGCTCACCACCGCCGGCCTCGAGATCTACCGCGACCGGCTCGCGGCGAGTCTCGCGGCGGCGGATCTCGAGCAGGAGAGCCTCGATCTGATCCGGAACGAGCCGCCCGTCATCGTGTTCCGCGAGCGACTCGCCGTACTGCTCATGTACGATGGCGAGCCGCGGTTCTCGCCGATCGAGAACAGCGACTACCAGCGCGTCCTGAACACGCCGTTTCTCGTCGTCCGACGGGGCGACGACGGGCCGTGCTACCTGACCGATGGCAACTGGTGGTATCAGGCGGAAGGCCCCCTCGGCCCCTGGAGCCATACCACATCGCCGCCCGCGGACCTGGTGGCGATGCTGCCCGACGCCGAGGAGGAGGCCCCGGCTTTCCCGTCGCCACCCGAGATCGTGGTGGCGACGGAGCCGACCGAGCTCATCGTGAGCGACGGGGACCCCGCCTGGCAGGTCCTCTCCGACGGAGACCTGATGTACGTCGAGAACACCGAGACGCCGTGGCTCAGACAGGTGTCCACGAACCGGATGTATCTGCTGCTGTCGGGGCGGTGGTTCCGCTCCACGTCGGAGGACGGTCCGTGGGAGTTCGTCCGCGCGGATCAGCTGCCGGCGGCCTTCGACGACATCCCGCCCGGCTCCGAGATCGGCGGTATCCGCACCTCGATCGCCGGGACCGAGGAGGCGAACGACGCCCTCCTCGACGCGCAGGTCCCCGAGATGGCCGCCATCGATCGGAACAACGCGTCGCTGAGCGTCGAGTACGATGGCGAACCGCGGTTCGAGGCGATCCCCGACACCGAGGTCTCCTACGCGGTGAACACCGGGGCGCAGGTGCTCGAGATCGACGGGCGGTATTACGCGGTCGATGAGGGTGTCTGGTTCACGTCGACCTCGCCGACCGGACCGTGGGCGGTGGCGGACGAGGTACCCGAAGACAAGATCGCGGAGATCCCCCCGAGCTCGCCCGTGTACAACGTCACGCACGTCCACGTCTACGAGTCGACGCCGGAGGTCGTGTACGTCGGGTACACGCCGGGCTACATGTGGTCGTTCCCGTATTACGGCGTGCCGATCTACGGCACCGGCTGGTACTACCCGCCCTACTGGGGCGGCGGCTACTACTACCCGCGTCCGCCGACCTGGGGGTTCCACATCGGCTACAACCCGTGGACCGGCTGGAACTTCGGGCTCAGCTGGAGCAACGGGTTCTTCACGTTCGGCATCTCGTTCGGCGGCGGGTGGTACGGCGGGTACCGGCCGTGGGGCTGCTGCGGCGGATGGTACGGCGGTGGGTACCGCGGTCCCGTATTCATCAACAACGGCGACATCAACATCGGCAACAACGTCGGCCTCGGGAACCGCGATCAGGTGCGCGACCGGATGCAGGACAGGGGGCGTCCCGGCGCGTCGGATCGTGCGAGCGTCTACGACCGGGCCGCCAACCGCGACAGAAACGCGAGTCCGTCGGTCACGCCGCGCGACCTCCAGCGAGCGCGGCCCGCGACGGGCCGGGCGAACGATACGTTCGCCGACCGGAACGGAAACGTGGCGCGTCGAACGAACGACGGGTGGCAGACCCGGGAGAACGGACGGTGGGGCGCGACGCAGCCGGCGACGGGGGACCGCGGGGTCACCCGACCATCGGCGGGGCAGCGGCCGACGACGGGGGCCCGCCCGGACTTCGGCGACCTCAACCGCCACCAGGCCGCCCGGCAGTCCGGGAATCGAAGGGCCGCGTCGCGTGGCGGCATTCGCAGGGGCGGGGGGCGTCGGCCGATCGACGACGCCCCTGACGGCGGTCTCTGAAGCAGTCGCTCCGGTGGGAGCCGCGCCGCACGGACGGGTGGCTCCTACCGGACGCGTTGCTTCTGTGCGAACGCCTTCTCGTTGCCGCCGACGGAGAAGATGAGCCCCATCGCGGGCTCTCCGAACGCCAGATCGAACCGGACCATGACGGTCTGCGGGATCACGAGCCGGAGCCCCGCGCCACCACCCCCGATCCAGTTCTGACGGAACTGGCTCGATGTATTCCACGCCGTCCCCACGTCGGCGAACGCCGCGATCTGCAGTCCCATCGCGAAGCGGATGAACCAGATCCGATATGCCTCCAGGGGGACGACGTTGAACCAGTACTCCGCGGTCCCCAGCAGCTGGTTCTTGCCCTCGCGCGAGCCGAGGGACCAGCCGCGCACCGAGTTCGTGCCTCCGATGCCGAAGTCCTGGTGGACGGGGACGTCGACGCCCACCTCCCCGCTGGTCATCGTCAACAGCGAGTAGAGCGCGAGGCTGTGGGTCGGGCCTGCCAGCTCGTAGTAGCGCCGCGCGTCGAGGTTGAAGCGGAAGTAGTCCGCCGGACCTCCGAGCCATCCTCCGTTCTGCATTCCGTCGACCTGGATGTACCAGCCGCGTGTCGGATACACCGACAGGTTGCGGGAGTCGTACTCGGCGACGAGGCCCAGACCCGGGATCCTGTCGGAATGATCGGCGTCCAGCGTGACCGGCGGCACGTTGCCGAGGGAGTCCTCGGCCGCGCTCAGATTGACCCAGGTGACCCTCGGACCGACGTGGATGCGCTCGGAGGCGGTGTAGAGCCACTGCGCGGAGAACTCGGTCGACCGCTCGTCGAAGTCGTCGAGCTTGTTGTACCGGATGCGGTGGGCGAGGAGTAGGTCGTAGCAGCACCCGTACCACTCGGAATCGAGACGCCACGGATCCCGGAGGCGGACCTCGAAGTTCGTGGCGCCGCCGAACTGCGCCTTGAGCGACGACTTCATCCCCCGTCCGAAGAGATTCGGGGCCGAGATCGAGGGTCCGATCGCGAGCCCGTTCTCCTGCGTGATCGAGAAGCTGATCGACGGCAGGTACGGGTTGACCTCGCGCATCGAGACGATGACCGCCGTGCCGTCGGGAGCGGGCTCGGTCAGGAACTGGAGGCTGGTGAATACCCCGAGCTGGAAGAGCCGGTTGTGCTCCGCGACGACGTCCTCCTCCGTGTATGGCTCGCCGACCTCCGTCTCGAGGTTGTCGCGGATCACCGATTCGCGGGTATGCTCGTTCCCTTCGTAGCGGATCTCCGTCACGATCTCGCCGAAGGGGGCGTCGGCGGGGAAGGGATCGGGGATGGGCTCGCGGTGGACGAGGGAGCCGCACCCCGCGAGCAGCGTCGCCCCGGCGGCGACGAGGAGACACCGCGACATGCCCCGCCCCCGCCGGCGCATCATCGCGTCTTCACCGGTCGGCCACGCAGCTACCGTCGTCGGTGTCCCACGCGTAGTCGGCGTACTCGATGTCGATCTCCCGCATCAACGCCTCCTCCACCCGCTCGAGATCGGGCCGGCCATCGAGCACGCCCTTCGACGCCGTGCCGTCGGGCTCGATCGTCACGGTCGCCCAGACGGAGAGCACCTTCTTCGAACGGGCCCGAACCAGCTGGAGCCCATCGTCCGTCACCGCGAAGCGCGACTCCTCGAGCACGCCCTCGCCGATCACGGAGAACAGGGCCCCGAGCACCCCGTCGAGCGGCCGGCCGGTGACCCCGTCGACACCGTCCATCATCACCATGTCGTCGAACTCGAGCAGACGGTACGAGATCTCCCGGTGAGACGTCGACTTAAGCTTCGGCACGGATGTCGTGTCGGTCAGGCTGAAACGGTCTGCCGGGTGCGCGTCCTCGGGCCACCACGCCCGGACGTTGAGGGCGAGCCCGGGGATCGGACCCTTCCTGACGCGGCGGACCACGCGCGCGGGCCGATAATCCACCAGCACGCGCTGCCCGTGCTCGCGGCCGAGACGCGACGACTCGGGCGCTTCATCCGGGCCGATCCCGGCCGTCTCCAGAAACGAGGAGAACCAGTCGTCCGGGTCGATATAGAACTGCATGCCCCAGCGCTCGTCGCGCGCCCGGTGGGCGAGACGGATCAGCAACTCGGTGGTGAAGCGACCCCGGTTGGTCGTCGCGAGGATGTCGTAGTCGCCGTGGCGACCCATGGCCTCGATCAACTCGGAGCGCGCGATACGGCGGACGTCGCAGACGTCCTGAGCGGTCAGGGGAATGGCCGACCCCGTGGCGACGAGCGCGGCCAGGGTCGCCACGCGCGGACCTCGACGACGAATGGGAACCTCCACCGGCGGCCCGACCGGAGCGCCGGGATCGGGGCTACATCTGGTGGCCACGCGGGTCGGCGACCCGGCGGCCCTCTCCCCGGCAATAGTGCCGGGTCGGGGCATCGGTCTCAAGTCGGCCGTCGACCCGGCCTCAGCCGTAGATGGGCGGGTGCCTCACGATCAGCTTCCCGATCGCATCGATTTCGCGGACGAGGGTCTCCAGCACGTCGTCGAGCGCGAGGATCCCGGTGAGGACGCCGCGGTCGTCGGTCACGACGAGGCGGCGGACCGCCTTGGCGTTCATCCGGTCGACCGCATCCTCGAGCGGCATGCTCTCGAGCACCGCGTGCACCGGGACCGACATCACCGTCGATAGCGGAGACGCGTCGAGGTCACGATCCGGCGCGACCGCCCTCGTGACGATGTCCCGATCGGTCACCATGCCGATCGCCCGCGGCTCGTCGCCCCGCGAGTCGACGATCACGAGCGTGCCGACCGATTCCCTCAGCATGCGTCTGGCGGCTCCGCGGATCGTGTCATTTGGATCCGCGGTGGTCACCTTCCTGACGCAGACGTCTCCGACATTCACGGAACCTCCATGCCACTGGCCGCTCCATTCGGCGGATCGGCGCCTTCGGGCCGAGGCGCCGCACCCCCCGGCGGCTTAACGATCCCGTCGGGCTGCACACCTCGAGCCGCCCTGGAGCCTCGACGAGGCGGGGACCCGGGATCCGCACCGGACGCGTGTCGAATCGGTCCCACCGCGTCGAGCGGGGCCGTCTTCGCCGGCGGTGGGTGGGACAGGGTGCCCCGAACGCTCGGTCACGATCGGGACGCCGGGTCTCGATCGGAAGCTCCCCCCGGTCGTCTAGCGACAGGGCAGACCCTCCGCTTCGGGAGTCCGGGACGCGGATCCTGTCAGCGCGTTGAACAGCAATTTGAAGGTGTTCCGCGGCTGGCCGCGAAAGTGCGGCGTGAAGGCGAACAGGACGACGTCGCCCCGGCCGACCTCGATGCGCGCCGCGGCGGTCCGACCCGCGAGGTGCTCCTCGGCGCCTAGCGTCCAGCCGCTGAGGAGCGGCGCGTCGCCCGCGTAGCAGACCGGCGTGGACACCGCGGCGCCCGCTCCGGTCCGCTCGAGCACCTGGCTTCGCGCGAAGAGGGCGACGGCGCTGTCGGGCATCCCCCACGAGAGCGGGTGCGACGGATCGACCTCGAGCCTGATGAGGGAGCCGGGGATGAAGAACTCCTCCGATGGAAGCCCCGCGACGCGGTTCCTGAACGGGAGGGCGAACGTCTCGATCGCGTAGTCGACGGACTCGTCGAACGCCACGACGCGTCCGCCCGCCTCGACGAAAGCCCGGAGAGCGGCGGCCCCCTCGGCGCCGAGTCCACCGGCGAACCGGATCGGGACCCTCGACGACGGATACCCCTCCTCGATCGCCGCCCGGCTCTGCGAGGGAAGGACGATCGCGTCGAATCGAGACAGGTCCCCCGACCGCACATCCTCGTTCCAGACGTTCTCCCAGGGGATGCCGTAGGTGTCGAGCGTCCAGCGCGTCCACCCCTCGGGCATGGCTGCCCGGTAGGAGCGGTAGATGGCGATGCGCGGCATCCGTACCGGGACCAGGGCGTCGGCGGGGGGCGCCGCGTCCATCCCCGTAAGGGTCAACTGCTCACCCGACGCGAGCCGGCCGGCCTCGTCGGCGCCGAGGCCGGCGATCCAGAAGGATCCGGCCGGGATCTCTCCGTGCAGGCTCGGGATCGCCCGGGTCGTGCGCTGCACGCCGTCCGACGCGAGTCGTGGCGCGAGCGCCCGGTACACGGTGTTGGAGTTGCCGTGGACGGCGAAGCCGGCCGTCCCGCTCCCTCGCGGCGCGGCCGCGACCGGCGATACGTCTCCCCAGTTCCCCGCGGGGAGATCGAAGGGCGTGTCGATCGCGGCGACGTCGAGCCCCATCTGGAAACGGAGCTCGTAGCCGGTCATGTCGTAGGGCGGCTCGGGAGGGCCGCCCGGGTACTGCCGACGGTCGGGGTAGCGCTTGGGCTCCATCAGGTCGACGACGTACGGTCTGAACGCTTGCGGGGGGATGATGAAGGTACCGGGCTCGAACGCGGTCTCCTCGACCGTGAAGGGCTCGCTCGCCCGGAGGAACTCGATCCCCGAACGCCGCATGAGGTCGATGAATTCGTAGACCGAGCCCCGGTCGTGCGAGCGCCGCGGATCGATCACGTAGGCGAACGCGCCGCCCTCCGCCCGCCGTCCCCTCTCGATTTGCCGGCGACCCATCCAGTAGTGATTGAAGAGGTACTCGTCCTTGAGCTTCGCGCCCATGTCCGCGACGGCCTTCGCGGCGGTCATCATGTAGTCCATGGCGTCGCGGATGTGCCAGCAACCGCCTCGCCAGGGGTTGTTGTAGCTCGTCGACGGGATGTGCGCGGGCAGCATGTCGGCGCGCTCGCCGAAGGTCTCGGGGAGCTCGTCGGGCTCGTAGCAGCGCGGCGTCGCGTACCCCGCCCCCGCCGTCTCGGTGAGGAAGCCGAGCATGTTGTGGTAGTCCGGCCCGCCTCGCATCGACCCGTTCCACCACAGGTCGAAGACGATCCCGCTGTTCACTCCGGGCTTCCCCTCGACGTCGAAGCGCTTGCGCATCGAGTGGCCCATCTGGTTGAGGGAGCTCACCAGCAACGGATCGAGGTGCGGGCTCACGGGGTTCTCGAACGGCGGCATCCAGATGCGGCCGGGGAAGGGGCTCGACTGGTGCTGGTTGTAGACGATCTGGGGGAACCACTCGTGGTAGAGCTGGTGGGTGACGGCCTTCGTCTCGGCCTGGGTCACCATGTACCAGTCGCGGTTGTTGTCGTGCCCGATGTAGTGGTGGTAGAGCTCGGGCACCGGGGCCATCTCGTACTCCCCGCCCACGTTGGACATGTACCACTCGGCGACGATGTCGAGCCCGTCGGGGTTCATGTTGGGCATCAGAAGGAGGACGGTGTTCTCTCTGATCCGTCGGGTCTCCTCCGACTCGTCCGTCACGAAGTGGTGCGCCATCTCGGGCATGACCTGGCCGTGGGCGACCTCGGTCGCGTGCAGCCCGCCGTCGATCCACACGACGGCCACACCCTCCCGGGCCAGCTCCCTCGCGCGCGTCTCGTCGAGGATCGAGCCGGGGCCGACGGACGGGTCACGGGCGTAGGCGAGGGTCCGGGTGATCTCCCTGATGCGGATGAGCCGCGCCAGATTCGCGGGGGACGAGATGGCCGCGAGGTAGAGCGGCTTCCCTCGTGTGCTCTCGCCGATCTCCTCGAGCACCATGCGGTCGGTGGAGGCGGCCAGCGCCTCGAAGTATTCGGCGATCGGCCCGTAGGTGGCGAGCTTGAAGTCTTCGCCGGGTGCGAACCCGATGATGTCGGCCGGCTCGGGGACCTGTGCCGGGGCCGGCCCCGCCGTCGCGATGACGAGTCCGAGCGCGAGACGCGAGGCGAGGCGGATGCGAGCGGTGCGGGCCATGGACCGTCTCCGGAGCAGGAAGAGTGGTCCCGGAGACTAGAGGCCGGCGCGGCGGTGTCGCCAGTGCGGCGAGGGGCTGGACGTTCGGCGACAGGCCCGCGGAGCTCCGGCACGCTTTCGTCATGCGGAGGGATACTCTCGATGGATCGGGGCCGGTCAGGGCCGGTCGGCCCTCACATCGCAGGAGACGGCCGGGTGCTCCCACCCGTGCCCGCACGTCATCGCGACCACCCGCCGGGCGATCCAGTCCGGGATCGCCGGGTGGGGAAGCAGCCCCAGCCCGTCGGCGACGTAGTCGAGTCCCTCGAGGACGTCCGCGTAGGGGCCGAACCCGGAGAGTCTGAACGGCACCACGATGACGCGCCGCCCCGCATCGGTCTCGGCACGGACCCATGCGCGGATGCGTCGCTCGGCCTCTTCTCGCGGTCCTTCCCAGTCCTCTCGCAAGGTCTCGACGCGGACGTCGTGGAAGCCCGCGTCCTCGACCACCGCGGCGCGCGCACGCATCGCGGTCAGGAGACGGCTGTTCGTGTCCTCCGCACCGTTGCCGTGGCCGAGCAGGAGAACCGACTCGCTCGCGGGGTCGCGGCTCAACGCCTGCGCGCGAGATCGGAGGACGTCGCCGGACTCGTGGGCGTCGACGAGCCCCGACGGATCGACCGCGAAGAGGCTCGACGACCGGATCGGCGCCGGGCGGTCGGACGAAGCACCGTGTCCGCCGCCCCGATGGTCGGACGCCACGGCGCCGGCCTCTCCCGACAGACCCAGCACGGCCCGGGTGCGCGCCAGGAAGGACTCCCCTGATACGAACAGCCGGACGACCGCGATGCGACGGACGCCTCTGGCTTCGAGACGATCGACCGCCGACTGGAGCGTCTCCGGGTCCGCCATACCGAACGCGATCTCGGTCGGAACCTCCTCGCCTAACGAGGCGACGGCCTCCGTCACGGATGCGTTCCACTCCTCCGATCCTCCATGCGCCATGAGGAGCACTCCGAGGCCCTCATCGGTCGGCGTTCGCGTCAAGGGAGCCACCGTCGTGTCCGGCGCGTGGTACGCGAGAACACGCGGTTCGGGGCCACCCGCGCAGGCAGACAGCCCCAGCAGGACCAGCGGTGTCGCGAAGGCCGTGCGCAACATCTCGGTTCCTCCGGTTTCGTCCCGGCGCCGTAAACGGCTGTTCGGCGGTGAAAGATCGTGACGGTCGCTAGTTGAGAACGAGTCTCAACTACGGGTGGTGCATCGTATCCCGCGGCGATGAGCGGCGTCAACCCTGTCGCGACGGCGCTTGCGGCGGCGGGTCGGTGCGATTCAGGATGCAGGATGAACGGATCATCGAACGGTTTTGCGTTTCCGGCATTCCCTCCGGATCTCCCTCCCACGGGCCCCGCCGACTCGGAGATCATCATCCTCGGCGCGGGCCTCTCGGGGCTCTGCGCCGGACTGGTGCTCGCCCGGGGCGGCTACGACGTCACGATCCTCGAGGCGCGCGAGCGTCCGGGGGGACGGGTGGAAACAATAAGGGAGGGTCTCACGCCGGGGTTGTACGCCGACGTGGGCGCGGCCTTCGTCCCCGGCTTCCACACATACACGGTCGGGTACGTTCGTGAGGCCGGGCTCGACTTGAAGCCCGTGGAGGATCTTGACTCGACGGCGGTCGATTACCTGCGGGGGACGCTGGTGGGCGATCCGGGCGCGCCGAACGCGACGTGGCCCGTGCCTCTTTCGACGGCGGAGAGGAAGACCACGCCCAACGAGTGGTTCAAGAAGTACCTCGGCGAGGGGTTCGGCGCGGTCCTCGATACAACTCCGAGGGCCGAGGGGTGGCCGGGGGCCGGTCTGGATGGCCTCGCGGACAAGAGCCTGGCCGCTCTGCTGGCGGCGCGCGGCGCGAGCCAGGGCGCGGTCGACATCCTGCGGCTCGGCTACGCGGATCTGTGGGGCGATGGGGTCGACACGTACTCCTCACTCGTCCTGCTGCGTGACATGGCGTTCATTCAGAGCGGGTTGGCGACGCGCAAGGTCGGCCCGGCCGCGCAGGGCCCCCGGGCCGCCCATCAGCTTCGTCACCCTCGCTCCGACCCGGCGGACTCGACCTCGAAGCCGAAGCAGAGCCGGTTCGATCCCGCAGCGTCCTATCGCATCCCGGGAGGTACCCACCAGCTGCCCGATTGGTTTGCCAGGGAGTTGGGACCGCGCGTCCGGTATCGGAGCCCCGTCGTCCGGATCGAGCGGGACGACGCGTCCGTCCGCGTGTACTGCGAGGGGCACGACGGTCCGTTCGTCGGCCAGCGCGTCATCTGCACGCTCCCGTTCCCGGTCCTCCAGCGGGTGGAGGTCGACCCGCCGTTCAGGATCGAGAAGCAACGGGCGATCCGGGGGCTTCCCCATACGTCCGTGACCCGAACGTTTCTCGAGTTCGAGACGCGATACTGGGAGAAAGACGGCCGTACGGGACTCGCCTCGACCGACCTGCCCGGCCCCGGTGTGGGGATCCCCGGTCTGTGGATCGAGAACGCGACCCCGCTCGCCGAGCCGACCGCCGGGTTGCTCGATTGTTACATTGTCGGGCCCTGGGCCCGCTGGCTCGAGCCGCAGCCGGTCGAGGCCCGCGTGGCGTGGGCGCTCGAACAGGTGGAGAAGGTGTTCCCGGGTGCGCGATCGGCGTTCTCCGGCCGGGGGGTGAGCAAGTCGTGGGGTGCCGACCCCTGGGCCATCGGCGGATACTGCTGGTTCCGTCCGGGCGAGATCGCGGGGATCATGCCGCACCTCGCGTCGCCCGACGGTCGGGTGCACTTCGCCGGCGACCACACCTCGGTCCTCCCGGGGTGGATGCAGGGGGCGCTCGAGTCAGGCGTCCGCGTCGCCCACGAGGTCGCCGGGGCGGGTTGACCGTCGGTCGGCACGCCCCCGGAACCGCTCAGGCCGGGCTGCCGAGCAGGAACCCTCCGACAGCCGATTCCTCGAGCGGGTCGACCCCGATCGCCCGCGCGAACCCGAGGCCGTCGACGAAGCCGTACGCGCATGGGGCGAGACCCATCGCGGTGGCGACGAGGTACATGGCCTCGTACAGCACGCCGACCTCCTGGTGGGCCAGCAGGTAGGCGATCCCTTCGTACTTCTCCGACAACCGCCCGATCCGGGCGGTGATCACCAGCCACACCTGTGGTGGGCGGCCATCCTCCATCCCGGCCGCCGCGGCCCGCAGCACGTCCTTCGCGAGGCCTCCCCGGTCGGAGAGAACGTCGAGGCGGTGCCGAGCCGGGTCGTATCGGTAGACGCCCGGGTCCAGCCCCTCGCAAGCACCGACGAGCGGGTAGATCTCGAGCGGGTGCCGCGCGCCGCCGCCCGGGTACACGCGACGTCGAATCCCGGGCTCGTCGGTCTCTTCCCGCGCCCGCGCCACGGTGTAGAGAAACTCGCCGAGTTGCGCGATCGTGATCGGAGGCGCGCCGTGGGCGCGGAGCGATCGTCTCTCGTCGATGGTCTCGTAGAGCGTCCCGCTCCCCTGGTCGGCGGCGGGATGGGGGAGGTCCACCCAAGACCCCGACATGGGGGGCTTCATGGCGGGCACCCGGGCGACCCCGCGCCGGCCCGTGTCGCCGACGGGCAGGTCGGGGCGTCCCCGGAAGACACGTCCGTGCAGCGCCAGATCGTGGAACTCCCACCGGCCCAGGACCTCGCTTCGTGTCTCCGCCGTGGCGCCCTCGGCGTCGGTCTCGAGGGCGAACCCCATGTCGGTCAGGAGGTGGAGGAGGGGTACGGCCCACCGGCAGCCCCGGTCGGATGACGCGAGCTCCGCCGGATACGCGGGCGTGGCCAGCGAAGAAACGATAATGCCGGCCCGTGGATCGCGGATCTCGATGGGGCCCGTGGACAGCGGGGAGTCGAGCACCATGCCGGTCTCCGAAGGCCGGAGGTACGCGAATCGAGAGAGCGAGAGGCGTTGCGACGGCAGCGAGGCCATTGGCCGATAGCCGGGACCGGGCCTGCCGGTCGCGACCCGCCGATCTCCATCCGACACCCGGTATTCGAGGCATTTCGCGGCGGCCAGCCTGCCGAGCAGACCCACCCACGTGGCAAGTCCGACCGGCCCCGCCGTATCCAGAATCGAATCGGTGATGTCGCCGGCCGCGGACGTTCCCCCGGAGAGTCGCTCGAATGCGCCCACCAGCACGGGGTCGAGCGCCCCGAGACGCAGCTGCCCGGGATCGAGCTCGATGACGACCCCCTCCGCCCCGACTGTCAGCGACGCGCCGGGACGGAGGCAGGCGTTCGGCGTCGCGCTCGCGTCGCCGGGCCCGCGGGTCATACCGCCCGAGGGGGTTCGCTCCCTAGAACGTGCAGCAGAGGTTCGGGTGCGTGTCCGGGTTCTAGAGGTCCTCGTCGGAGAGCCCCTCTGGCCGCGGTCCCAGGACGAAGTGCAGGGTGTCGCCGCCGCTCTCGTGGACGTGGACGTTCTTCGGGACGTGGAGCCCCGCTTCCGTGAGGACGGTCCGCGGATCGTAGAACAGATGGTGCTTGTAGGCCGGGTCGGTCCACGCGCGCGCCATCACGTGCCCCCATTTGCGCCTGTCGTCGTCGCCCATGAAAACTCCCAAGGTCGGAGGGCCGCTTCGGCCGGTCTCCCGATTCACTACAGGAAGAACGGGAACGGATTCAGCTCACCCTCGGGTTTCGGCTGGTCGAGCCAGCCCAGTTCGACAGGCGTCCGGAACAGCCTGCCATCCCCGAATCGCGGCCTGAAGTGCCGCAGCCCGGGGGCGATCATCTTCACCACCGGCATCCGTACGTCCGGTCGCGTCTGATCCAGTGCGAGGACCTCGATCCCGGCCGCCTCGATGCGTCGCTGCAGCTCACGCACGTCCTCGGCGAGGTCGGTGCTCGATCCGTCGCCGATGGTCGCGAGGTCGATCGGCTGCCGCTCCGGGTCCGGGCAGAGGTAGGACTGGTTCTCCATGGTCGCCTCGGAGAGCCACCGCGCCAGCGATGGCTCCAGGTCGGTCCTCCCGCCCTCCTCCAGGAACACGAGCATCTGATTCATCTCGCTGACGGACCTCTTGAACGCGATCCGCGGGTCGAGGTGGGCCCCGACACCCACGAGAATCTCGTCGCGGCCCGCCCCGACCCGGCCCGAGACGGCGGCGAATACGGGGACCCCGATGTCCGATGTGATGTCGAGGATCCAGACCCGTCGGTCGAGAGCCCGATAATGCTCGCGCAGCGACGTCCAGCCGTCCGCGTCGAACGAGTCCGGATCGATCCCCGGGCGCCGGGCGCGGTTGTACCACCAGAGCGCAACGCTGTCACGCTCGATCAACTCCAGCAACCCCTGACCGCAGGCCTCCTCGATCGTGTTGCCGGCGGCGGCGCCGTTCGAGTCTCCCGGCGGCAGCCACTCGGGTCCCGGACCCCGGTACCCGTAATAGAGCAACGCGGTCGGGACGTACTTCGGCTCACGCGCCGTGAGCGACCACACGGGAGTCCACTCGATCGGCCCGAGGTCGAGGTGCTCCGGTCCCTCGTCGTGGGCCGATTCCGCCCCGAGGTCGCGCAGCTGCCGCGCGCTGAGTTGGAGCAGACGTCCCGGCGGGATCGCCCGTGCGCCGAGCTCCCCGATGTCCGCCCGGACACGCGGCTCGTCGCCCTGGAACACCCCCGAATAGCGCTCGACGGCTTCCCCCATGGCTCCCGCGCGCGCAACCGCGTCGGTCCACCCCTTCCCGCCGCTCGCCCGTCGGATCCCCGTTCGAAGCCCCGTGAGATCGGCCGCCGGTCGCGAGTAGTTGGCGCCCGCGGAGAACACGTGACCGACCCCGCCCCGGGGTCGGAAGCGATGCACCTCCGCGATGACCCCGGTGACGGGATCGACGAGGGGCAGCAGGCGCTCGACCGTTTCCTCGGGCGAAACGGCGCGGTGACCGCCATCTGCCGTGAAACGTTTCCGGACCGGACGCAGCTCGATGGGGCTTCCGGGTCGCGACGCATAGAGGTCGGGATCGCCGCAGGCCGGACACTGCGGCCTCCGGTCGACGCGGTGCACGCCGGCCTCCAGGGTCACGGTGTCGAGCCGAAGGATCACCCCGCGCGGACCCCCGTCGTTCGGGTCGGCGTGGATGCGGGCGATCTGTGTCGCGACGAGACCCGCGGCCGCCTGCACCGTGGCTCGAGAGGCGGTCGGCGGCACGAGGGGCTCGTCGGGCGAGCGACGCCGCGTCAGGTACGTCTCGACGGGTCGGGTCCGCTCGAGACGGGCGCGAAGACATTCCCAGCACGCCGTTTCCCCCGGGACGAACAGGGGCCCCACCCAAACCACGGTGCCCGTCGGGCGACAGAGCAGCCATCGGCGGCCCTCACCCAGGGACTCGAGGTTCCACGATTCGAGGTCGGGCGCCTGGTAGTCGTCGGTCAGCCGCAGCACGAGCGGGGCATCGTCGTCCACCTCGCACCCGAGGCGCTCGAGGGACTGCGACCAGCCGTCGGTCGCGACCCCGGGGCCGAACGTGAGAGCGACTCCCGGACGGGTGGCGGTCCGCACGCCGATCGCGTCGCGGAAGCCGGGATGATCGGCTCCCGCCTCCTCGCTCACGGCGGCCCTGACGTGCCCCGCCGCTTCGAGCTGCATGAGCGCGTAATAGATGCCCGCGGGCGGATGATCCGCCTCGAGCCGCTTCACGATATCCTCCACGGACAGCTCGCCATCGAGCAGCGGTACGAGCGCCTCGACGAGGGATCCGGTCAGAAGGCGGCTTCCGCGTTCGTCCGACAGGAGGACCCCCTCGCCCGGGATCACGTCCACCGCCCGGTGGCGACCGAAAGCGGGCCGCGACGACGCGTCGAGCCGTGTGGCGCCCGATCCGGGCCGTGCCGAGGTCACGAGCCGGTGGCGACGAGCGCGTCGAACCGCGGATATCCCACCATGGGCTCGAACGCGGGGTCTACGCGGAGAAACTCCGGAGACGCGGGCGAAGGACCGGCCGCGAGGTCCTCCAGCACACGGACGGCGCCCGCGTTGTCGCCCAGACGGACGTACAGACGAGCGAGATCGATCTCGGAGAAGACCCCGCGGAAGCCATCCTGCTCGCTCAGATCCTCCCGGTACAGCCGATCGGCGATCAGGCGGGCCTCGTCGGTGCGTCCGAGCGCCGCGTAGGCGAACGCCAGATCCACCCCGCTCTGCGTCGTGGCCTGCCACGTCCCCGTCCGTCGCTCGAGGATCTGCGCGAGCGAGCGCCAGTGCTCGCGCGCCTCGGCATCTTCGGACGAGCGCTCAGCGAGACGGGCCTTGTGGTAGAAGAAGGCGGCGGAGTCGACGAACGTGTTCGACAGCTCCATCCGGCGGAGTGCGTCCTGATAGGGCGCGGGGAGCACGATTTCCCACAGGGGGCGGTACAGCACCTCGCCCATGAGAGCCGGCACGAGTTGCTCCAGGGCGTCCTCACGCAGGGCGTACGCGCTCATAACCTGTGTGGCGGCCTCGACGTCTCCGCGGTAGAGGAGCAGCTGGCTCTGGGAGAGCTGTCCCGTCGCCCATTCGGGCTCGAGCGTTCGCATCTGCTCCGCGATGCGGCTCGCCTCCTCGAAACGGCCGGCGACCCAGAGTGTCGCCGCCGTGTCCAGCAGGTAGAGCAACGAATGAGGGTCGAGGAGCGTGGCGTCGGTGAACCGCTCGATCGCGCCGTCGTAGTCCCCCCTGACCCGCCGAACGAATCCGGCCGCCCAGTGGAGATTCGCGTCGTTCGGGTTGGAGAGACGCAATCGATCCAGCTCGCGTAGTGCCCGTTCGCGGTCCACATCGACGAACAGCGACAGGTAGGCGCGTGCGATCTGGGTCTCCGGGTGCTCCGGGATCAGCGAGTCGGCCTTCGAGCTCGCCTCCCGCGCCGCCGCCGCCCGCGCCGGCGCGCGATCGAACAGCGAGAAGAACAACGCGTGGCTCCTCGCGAGACGGGCGTACGCGAGACCGTACCCGGGGTCGATCCTCACGGCCTCCTGGTACATCTGGACGGCCCGGAGCTGGTCCGGGTAATCGAGCGCCTGCGTCGCGTACAGGTTGCCGCGCATGAAGGCGTCGTACGCCTCGAGGCTCGTGGTGGTTCGCGAATCGAGCAGGTCGCGTGATGCGGGGAGGAGCGTGACGTTCAGGGCCTCGGCGACACCCCGGGCGATCGTGGACTGGACGTTGAACATCTCGCCCGGCGTGAGCTCCGCGTTGAAGCTCTCGGACCACACGCTGCTCTCATCGGAGATCCGGATCAGCTCCGGAATCACGCGGACGCGCCCCGTACCGTCGGGCCGGCTCTCGGTGGCGATCGATCCGCGCACCACGTAGTGGATGCCGAGCTCTCGCCCCACCTCCTCGAGCGTCGTGGTCGAGAGGTCGATCCGCGCGGCGCTCGCGGATGCCACCACTCCGATCCCCTGGACGTCGGCGATGCGGCTCGAGATCTCGTCGGTGATGCCCTCCGCGTAGAACGAATCGTCGGGCGGGCCGAGGTGCCGGAAAGGGAGCACCGCGACCATCGGCGTGCCGTCGTTCGTGAGTGTGGTCGAATCGCCACCCCCGAGCAGGCTGAACGCGCCGAAGATCGCCGCCGCCCCGACCACGGCGGTCGCGGCGAGGCCGGCGGTCCGGCGTGCCGCCCTGCGACGACGGGCTCGAAGCAGACGGGACGGCGTCTCACCGGTCTCGAGCGCCTCGATGAAGTCCGTGGCCGAATCGAACCGATCTCCCGGTTGCTTGGCCATCGCGACGGCGATCGCCGTCGCGATGTCCTTGCGGATATCGGGGCGGTCGTCCCGCACGTCCGGAATCGGCTCGGACAGGTGGAGCGCCATTACCGCGACGGGCGTCGCGGCTTCGTATGGCGGGTGGCCGGTCAGCATCTCGAAGAAGATGCAGCCCAGGCTGTAGACGTCGCTCCGCTGGTCCGGCGGCGTCTCTCCCGTCGCCTGTTCCGGACTCATGTAAGACGGCGTTCCGATAGACACGCCCGTCTGTGTGAGCGTCTCCTCGATGAGCGAGTCGAAGGTCCTGGCGATCCCGAAATCGGCAACGACCGCGATCCCGGCGGACAGCATGATGTTGCCCGGTTTCAGATCGCGGTGAACGACGCCCTGAGCGTGTGCGTAGGCGAGGCCCTGCCCGATGTCGCGGATGATTCGGGTTGCCTCCTGCAGCTCGAGGCGCGGGGTGCCGTCCAGCCGCTCCCGAAGCGTCTCTCCCTCGACGAACGGCATGGTGTAGTAGAGCAGGCCATCCGCCTCGCCGGAGTCGTGGACGGGGAGGACATGCGGGTGAGACATGCGAGCGGCGATCTGGATCTCGCGGTGGAACCGCTCTCCGCCGTTGGAGGGGACGAGCTCCGGACGGAGCACCTTCAACGCCACGGTGCGGTCGTGTCGCAGATCGAGCGCCCGGAACACGATCGCCATCCCGCCGGCGCCGGCCTGCGCCAGGATGTGGTACCGGCCCTCGAGCCCCATGTCGAGGCGTTCCCGCAGGTTCGATGCGTCGAACCCGCCCGGCACGGGGCCGTAGCGGGCGGGGTCGGGGCTCTCGGTCACGCCGTGTTGTCCGCCGCGGCGCGGGACGATCGCAGCGCGTCCACGAGCGCCTGTCCGTCCGGGGTGCCCCAGCCGGTGCAGGGATCCCAAGCGGGGCCGGCGCGGTAGAACGGCGCCCCGTTCTCGAGATTCCCGTCCCCGGACACCACGTCGCGCAGGGCACACGAGGTCCCCCGGTCGTAGAGCCACGGCGCGAGGTCGCTCATCGGGTGTCCGCACACCGCCGCGAGACGGAGCAGGAGGCAGGCCCACAACGGAGTCGCGGCGCTGGTCCCTCCGCCCGAGAGGACCGTGTCGCCGACCACGATCTCCGGCCCGGCGTCGAGCGCCGCGACGGCGGCGACATCGGGTAGCCAGCGCCCGCCGAATCCGTCTCCGCGCTCAGGCGCCACCCACGTCCCGGCGAGGGGGTCCCGGTCGAGACCGGTCTGCCAGACGGGTCGCCGGAAGTAGCCGCTCATCCCGCCCCCGGTCGCCATGTGCGCACCGCCGTGGTCGCCGCTCCAGGCCGCCTCGGTCGCCTCGTCGGGGCTCACGATGCGGCTTCCGCCGCAGGCGAGCGTCGCCGGGCTCGAGGCCGGGAAATTCACGTTCAGCTGCTCGGGATTCTCGAACGAGTTGTTGGCCCCGAAGTCGCCCGACGAGCAACAGACGGCGACCCCCCTCCGGAGTGCGGCGACCAGGGCCCGGTGGATGAGCGACAGCTGGTTGGCTCCGAGGCTCCTCTCGCTCGCTCCCCAACTCGCGGAGATGACGGTGGGAAGCGGTTCGGAGGCTCCCTCGTCCGGCGCCTGCGGCTCCCCGAGCGCACGGTAGATCGCTCGCCGCCACCCGTCCGCTCCGGGCGGGGCGAACAGGACATCGATCGTCGCTCCCCCTCCCAGGGCCGAGACGAGCTCGATATCCATCGTGACTTCCATCGTCGACATGAACGTGACCATGTCGGTTCCGTACAGCCTTCCGAGCTCCTTCATGGTGACCCCATCACGCCATTTCTCCGCGATCGCCTTCAACCTGTCGGGTGCGAGGGGCGCGTTTGCCGGCGGATCTCCGCTGGAACCGGGTACGGAGACGACGTTGATCTCGGGCAGCTCGACGTCGAAGCGGCTCGCGAACGCGTCCAGATCGGAGCGGTGGAAGCCGCCCCCGAACTGGAGCACCGCGATACGGTGGGAGGAGGTGTCGACGTCCGGGAAACGGTAATGCTCCAGCAGTTCGGCGGGCGACAGACGCACCCCACCCCCGTGCGGTGCGGCCACCCGGTGATGGATCGGGACGGTGTCGAGTCCGACCACGCCGAGGACATGGGGCGCCGCGTCCTCGTGGATCAGCAGGGGGCCGTCGTGCGCCCGGTACCGGCGCTTCCCGTCATGGAACTCGCGGAGCTCGACGCGGAACATCGCGGAGAGTCGTTCGGCGGTGCCACGGACGACGACGTCGTGTCTGGAACGGGACACGTCGACGACCTCGACCCCGTGCCGCTCGGCGAGCTCGCGGATCCTCCGTATGGCGGTGTCCCCGGGGTCGCCGATCTCCGAGGCGTCGCTGGACGACATCGGCGTCCGGCGGGCGGGGTGGAGAAGCGCGACGTCGTCGACCCGCGCGGCGAGCCGGGCATCGCTGAGGGGTCGGAGCACGATGGTCGCTTCGATGGGGGTGGAGGGGTCCAGCGAACCGAGGTCCCGGTCCGTCTCAGGCCGCACGATCTCACTCCCCGCGATCGCGACATGGCGTCTGGGCGTCATTGGGCTCGTTCCAGAAGACTTCGAAGTGACCCGACCCGGTGTCCCCCAACACAACGAAAGACGGTACGTAAACATGTGGCGGCGAGCGGCTCCGGCGCTACCTTCGGGGCATGTCTCACGGACGCCTGGGGACCGTGCCGATCCTGATCGTCGCCGCCACATGCGTGGCGTGCGGAGGTTCGTCGGGGCCATCCGGCTCGTGCAGGTCCGACTCGGGGCTCGTGCTGTGCGTCGAACGTGGGGAGTATCGTCCCGGCGCTTCCGCACGGGTCGAGATCCGGAACGCGTCGTCGGAGATCCTGTACGTGGACACATGCTCGACGTTCGCCGCTTCGCGGGAGACGCTCGAGGTCTTCGGCGCGGAGTACCGACCCGATCGCCGATGCGCCGCCGACGCGACCCTGCCGGAGATCCTGTCGCGCGCGTTTGAGCTGGCGCCGGGCGAGTCCGCTTTCGACGATGTCACGATCGGCGCCGGCAGCCCGCAGGGCTTCTACCGGGTCCTGTACTGGCTGCTCGACGTCACCGGAACGCTCGTCTCGCCCGACGCGGCGACGACGCCCGAGTTCGACGTCTTCCCCTCCGCGGGATAGGCAACATCTTCGCAGGCTAATTCATCCATTCTACGGTTCCGCGCCACGACGAGAGGGAGGTCTCGCGCGACGCATGAGTCACGACATCGATGCCATTCAGGAGAGGATCCGCGAGGAGAGCGCGTTCGTCGAGCGCCTGCTCGCCGAGGTGTCCCGCGTCATCGTGGGTCAGAAGTACATGGTCGAGCGTCTGCTCATCGGCCTGCTCGCCGACGGACACGTCCTCATGGAGGGCGTTCCTGGGCTCGCCAAGACATTGACAGTACGAACGTTAGCAGATGTCATCGACACTGATTTCCAGAGGATCCAGTTCACACCGGACCTGCTCCCCGCGGATCTTCTTGGAACCCTGATCTACGACCCGAAGGACTCGGAGTTCAGGACGAAGAAGGGCCCGATCTTCTCGAACATCATCCTCGCGGACGAGATCAACCGCTCTCCCGCGAAGGTACAGTCGGCGTTGCTCGAGGCGATGCAGGAGCACACGGTGACCATCGGCGAGACGACGTTCCCGCTGGAGGACCCCTTCCTCGTCCTCGCCACGCAGAACCCGATCGAACAGGAGGGGACGTACCCTCTGCCCGAGGCGCAGGTCGACCGGTTCATGCTCAAGCTCGCCGTCGGGTACCCCGACCGGGAGGAGGAGCTCGAGATCATGCGGAGGATGGCGGGGCGCGCCACGCCGAAGGCCGAGCACGTCGTCACGCCTTCCGAGATCCTCGGCGCGCGCGACGCGGTCGAGATGATCTACATGGACGGACAGGTCGAACGGTATATCGTCGATCTGGTGTTCGCGACACGCGAGCCGGCCGAGTACGGGCTCGCCGATCTGGTCGACCTGATCTCGTTCGGTGGATCGCCGCGCGCATCGATCTGCCTGGCGAAGGCGGCCCGCGCGCACGCCTTTCTGCGACACCGCGGCTACGTGACGCCGGAGGACGTCCGGTCGATCGGTCTCGACGTGCTGCGACACCGCGTCCTGCTGACGTACGAGGCCGAGGCCGAGGAGGTCACGAGCGAGGACGTCGTGACCCGCATCATGGACCGCGTCGAAGTTCCCTGAGCCGATGTCTTCCGAGAGGCCCGCGACCCGCGAGATCCTGAAGAAGGTTCGCCGGATCGAGATCTCGACCCGGGGCCTGGTCAACCAGGTCTTTTCGGGCGAGTACCACTCGGTGTTCAAGGGCCGTGGCGTGAGCTTCGCCGAGGTGCGCGAGTACCACTACGGCGACGACATCCGGAACATCGACTGGAACGTCACCGCCCGGACGGGGGCGCCGCACGTCAAGCTGTTCGAGGAGGAGCGCGAGCTGACGGTGATGCTCGCGGTGGACGTCAGCGCGTCGGGGGAGTTCGGCTCGCGCGAGCGGATGAAGGGCGAGCTCGCCGTCGAGGTCTGCGCGTTGCTCGCCTTCAGCGCGATCCAGAACAACGACAAGGTGGGGCTGATCATCTTCAGCGACCGGATCGAGAAGTTCGTCCCTCCGCGCAAGGGGCGGAAGCACGTGCTGCGGGTGCTCCGCGAGCTGCTGCACCACCGGCCGGAGGGGAGGGGGACCGACGTGCGGGTCGCGCTCGAGTACCTCATGCACGTCACGCGGCGACGCGCCGTGGTGTTCCTGGTCTCCGACTTCGTGGCGCCCGACTTCGAGCGCGCGTTGTCGATCGCCGGCCGGCGGCACGACGTGATCGCGGTCCGGGTGCGGGACCGGCGCGAGGCCGAGCTTCCCCGCGTCGGGTTCGTCGAGCTCGAGGACGCCGAGACCGGAGAGCGCCTGGTCGTCGACACGTCCGACCGGCGTTTCCGCGAGGCGTTCGAGGAGGAGGTGCGCGAGGTCGACGAACGGCTCGATCGGACGCTCCGCAGGAGCGAGGTCGACGTCATCGACCTGCGGCCGGATGTGCCCTACGTGCGGCCTCTGATGCGGTTCTTCAAGGACCGGGAGCGGCGGGCTCGATGAGGATCCGGGACATACGGGCCGGTGCGTTCGGTAGCGCCGCGGCACGGTCCGCGTCCGTCGCCGTGGTGCTTGCGGTGGGCCTGTCCGGGCCTGCCGCGACCCAGACCGCGCCCCGCGCGAGCCTCGAGCTCGACGGGACCGAGATCAGGGTCGGAGACCGGCTCGACGGAACGATCGTCGTCGAACATGCGGCCGGGCAGACGGTGGTGTGGCCGGACTCGCTCGACATCGGCCCTTTCGAGGTGCTCTCGTTCAGCGCCGGCCCGCCACGGCGCGACGGCGACCGGGCGGTCTCGACGGCCACCCTGACGGTCACCGCCTTCGAGCTCGGCGAGCTCGATCTTCCCCCGATCGAGCTCACCCTGCGGGATACCGGCGGGGAGGAGACGACCGTGTCCACCGACCCGTTCGCGGTCGGGGTGGTGTCGGTGGGGCTCGACGAGGGCGCCGACATCCGCGACGTGAAGGGGCCGCGCGGGATCGCCCGCGACTGGCTCGCGTTATGGCCATGGGCGCTCCTCGCGGCCATCCTCGGGGCGCTCGCGTGGCGCGCCCTGAGCCGGCGCGGCCGCGGCGGTCGCCAGGTCGAGGTCCGGGAGGTGCAGGTCCGGGCACCGGGTGAGATCGCCCTCGAGGAGCTCGACAGGCTGGAGGCGGGCCCGCTACTCGAGCGGGGCGAGGTGAAGGAATTCCACATCGAGATCTCGGCGATCGTGCGCACCTACATCGAGCGACGCTTCGGGGTCGAAGCGCTCGAGATGACGACCGGCGAGCTGCTCGACGCGCTGGAGCGTCCGGTCGATCGGGACCGGGGCGTCGGGCGCCCGCCCGACGCGGTGCCGGACGCACTTCGTGACGAGTTGCGGGTCTTTCTCGTGCGGTGCGACCTCGTGAAGTTCGCGAAGCGGCGGCCGTCCGCCGACGAGTCGAGAGAGCTCTTTCCGTCGGCCAGGCGGTTCGTGCGCGGGACCGCCCCAGGTGTCCCGCGGCCCGCGGCGGCACCGGAGTCGACCGCCGGCGAGCACGCCGAGTCCGACAGCGGGAGCGGGACGGAGGCCGCATGATCCACCGCTTCGCCGACCCGTGGTTGCTGCTGCTGGTGCTGGTCCCGCCGCTCATCGCCTGGTGGCAAGCGACGCCGCGCGGTTCGGGACGGGGGGCGATCAAATACCCCGACCTGTCTCTGTTGAGACGTTCCGGAGGAGACCGAACCGGCCGTCGACGACACCTTCTCGGGGCGCTGAGGCTCGTTGCGCTGACGTGTCTGATCGTCGCGTTCGCGCGCCCGCAGACGGGTATCTCGTCCGAGGAGATCTCCACCCGCGGCATCGATATCGTGCTCGGGCTCGACATCTCGAGCTCCATGCTGGCCGAGGACATCGAGCCGAACCGGCTCGAGGCCGCGAAGGCGGTCGCCTCGACCTTCGTTCGGGGACGGCGGAGCGACCGAATCGGGCTCGTCGTGTTTGCCGGAGAGGCGTTCACGCAGGCCCCGCTCACGCTCGACTACGACGTGGTGTCGAGCGTCATGGCGGAGCTCGAGGTCGGCATGGTAGAGGACGGCACCGCGATCGGGCTCGGTCTCGCGACGGCGCTCAAGCGCCTCCAGGACAGCCCGGCCGAGTCGCGCGTCGTCATCCTGCTCACCGACGGCCGAAACAACCGGGGGGAGATCGACCCCGCCACGGCTGCGCAGATGGCGCAGGCTCTCGGGGTCCGGGTGTACACGATCGGCGCCGGGTCGCGCGGCACCGCCCGCGTGCCCGTCGATGACCCCGCGTTCGGGCGGCGGTACGTGAACGTCGAGGTCGATGTCGACGAGGAGTCGCTGTCGGCGATCGCCGAGCTGACGGGCGGACGCTTCTTCCGCGCCACCGATCGCGAGAGCCTCGAAGCCATCTACGCCGAGATCGACGAGCTCGAGACGACGGAGATCGACATCGAGAGCTTCACGCGGTACGGGGAGCTCTTCGCCTACCCGCTGGTGATCGGTCTCGTCCTGCTGCTACTCGAGATCGTGCTCGCGAACACCGTGCTCCGGAGGTTGCCGTAGTGTTCCGATTCGGCTCTCCGGGCGCCCTGTTCGCGCTGCTCCTCGTCCCCTTATTGGCGGTCTTTCTCCGGATCGCTCTGCACGCCCGGCGCCGTGCGCTCGAGCGATTCGCCGATCTCGACCTGGTCGAGCGTCTCACGCGCACGGTGGACCACCGACGCCGGGCCTGGAAGACGGTGCTCCTCGTCGTCGGTGTCGCGCTGTCGCTCGTGGCGCTGGCGCGCCCGCAGTTCGGGACGCGTCTCGAGACCGTGCGCCGCGAGGGGATGGACATCGTGGTGGCGCTCGATCTCTCCGAGTCCATGCTCGCCGAGGACATCGCGCCGAACCGGCTCGAGCGATCGAAGCTCGAGATCCAGCGTCTCATCTCCCGGCTCGACGGCGACCGCATCGGGCTCGTCGCCTTCGCGGGCCGGGCGTTCGTGCAGAGTCCGCTGACCTCCGACTACGGGGCGGCACGTCTGTTCCTCAATGCGATGGACACGGACCTCGTGCCAGTGCAGGGGACCGATGTCGGCGCCGCGCTCGAACAGGCCCTCGATTCGTTCCGCGACGAGTCGCTCGAGCACCGCGTCGTGGTCCTCGTCACGGACGGCGAGGATCACGAGGGTCGGGTCGACGAGATGGTCGCACGCGCCGCGGACAGTGGGGTACGGGTCTACACCGTGGGGATCGGGTCGGCGGAGGGGGTTCCGATCCCCGAATTCGACGAGCGCGGGCAGCAGCGGGGCTTCAAGCGCGACGAGGAGGGCGCCGTCGTGACGACGCGTCTCGAAGAGGGTACGCTACGCCGCATCGCCTCGATGACCGGCGGCCGGCTGTTCAGGAGCACGCCGCAGGCGAGCGAGCTGACGGCCCTCGTGGACGAGCTCGAAGCGCTCGGCGGGCGCGAGATCGACGCGCGCGAGATCACGCAGTTCGAGGAGCGCTTCCAGCTCTTTCTCGGAGTCGCGATGCTGCTGCTCTTCCTCGAAGGACTCATCTCAGACCGAAGACGGGAGGCGACGACATGGAAGGGTCGGTTCTCGTGAGGCGAATCGGTGTGTTCGCGGCACTCCTCGTCGTCCCGCAGGCGCTCTCCGGCCAGGCGGGACGCGAGGCGACGAACGAGGGAAACCGGCTCTACGAGGAGGGCCGGTTCCCCGAGGCGCACGAGCGTTATCTGGAGGCGTTGCGAGAGGCGCCCGACTCGCCGTTGATACGGTTCAACGACGGAAACGCGCTGTATCAGAACCGCGAATTCGACCAGGCGCTGGCGGCATACGCGGACGCGGTCGAGAGCGGGGACCCCGGGCTCCTGTCGGATGCGTGGTACAACATCGGAAACGTCCTTTACAGGCAGCAGCAGCTGGCGGAGAGTCTCGAAGCCTACAAGCAGGCGCTGCGACTGGCCCCCGACGACATCGATGCGAAGCACAACCTCGAGCGCGTGCTCGAGCAGATGCAGAACCCGCAGCAGGACCAGGATCAGCAGCAGGACCAGGATCAGCAGCAGGACCAGGACCAGCAGGACCAGCAGAACCAGGATCAGCGGGACGACGACCAGCAGGACCAGGAGCAGCAACAGGACCAGAACCAGCAGGGCGACGATCAGCAGGACCAGGAGCCCGGGGATCCGCCCGAGGATGACGAGCAGGACCCCGAAGATGAGGGCGACGGAGACGAGGATCGGCGGGAGGGCGAGCCTCCACCGGGTCAGGCCGGCCAGCCCCCGCCCCAGATGAGTCGAGAAGAGGCGGAGCGGTTGCTCGACGCGATCCAGGAGGACCAGGACGAAGTGAACCGGCAGCCCCGCACGGCCGCGCGGGGCTCGAGGCCACGCAAGGACTGGTGATCGTGCGACTTCGGTCGGGGGTCGCGCCGATCGTCGCCTTTCTCGGCGCGTTCGCCGCCAGCGCGGCGGCCCAGTCGAACGTGATCACGGCCCAGGCGTCGCTCGGCGCCGGTGCGGTCGCGGTAGGGCAGCAGTTCATCTTCACCGTGGAGGTCTCGGGGACGCAGACGCTCGACCGGGATCCCGTTCTCCCGGACGTGAGCGGCTTCGCCCGTGTCCTGGGGTCGGGGACCACGACCTCGATGCGGATCGTCAACGGGCGCCGCTCGGTCTCCGTGATGGTCCAGTACAGGCTCGAGGCCACGACGGAGGGCACGTACGAGATCGGGCCCGTGACCGTGTTCGCCGGGGGCGTGGAGGTGTCCACCATGCCGGTCAGGCTGACCGTCGGACGCGCGCCGCCGCCCGGCGCGACGCCCGTCCCGGGGGGCGATGGGGTGGATCTCGGTCCCGAGGACGTCTTCCTCACCGCGGACGTGAGCCGCCGACAGGTCCTCCAGAACGAGCCTGTCGTCGTCGAGTACCGCATCTACACGCGCGTCAACGTGTCGTCCTACAGCCTCGCTGAGCTGCCGCCCGCCGCGGGGTTCTGGGTCGAGGAGTTCGAGCTGCCCGGGCAGCCCGAGGTCGAACAGATCGTCCGGAACGGACAGCAGTACGTGACGGCGTTGATCCGGAAGGTGGCGATGTTCCCGACCGGCCCGGGCACGAAGATCATCGAGCCCCTGTCGATCGAGGCGAGGGTTCGGGTGCCGCGAAGCCGGACGCGCGACCCCTTCGGCGGGCTTCTCGACCGCAGCTCGCTCTTCAGCCGGGAGATCGCGACCACCGTCTCGTCGCCGTCGGTCGAAGTGGAGGTCCTCCCGCTTCCGTCCGCGGACCGTCCCGCGGATTTCTCGGGGATGGTCGGCGACCTTTCGATCGCGACCACGCTCGACCGCGACAGCGTCGCGGTCAACGGTGCCGTGACGATGCGGGTCGATGTCTCCGGCAGCGGCAATCTGAAGGCGCTGGCGCCCCCCGAGCTGGATCTTCCGCCGACCCTGGAGGCGTTCCCCCCCGAGACGGAGGATCGGCTGAGCACGACCGAGCGCGGCGTCACGGGAACCCGCACGTACGAGTACGTCCTGATCCCGCGGGCGCCGGGCCGGCTGACGATTCCCGAGGTCGCGGTCAGCTACTTCGACCCGTCGACTCGCGAGTATGGACGCGCCACGGCGGCGCCCCTCGAGCTCACGGTCGCGGGCCGCGCCGGCGAGGCCGCCTTGCCGGGTGCGGGCGCCCGGGGCGAGGTCGAGGCGCTGCGAACGGACATCCGGTTCATCGAGATCGACACCCCGAGGTTCGACCGGGTCGGGGCCTCGCCGCTCGCGAGCGCCTGGTTCTGGGTGACCCTACTCGGTCCGATCGGGCTGCTCGGTGGCGCCGTCGGGTTCCGTCGTCACCGCGACCGGCTCGCCGGGGATGTGGCCCTCGCGCGCAGCCGTCGGGCGGGGCGCGTGGCGAAGAAGCGGCTCGCCACGGCCCGCCGTCTCGCGCGCGACGACGACCCGCGGGCCTTCTTCGCCGAGACCGGGCGGGCGCTCACGGGATTCATCGCGGATCGGCTGAACGTGTCGGCCGCCGGGATCATCCGGGACGAGATGCGTCCCTCGCTGCGGGCCAGAGGGGTATCGGAGGAGACGGTCGACGAGTGTCTCGGCTGCCTCGACGTGTGCGACCGCGAGCGTTTCGCTCCCGGCCGCGCGGACGGTGCACGCCACGACGAACTCCTCCGCCGCGTCGAGGCGGCGATGTCGGCCCTCGACCGGGAGCTCAAGGGATGAGGTCTTTTCTCCCGGCGAGGCCACTCATGGCCATGGTCCTGGCCGCGTCGCTCGCCGGGGCGACGGTCGCGGTGAACGTGACTTCGGCTTGTGGCCAGGAGACCGCCGGCGCGACGGTCGAGATCGATCCGGGGGAGCGCTTCCAGACGGGGAATCAGCTGTATCAGGCCGGCGACTTCGCGGGTGCGCTCGAGGCCTACCAGGCCATCCTCGAGGCCGGGTACGACAGCGGCGACCTTCAGTACAACCTGGGGAACGCGCACTTCAAGCTCGGACGTCTGGGCCCGGCGATTCTCGCCTACGAGCGCGCACGGCGCGCCATGCCGCGCGACGAGAACGTCCAGGCGAACCTCGAGCTCGCCCGGTCGCTGACCGCCGATCAGATCACCCCGCTACCCGAGTTCTGGTTGAGCGTCGTCTGGCGGGTGTGGGTCGACCTGTTGCCCCGACCGTGGCTCATCGCACTGGTGGCGCTGGGGTACGTGTCGGCGATGGGTCTGCTGACCTGGCGTCTCGCGACCGGGATGCGCCGGCGATGGGCGATGGTGCTGACCGGCGCGCTCGCCGTCGCGACCGCGGTGCTCGCCGTCAACCTGTCGGTGCGCGAGCTGGGTCTGTTTCGGAGCGAGCGGGGGGTCGTGATGGCGACCGAGGCGGCGGTCCAGAGCGCCCCCGCCGACGACCCATCGCTGCGCCTCTTCACCATCCACGAGGGCGCACGGGTCCGCGTCGACCGACGATCCGCGGGGTGGGTCGAGATCGTGTTGGAGGACGGTCAGGTCGGCTGGCTGCGCGCGGAATCGATAGAGATCATCTGAGAAGCCGGTTGCAGAGCTGCGATGGACCGAAGAGGGAGGGCAGGGCAATGAGACTCACGACCTCGACGATGGGGATACGGATCGGGCTCGCCGGAGTGCTGGCTCTCGCCGGGCAGGTCGCCGCGCAGGAGGACGTGCGCCCCGAGGACGTGTCGACGATCGACGGCATCATGAAGGCCTATTACGAGGTCGTCTCCGGGCCGGCCGGGGAGCGCGCCGATGTGGAACGCGACCGGACCCTCCACCACCCCGAGGCGTGGATCGCCATCGCCGGAGCCGACGATGACGGAACCGCCGTCGTGCGCGTGATGACGCTCGACGAGTTCTACGGCTCGAATCAGCCGCGTCAGCGGGGCTTCTGGGAGTGGGAGACCGACCGGGTCGAACGCCGCTCGGGCAACATGGTGAGCGTGTGGAGCAGCTATGCGGCGTCCGAGACGGAGGACGGGGAGCCGCACACGACCGGGGTCAACGCCGTCACGCTGTTCTGGGACGGGACGCGGTGGTGGATCATGAACTGGATGTACGACTCGACGGCGGGCTGAGCCGGGCGGGGGGGCGCGACCGGACGCGCCCCCCCCCGATCCGTCAGCAGTTTATCGGATCCACCTCGATCACGACCGCCTCGCCCTCGACGGAGCTTCGGGAGCTACGGACGTTGACGACGGCGTTGGCCCCCAGGCGCTCGGCCTGCTGCACGATGCCCTCGATCATCTCCCGCATCATGCCACTTCCCGCTCCCACGGGCTGAGCGCTCACGCGCCCGAGCTCCTGCGCCTTGGGACACCGCTCGAGTGGCTGCCACTGCGGATCGCAGCGTACAAGCCGGCTGAACTCGATGTTGATCGTCGACTCGCCGCCGTTCACGCACAGCCAGATCCGATCGTCGCTCGCGCCCGCCGAGTCTCCGCCGCCCATTGTCACCGCCACGTCGTGCTGAGTGAACACTTCCGTGAGGGTCAGGGGCGTCAGCGGCCCGGCCATGTTCGCGAACATCGCCTGGACCGTCACCTCGGGACCGAGCGGCAGGTAGCACATGGTGTAGCTGCCGTCGAGCTGGACCTGGACCGACGCGCTTCTGGCCTCGCCGTCCTCCTGCCACGTGGCGTTGACGTTCGCCCCGGGCAGCACCATCCCTTCGGGATCGGTCACCTGCCCCCAGATCGCTCCGGTGCCGTCCGCGGCCCCGGGGCATATCTCGCTCAACTCCTGCGCGCCGACGGCGGATCCGGTCAGCAACAGCGCCAGTGCACCCTTTGCGAGCGCGCGTACAATCCTTCTCATCTTCCTACTCCGGCGGGTCGGAGAAACGGCCTTCACGTGGCATCCCAAACTTGATGAATCGGTGACAAAAGCTCAACAATGACGAGCGGGTGCGGCCGGGGGTCACGGCCCCGTCGCCACTCACCGGATGCGGAGCCGCACCCCGAACTGTGCCTGCCACTGCGACGGCCCCATCTGCGGCACGTACGGCCGCACCGCCCTGATCCCGCCGCCCTCGCCGCGCTCGAGCGCCCCCACGTAGCGCGCCTCCAGCGGGTCGCCGGGCTGCGGGAGGTCCGAGAACCCTTCCGGCACCCGTCCGGGGACCGCGATCACACGCGCCGTCTGGTTCACGGATTGGATCTGCCCCCGGCTCGAATCGAAGAGGTTGAGCAGGTTCAGCACGTCCAGCGTGAGGTCGAGCCGGACACGGCCGAGCCCGATCGGTTGCGCCACGCGAACGTCGACCTGGTGCGACCAGGGCGTCCGACAGGCGTTGCGACTGAGGATCGCGAGCCTCGCGTTCTGGAGACACGGCTCCTGCGCGACGAGCTGTTCGAAGAGGAGCCCGCTGATCGCGCTCCGCTGGCTCGGGAAGTCGAACGCGCCCTCGTTCACGTAGATCAGGTCGTTGTCGAGGTCGAGCGCCTGGCCGATGCCTCCGTAGCCGTCGGCGTTCAGATCGGTCGCGTAGACGTACGAGTACGGGTGGCCGGACTGGCCGATGTAGAGGGCCGCGAACCGGGTCCCGCCCCACGACTCGGGCAGGGACGCGGTGACGCTTCCGACGATCTTGTGCGGGCGGTCGTAGAGCGACGGCTGCCGTACCGGGTCGTTCGGGTCCCGCTCGATCGCGGTGAAGCCGAAGTTGGCGACCGCGTCGAGCGACGTGAGGGTCTGGAGGTCGGCCGACCGGTTGTACGCGTACCCGACTTCCGCGGCGACCCGCGCGCCGAAGCCCTTCCGCAACCGGCCGCTCAGGGCGTACGAGAAGTCGTCGGACCGGTTCCCGATGAGGACGACCTGCCCCAACGAGTCGTCGACGCGACGCGGGAGGAAGATCGGCTCGCGGGCCTCGGGCGGAGATCCGGGCTCCGGGTCGAAGTATTCGTTCCCGGCGCCCTCGTCGCCGAACGACTCGCGGTCGGTGAATCCGAACCCATCGGTGTAGCCGTTCTCGGGGATCCGCTCCGACGCCGGGATGGGATCTCCTATGTTCAGATCCGTGAGGAAGATCTGGTTCAGCGCCCGCGTGAAGACGCCCTCGAACGACAGCACGAACCCGGCGGGCAGCTGCTGGTCTATCGCCAGCGACATCTTGAAGTCCTGCGGGAACGAGAAGTCCGGGTCGAACACCGTGACCGTCGGGATGGCCGATTCCGCCCCCCGGCCGTCGGCACACATGGTGGGGGCCGGGGCCGTCGCATCGAACACGGGCACGACCTGGGGGTCTGGCAGCCCCACGTTGCGCCGTTCGCACGTGAGGAAGCCCGCCGTCAGGCCGTCGTTCTGGTAGGCCTCGGCCAGCCACGCGAAGGGTGGCCGTCCGGTGAACACGCCGGCTCCCCCGCGGATCTGGGTCTCGCGGATCCCTCCGAGTCGCAGGTTGAAGCCCAGGCGCGGCGAGAAGAGTGCCTTGCCCGAAGGCAGCTCGTCCGTCCGCAACCCGAAGGACCCCTCGACCGCCGGGTTCGCCGCGGGAGCGTCCGGCATCGTCGGGACGTCGACGCGAGCGCCGAGCTGGACGGTGAGACCGTCAGTGACCCGGACCTCGCCCTGGAGGAACCCGGAGTACTGGTTCACCGAGAAGTCTGTCGAGCCGGCGGTCGACGAGATCGGAACGTTGACGGTGTAGCTACTCGGCGCGTTCGCCGCGAGGTCGGCCAGGGTGGCGAACTCGAACGTGCCCTGCGAGCCCGGCAGATACGACCGCGTGATCCCGAACCGCTCGAGCCCGGCGCCGAACGTTAGCGAGTGTCGTCCGAGCGACAGCGTGAGGGCGTCGACCACCTGAAGGATCTCCTGGTCGAGGTCGCTCAGGCTGCCGAAGAAGCTCGACCCCGTGCGGAGATCGCGGACGAACCCGACGTCCCCGTCTTCCCCGGTCAGCAGGACCTCGACGCGCGGGTAGTCCGCGAGCGGAGCCTCGCCGTCCGTCAGGAACTGCGCGCTCACGAGGAGATCGTTCGACCACCGATTCCCGATGGTCGACAGCCACTGTCCGACGATCGAGTGGCTGCGGCTGTCGATCGTCGTCGCGTTCGACGACATCTCGTACGCGTCGCCGGGCAGCCGGTTGGGCTCGGCGTCGTCGTCGGCGCCGGCGTAGTTGTAGCGCAGCATCACCGAGTTGGATGCGTCGAGCCGCAGGTCGATACGCGCGAACAGGTTCGCGAGGTCGTTCTCGAGGGTCGTCTCGCCCGCGGTCCCCGCATCGGCGCCGTAGCCGGCGAGGATATCGGTGGCCCGGGCGACCGAGTCGGGGATCAGCTGCGTGAGGATCGGATCGTCGATGCCGACGATGAACCCGTCGGGGGGCTTTTGCCGGCGCTCTAGCTCGCCCGCCACGAAGAAGTGGAGTCGGTCGCGGACGAGCGGCCCGCCGATGTCGAAACCCACGAACAGGTTCTCGATGTCGCCCGGTTCGCGCAGGTTGCCGCCGATGAGCGCGTCGCCGACGAGCGCGTCGCCGCGGTAGAACCCGAACCCGGATGCTTCGAGCGAGTTCGTGCCCGAACGGGTGACGGCGTTCAGGATCCCGCCGGTGAACCCCGACTGCCGAACGTCGTAAGGCGCGACGAGCACCTGGAGCTCCTCGATCGCCGAGAGCGGCATGACCCGGCCTCGCGCGCGGCCCCCCGCCACCCCGCTCGGGGACAGACCGAAGACGTCCTGGTTGAGCGCGCCATCGATCTGGATGTTGTTGAACCGCAGGTTGGCGCCCGCGACCGAGACACCCGCCTCGTCGACCACCACGAGCGGCGAGAGCTGCGCGAACTCGGTGAAATCGCGCGAGATGGTCGGGAGCTCGTCGAGCGTCTGCTGATCGATGACCGTCGCCGGACCCATTCGGGCCCGATCGAACTCCGGATCGGTCTCGATCTCGACCGCGATCTCGGGGAGCGGCACCGCCCCGAGGGCGAGCTCGACGTCGATGGAGAGCCGCTGCCCGATGCTGAGCTGGAGACCTTCGCGACGCACCGTCTGGAGACCGATCCGCGACACCTCGAGGCTGTACGGACCGCCGGGGCGGAGGTTGGTGAAGCCGAACCGGCCGTCGGGGTCGGTAACCGTGGTCGCGGTCTCGCCGGTGTCGTCCCGTCCGATCTCGACGCGGGCGCCGGGGACCGGCACGCCGTCCTCGTCGGTCACTCTCCCCGCGACCCCGGACGTGGTGACCCCCTGCGCGGCCGCGCTCCCCGCGAGCGGGCCCCAACCGACGACGAGCAACGCGAGGCCCCCCAGGAGGCGGGCGCGCGGTCTCCGTCGGCAGGGTGGCATGTGTCCCTCCCGCCGACTCAGCCGTCGGCGAGCTTCCGGTACATTCCCCGGACGTTCAGCTCGCGCCACTCTTCGTATCTTTCCCACCCGTCATAGTCCTCCAGCAGGATCCCGGCGGCGGCCTCGTCCTCGCTCGCCCCGGCGTCGATCGCCTCGCGAACGGCCGCTTCGAGGTCGCGGTAGTACCGCGCCTGCCGTTCGATCGTGGCGCGATCGCCGGACGGGCCGTGGCCGAACACGATCGTCTCGAAGGGGATCTCGAGCAGCCCGGCGATCGCGTCGTGCATGTCCGGGAAGTAGAAGGTCGCCAGATCCCGGTACCCGAAGCGGTCCGCCGAGACGAAATCGACGGCGAAGGCGGTCCTCGGTCCCGGCAGGTAGGCGACCGCCATGTCGTCGCTGTGGCTGCGACCCAGGTAGTGGAGCTGGATCTCGCCACCGGCCAGATCCAGCCGGTCTTCGAAGGTGATGTCCGGCGGCGGGAGATCCGGATCGGCGGCGGCGACGAGCGGGTCGAGCGCGTTCGCGTGGGCGTAGATCGGGGCCGCCGTGCCAAGCGCATCGCGCAACGCCGCGGCCCCGGTCGCGTGATCCGCATCGCGGTGGCTATAGACGATCGCGGCGAGCTCGGCCCCCGGGGCGTGCGCCCGGATCTCGTCCGCGTACACGGCGGCCGCTTCGACGGAGATGGGATCGAAGGCGACCACGCCCTCGTCTGTCACGACGAACAGCGTGTTGTGGCCGATCCACCGGAAACGGAATACGCCGTCGGCCACCTCCGTCGTCTCGTAGTCGAGGTCCGCCCCGCCGGCGGCTTCCTCGGTGGCCGGTTCGGGGGTGGCGCACGCCGTCGCCAGGATGAGGGTCGCGAGCACTGCGCGAGGGGGCGTCGTCATCGATCCTCCGGGTGGGCGGGTTTCGCCGGACAATCGACATTGGTGCAGGGCCGCCCTCGCGAGCAAGACCGTCCCGGTTGACACCGTCGACCGCGCGAGCGACCTTGGGTGGCCGAACAAAAACCGAAAACAGGAGGCCCGCCATGTCCGCAGCCCCAGGTCTCGTCGCGCAGCTCGATAGCTCCCTCAAACACCTCACGGGGACTATGTCGGCGCTCGACGAGAGCGACTCGGGGTTCGCGCCCGGCGAGGGCATGTTTACCGTCGCCGCGCAGGTCAGCCACGTCGCAGGCACCGTCGACTGGTTCATCGAGGGCGCGTTCGGCG
>JAWWCR010000007.1:0-51030 GCA_033720355.1 Gemmatimonadota bacterium
CCCTCGAGGCGCTCGGGATCCGGCACATCTTCACCCGGCCCTACACGCCGAAGACGAACGGGAAGGTGGAGCGCTTCATCCGGACATCGATCGAAGAGTGGGCCTACGGGCGGCCGTACCACACCACAGCGGAGCGGACGGCCACCCTTCGGCGCTGGCTGGACTACTACAACCTCACCCGGCGACACGCCGGGATCGGACGTCAGACACCCTTCGACCGACTCGTCGAGCTCAGGGTGACCAACGTCCTTGCGACGCACACCTAGAAGTGGAAGAACCCCCAGTCGGGATCGAGACCGAACGCCACCTGACCGACCGCCGTGAGCCGGCTCTCGGAGGTGTAGGCGTGCTGCGTGAGCACGTGCACGTCGCGGAAGTACCGCTGGAACGGTCCGTCGTTGCGGATCCCGGCGGTGCCGACGAGCGAGTGGATGAGGTCCACCGCCTCCGCCGCGGCCAGCGGCGCGTTGCTGATCGCGCGCTGCAACCGGGCGCGGTCGGCCATCTCCAGGTCGCGCCCCGCACGCGCCCGCTGCCACGCATCCTCGAAGACCTCGTGCACATAGGCGCGCGCCGACTCGACCTTCGCGACGGCCTTCGCGAACCGTAGCTGCACCACGGGGCGGTCCCTCAACGTCGTCGTCGTGTAGGAGGGCGTCTTCTTCCGCGCCAGATCGACGAAGTCGTCGATCGCGGCCTGCGCGATGCCGAGCGCCGGGACGGCGTTCGTCGCGATCGACGGCCAGATCGTCAGTCGGTGGAACGGCCCCGCATACGCCGGGCTCGGTGTCTCGAGCGGCGCAAAGGAGATCGCGCGGTCCGCAGGGACGAACAGGTCGTCGCACGCCACATCGTGGCTTCCAGTACCGCGCATCCCGAGCGTGTCCCAGTTGTCGATGATCCTGCCGTCCTCCTTGCGGAAGAACGTGAGCAGAGTGGCCGGTTGCCCGTTCTCGTCGAGCCGCGGCCCGTCGCTGTCGTGTACGTGGGCCAGCCCCATGATCCACGTCGCCGCGTGGCAGTTGCTGTTGAAGGTGCACCGACCGCTGAGCCGGTAGCCTCCCTCCACGGACACCGCCTTCCGTGCGGGGAAGAACGACCCGGCGAGGACGGTATCCGGAGACCCGAAGATCTCGGCCGCGGTCTCCTCCGACAGCCACGCGCCGAACGGCTCCTGCGAATTGGGGAGCGCGACGTTCCACCCGACCGCGCTGTCGATCCGCGCGAGCTCCTCGATCACCTTGAGGCCCGATACGGGGTCCAGCCCCAGCCCGCCGAGGCTCTTCGGCCGGTACAGGTGGAAGATCCCCGCTTCCTTGAGCGCCTCCGCGACGTGGTCGGACACCCGGCACGCCGTCTCGGCCTCGTCCGAAGCGGCGCGAATCAGCGGCTCCAGCGCGGCGGCGCGCTCCAGTACCTCTTCCACTCCGGGCCCCACATCTACTTCCATCGTGGCCATGTGGCGCTCCTGCTCGAACTGCCCTGACCGTCGCCGGGCGTGCGGCGGGACACGGGCCGACGCTACGTTCGGGCGGCCGATGGCACAATGACAAATATGCGAAGTATCGTGCCATCCCCGCTCCCGACCCCGGACCCGGACATCCTGCCATGGCCCTTTCTCTCGACCCCGCCCCGAAGATCGCGGTGCTCGACGTCGACATGCCCACCGTCGACTCGGTGCGGGCGACCCCGAAGACCGAAGGGAGGCGGCGCGTGCTCTTCGTGGCCGTCCCGGATGCCGATCCGTTCGATCTGATCGGCCCACTGACCGTGCTGAACGAGGCGAACTACTTCCTCGCCCATTCGGGTCGCGAGGATCTCATGTACGACATCGAGTTCGCGTGCAGCGGGCCAGGCACCGTCTTCGAGCTCGGAGGTCTGCGGATCGCGGTCGATCGGTCGTGCTACGACGTCGAAGGGGACGTCGACACGGTGGTCTTCCAGGCCGTCGACCTCGCCGCAGACTGTCTGCGCGACGACAGATTCATCGCGTGGGTGAGGGAGTTCGTTCCGCGTGCCCGCCGCATGGTCACCGCCTGCATCGGCAGCTACATCCTCGCCGAGGCCGGGCTGCTCGACGGTCGCCGGGCGGCCACGCACTGGGCCCTCGGCAAGGACTTCTGCCGGCGCTACCCCCGCGTCCGGCTCGACACCGAGCCCATCTACGTCAGGGACGACAAGTACTACACCTCCGCCGGTCTGACATCCGTCCTCGACCTGATGGTCGCCCTCGTCGAGGAGGACTTCGGCTCCGAGCTCGCGCTACGGGTCGCGCAGGGGCTCGTCATGTTCCTCAGACGGCCGGCCACCCAGGCGCAGTTCAGCACGCACCTGGCGAGGCTCGAGACCGACGACTCGAGGATCCGCGCCGTCGTCTCTCCCGTGGCGAACAACCTCGCGGATGACCTCACGGTCGATCGGCTCGGGAAGCTCGCGGCGATGAGCCCCCGCAACTTCACGCGGGTGTTCTCGCGCGAGATCGGTCTCACGCCAGGCCGGTTCGTCGAGCTGTCCCGGCTCGAGACCGCCCGCCGCCATCTCGAACAGTCGGCCATGTCGATAAACCGGATCGCCCGCGAGTGTGGCTACGGGACGCCCGACGGGATGCGGCTGGCGTTCGACCGCAACCTCGGCGTCACCCCGCGCGAGTACCGAAGGCGGTTCGCCTGACGGCTGTTACGGGTAGGCGAGTCGCTCCCGGGCGTGCCCGGCGTCCCACGTCACGTCGCACGCTTCGAAGACCGGCGGGTGACCCGGAGTGCGAACGAGGTCGTGCAGCATCTCGTGCTTTACCAGACGCGCGTGGTTCACATAGCGAGGGGCCAGAGTGATGTCGTGCGGCGCCTCCCACATCCCGTTGCACAGGGCTCCGCCGCCGCACGGGAACTGTCGCCCCTCGAACATCACCGGCTGGACGACCTCGAAGAAGGTCAGGCGACGCATGTCGCCGTCCAGTCCGCTGCACGTCTCGAGCTCGCGCCACCACTCGATGTACTCGGGCGGAGGGTCGATCACCGACCTGACGAGGTTCGGCTCGTCGGACTCGGGCCCGAGGCCGCACCCGGCTACCAGCAGCGAAAACACAGCACACCCGACAAGACGCGCTACCCCCGAACGACGCGAGCGTCGGGCCGCCCGCGCGAGGGTCACACGATCCCGATTCATCCTTCGATCTCCGACGATAAAACGGCGTGTCGCCCATCCACCGGCCCTCATACGAGCCCCGGCGCACGCACGCTCGTGCCGTCGGGTAGGACGCCGCGCACCCCGGCGTCTCCGGTCCACCCCCCTATACGCAAGATCGTCGGCCGCCGGCTCGTCGCGTCTCGGGTGGATTCGGTCAGGGAGTGACGGTAGCTTCGGCCGTGGGTCGCCCCGATTCGCAAGCGTGCGAAGACGGGCGGCATCCCCGGTGCCGGGGGCTCTTCCGACGCGGGACTCCAGACCAGCCAGCCGTACTACTCTCCCGATGCCCGTCCCATTCGTCCGTCTCCGGTGTGAAGCATGAACTGGCTCGACGCGATCTGGGGTGCTTCGGCGGCGGTCAGCCTCACGTTCGCGACCGTGCACCTCGGCGTCTGGGCGCTGGACCGCACCGTCCGCTCGAGCCTCGCTTTCGCGGCCGTCGCGCTCTCCGTTGTCGCGATCGCCGTGTGCGAGCTGGGGATGATGCACGCGGCCACCGTCGAGACTTTCGTCGCGTTCGAGCGCTGGATACACCTCCCGATCTTCACGGTCGTGGCGTCGATCGTCGCGTTCATCCACCTGACCTTCGGCCCGGGGCGGATGTGGCTCGGCCATGCGGCCTGGGTGACCCGACTGACGGCGCTGGCCGTGAACTTCGCGCTCCCGGTCAACCTGACGCACAGCGAGATCACGGGGTTGCGTCAGGTTCAGATCCTCGGGCAGAGCATCACCGTCGCCGAGGGTGTCGGGGACCCCTGGACGTGGCTGGCGCGACTCTCCCTGGCGTTCTTGCTGGCATTCATCCTCGACTCGGCCGTGCGCCTCTGGCGGAACGGCGACTCCGACGACCGTCGGCGGGCCGTGCTGGTCGGCGGCGGTCTGTTCCTCTTCGTGTTCGCCTCGGTCGTGCATGCGGGGCTCGTCATGTCCGGGGCGATTCGGTCTCCCTACATGTCCAGCGTGATCTTCCTCGGCGCGACCGTGGCGATGGGGCTGGCGCTCGGTCACGACGTGGCCCGCGCCGCCGAGCTCGGGCGTCGGCTGAGACAGAGTGAAGTCGCGCTGACCGACCGCGAGGCGCGTCTGCGCCATGTCGTCGACTCGGCCGCTGAAGGGATCGTCGCGGTCGATGCGGAACGCCGAGTCGTCCAGTTCAATCGCGCCGCCGCGGAGATGTTTCTCTGCCAGCCGTCCGATGTTCTCGGCCAGCCGTTCACACGGTTCGTCTCCACCCACCTGAGACAGCCCCGGTTCGACGGCTTCCCGCAGCCCGGCGAACCCGAGGGGGCCGACGGCCTGTCCAACTACCTGGATCAGATTCGAGGACTACGGGCCGACGGCGAGGAGTTCCCGATCGAGGCTTCCGTGTCACGCGTGGGCGACGGCGATCAGGCGCTCATGTATGTCGTGCTGCGCGACGTCACCGCGCGGCAACAGGCCGAATTCGAGGCGCGGCTTCGACGCGCCGAAGTCGCGCGACTCTCCCGCGTCGCGCTGTTGAGCGAGCTCTCGGGGTCGCTGGCGCACGAGCTCAACCAGCCCCTGGGGGCGATCCTCAGCAACGCGCAGGCGATGCGTCGCCTGCTGGCTCGCGACGATCCCGATTTCGACGAGATCGGAGAGATCCTGGAGGACATCATCGCGGACGATCGGCGAGCGGGTCAGGTCATCGCACGGCTGCGAGGCCTGCTCGAGAGGGGCGAGTCTCACCACGAGGAGATCGAGCTGTCCGAGCTGGCGAACGAAGTGCTCGGTCTGATCCACGCCGAGCTGGTGGAGAACAGGGTCATGCTGCGGACCGGACTCGCCGACCGCGGGGTCGCGAGGGTTCGCGGCGATCGAGTCCAGTTGCAGCAGGTGATCCTGAACCTGCTGAAGAACGCGAGCGACGCCATGTCGACGGTGCTCCCCGGCCGGCGGATCCTGCGGGTCGGGACCGAACGGATGGAAGACGGAAGCGCCCGGCTCACGGTCGCGGACCGCGGCGTCGGTATCGACCCCGATCTGCTCGAAGACATCTTCCAGCCCTTCTTCACCACCAAGCAGGGCGGGCTCGGCATGGGTCTGGGCATCTGCCGCCGCATCGTGGAGGCGCACGGCGGACGACTCTGGGCCGTGAACAACCCGGACGAGGGCGCCACGTTTTTCGTCAGCATCCCCGCGATCGACTGATGGACACGAGGGAGCCGGTCGTGTACGTCGTCGACGATGATCCATCGTTCCTGAGGGGCGTGTCGCGTCTTCTGTCGGCCGCCGGTCTGACCATCGGGGCGTTCCGCTCGGCCGAGGACTTCCTCGCGGCGCACGATCCGCGCGAGCCGGGCTGTCTCGTGCTCGACCTCGCGATGCCCGGGCTCACCGGACTCGAGCTTCAGGAGGCTCTGGAGGCGAGCGGCTGCGAGCGGCCGATCGTGTTTCTCTCGGGGCGCGGAGACATTCCGTCCAGTGTGCAGGCCATGAAGCATGGGGCGGTCGACTTCCTGACCAAGCCGGTGGATGAGGACGTCCTGCTGGCGGCCATCGACGCGGCGCTCGAGAGGGACGCCATCAGGCGGCAGGACCGGGGCGAGGTCATCGACTTCCGGCGTCGGTGGGCGACGCTGACCCCGCGCGAGAGCGAGGTCGCGCAGCGTGTAATTGCCGGTCGACTGAACAAGCAGATCGCGACGGAGATGGGCATCGTGGAACGCACCGTCAAGTATCACCGCAACCACGTCATGTCGAAGCTGGATGTGCGCTCGGTGGCCGAGCTGGCCCGCCTCGCCGCGCTCGCCGATCTGACGCCGGACGGTTGATCCGAGCCCGGATCTTCGATGGGGGGCGTATCCTGCCCCAAGGTACAGTTACCGACCGCCCAACAGCCCCGTAGCGTTGGAGCGTGAGCGAGGGAGGCGATCGAATCGCCGTTGTAGATGACGAGCCCTCGATGTGCAGAGCGCTTCAGCGCTTGCTCGTCGCGGCGGGCTTCACCGTGGACGCGTTCGCGTCCGGCGAGGAATTCCTGCGCTCGATCCGCGAGAGCGTCCCGGACTACGTCATCCTCGACCTTCACATGCCCGGGATGACCGGCTTCGAGGTTCAGGAGCGGCTCGCGGAGGCGCGCGTTCCGGTGCCCGTCATCGTGATAACGGGGCACGATTCGCCGGAGGCTCGCGAGCGGGCGCTGGCGGCGGGCGCCGCCGCCTATCTCTGCAAACCGGCGGACGAGGATGTGCTGCTCGCCGCGATCGAGAAGTGCCGCGCGCAGTCGACGATCCCCGCCCCCGGTCCGACCACCGACTGATCCAACGCCCCTGCGGGTTGATGACCGCGCGTGAGCCCGGCACTTTGCGGCGATTCCACGCGCATCTTCCCTTACCCGGTCGATCGAGTTTGTCCGAGTCCGAATCGCAGGCCGCGTTGCGCCTCGCGCTCGGCGAGCGCTACGAGTTCAACGACGTGCTGGGCGTCGGCGGGATGGGCGCCGTGTACCTGGCGCGTGACCGGAAACACGATCGTCCGGTCGCGATCAAGACAGTTCGGCCGGACCTGACGACCGAACCGATGCGGCTGCGGTTCCGGCGCGAGATCGAGATCACCGCCCGTCTCCAGCACCCGCACATCCTGGCGCTGCTCGACTCCGGGGTCGTGGGGCATACCCTCTACTTCATCATGCCGTTCATCCGCGGCGAGTCGCTCGGTGAGCGGCTCGATCGGACGGGGCCGCTTCCCGCCGACGAGGTCGCGCGGATCGGACGCGACGTGGCGCGTGGTCTCGACGCGGCGCACCAGCAGGGCGTGATCCACCGCGACATCAAGCCCGGCAACGTCATGCTCACGCCTACGTACGCGCTGATCATGGACTTCGGCATCGCGAAGTCCCTCGCCCGGGACGGCGACGAGTCCATCACCGGGGCCGGCTGGCTCGGGACTCCGGCCTACATGGCTCCGGAGCAGTTCCGGGGTGTGGCGACCGCTCAGTCGGACGTGTACGGGCTCGGCGCCGTGCTCTATGAAGCCCTTACGGGCCGCAGGTGGCCATCTCCCGCGAGCGGGGATCCCCCCGACTGGTCCGGCGTGCAGCCCTCGCTTCGCCGGGTCCTCGAGCGAGCGCTCAGCGTCGAGCCGGAGGATCGCTGGTACGACGCGGCCGAGTTCGAGGGAGCGCTCGATCGCTGGGACAGGGAGCGCGGACTCGCCGCGCCGCGCCGAGAGGACGAACGCGACGGGATCTTCGCGCGGCTTCGGGGCCTCATCTCCGGGGGGCGACGGACCGCCGCTACCCGTAGCCCGGGCCGACACGTGGTCGCGGTCCTCCCCTTCCAGAACCTGAATCGCGACCCCGACACGGAGTATTTTTGCGAGGGGATCACGGAGGACGTGATCGCGCAGCTGGCGAAGGTGCGCAACCTGAAGGTCATCTCGCGAGCTGCCGTCAGCCGGCTGAAGGACCACGACGGCCCGATCCGGGAGATCGGTCGGCGACTCGACGTCGGGGCCGTGCTCCAGGGAAGCGTGCGACGCGACGAGGGACGGGTTCGGATCGTCAGCCAGCTCACCGACGCGGCGACCGACGAGCACGTCTGGACCGAGACGTACGACCGCGAACTCACGGACATCTTCGAGCTTCAGAGCGACGTGGCCCGACAGATCGCCCGTTCGCTCGACGCGGAGCTCGCATCCGGCACGCCGAGCAGCCTCATCGGCGGCGCGACGGACAACCTCGCCGCCTACGACCTCTACCTGAAGAGCCGTCTCGAGTGGAACCGGCGGACCGCGGAGAGCTTCACGCGCAGCATCGAGCACCTCGAGGGGGCGGTCGCGGAGGATCCCGCCTTCGGCCTCGCGTACGCGGCCCTGGCCGAGACGTATGTGACGCAGGGGATCTACGGCATGAAACCGCCGCACGAGGTGATGCCCCTGGCCCGCAGGGCCGCCGAGCGGGCGCTCGAGATCCACCGCGATCAGGCCGAGGCGGTCGCGGCGCTCGGGAGCGTCCACTCCCTCTACGAGTGGGACTGGTCGGGCGCGGAGGCGAGCTACAGACGCGCGACCGAGCTCGCGCCCAACTACGCGATCGCCCACCAGTGGTACGCGACGCACGTTCTGATCCCGAGGGGGCGCTTCTCCGAGGCCCGCACCGCGATGGAACACGCGCGTGAGATCGATCCGCTTTCGCCCTCGATCGCGATCAGCGCCGCCCTCGTCGACTACTACGAGGGGAAGGTCGAACCGGCCGTGGACAGATTCAGGAGGCTCATCGACAACAGCCCCACGTTCTGGCTCGCCCGCTACTTTCTGGGTTGGGCGCTCCTGGGGGTCGGGCGCTCGGAGGAGGCCGTGGAGCTGTTCGAGGAGGCGTCGAGGGTCTCATCCGATGCGGTCTCGGTCGTCGCCGCCCTGGCGTTCGCCCGCGCGACGATCGGCGACCTCGACGAGGCGCGTCGTCTCGCCGGCGAGCTCGAGAAGCGCCGCCGCTCGAAGACGTATGTGTCGCCCTTGCGTATCGCGCAGGTGCACGCGGGACTGGGCGAGACGGACGAAGCGCTGTCGGCGCTCGAGCGGGCGGCGGAGGGCCGGGACGTGGCACTGGCCCTCATCGACGTCGAGCACGGCTTCGATGCGATACGCGACGACCCCCGATTCGAAGCCGTCCGCACCAGAGTGATGGGTCCGATCCCCGTCTAGCCCGCGGTCACGAGACGAGCGATCCCCACGAGCACCAGCCCGTGCGCCAGCTGGTCGACCCCGAGCGCATACCAGAACGCCCGCGATTCGACGTCTCCGAGAGGTGCCCAACGGCGCCCGGCCCTGGCGCGCGCCACGTCGATCGCGAAGTGGGTCGCGACCTCGACCGCCGCGGCGAGAGCGGCGAGCGGCAGGCCGGCGTCCGTGAGGACGAGTACGACCAGCGCGACGAGGCCGCCGTGCACCAGGGCGTGCCCGAAGATCCCGCTCGCCCGGGCCTCACGCTTGGCCTCCAGCATCCGTTCGGTCGACAGGGGGCTGAAGTCGCCGAGACAATGCGCGATGAGAAATGCCGCGACGAGCCCGAGTCCGTCGACCGTCATCCGCGAGACCGCCGCGTCAGTCGGCTCGCGGCCGCACGCCGCCCGAGGGTCTCGCCGACTGCTTCCCCTCGCCCGTCAGCCGGTACAATCGGTGGGCTCCCAGACCCTTGATCTCCCGCTCGCCGATCTCCTCGAAACGAAAATCGGAACGGATGAGATCGTACAACGTCTCGTCGGCGGTGATCTCCATCGCGTCCGACTGGGCCTCGAGCCGCGACGCCATGTTCACGGCGGGACCGAAGATGTCATAGACGTACTTGTGGATTCCGACGATCGACCCGATTACCGGCCCCGAGCTCAACCCGATGCGACATTCCCACTTCCCCGTCACCGCCGAGGTGCGCCGCTCGACATATCGCCTCAACAGTAGCGCGACCTTGGCGATGTTCTGCGCGTGGTCCGGGGTGGGCTCGGGCACGCCCGACACCGCCATGTAGGCATCCCCGATCGTCTTGATCCGTTCGCATCCGAACTGCTCGACGATCTGGTCGAACGCCGTGAAGATGTCGTTGAGCTCGGAGACTAGCGTCGCGGGATCCTGCACCGCCGCCATCTCCGTGAAGCCGACGAAGTCGAGCATCAGGATCGAGGCGGCCTCGAAGCGCTCGGGAGTCGTGACCCCGAACTCCTGGATCTCCTCGTAGACCTTCTTCGGCATGATATTGAGGAGGAGTTTCTCGGCTCGCTCGTTCTCCCGCTTGAGCTTGCGGTTCTGCCGCTCGATCATCTTCGAGTACGACTCGATCATGTACTCGAGCTCCTTGAGCTTCGAGACGTTCTGGCACTCGAGGATGAGGTGGTCGGCGTCGCCCTCTTCATAGGTGGAGAACGTCAGAGCGACCGAGATCGGTCGCCGCCCGACCTTCGTCTCGGTCTCTTTCGTGTAGGGACGGCCGCGCTCGATCCGTTTCCGCAGACGGTCCGTATCGATCTCGAAGAGCTCGTCGACCCGAATCCCCTCACGCGTGGCGTTGGGGAACCACTCTTCGAAACGCGCGTTGTGGAAGGCGATCCGGAGGTCCTCGCCCCGCACGATCGCGAGCCCGACCCGCGCCGAGTCGAGCAGCATCTCGCTGAAGTGCTCGATGTTCATGCCGCCCCGCCCTCGAGGGACGGCCTCAACCCCGCCCATCCTCGCCTACGGTCACTATGAGCGGCCGGCGAACCGAGAGCTCGCCCGCGATCGCGTCGATGTCGTCGTCATCGAGCTCGAAGTCCTCGAGCGTCTCGGTGAACAGTTCGACCATCTCGTCGAACGCCTCGTCGTGGACCCCCAGCCGTGCGTGGAGCTGGCGGAGCATGTCGTCGGTGTAAGCGACCGGCCCGCCCATGAGCTGTGAGACGAATTGCGTCTGGTGGTCGACGAGCCGCCGCATGTCCACGCTCTCGAAGTAATCGGCGAGCACGTCGGACTCCATGACCTTCTCGTAGAAGGCCAGAACTACCTTGCTGACGGTGGCGAAGCCGCCGTAGCGCTCGAACGTGGACTGTGTCATGCGCCGTTCCTCGCGAGAACTCCCGACTGGCCGGTGCCGGCATCCGGGTCGCGAACAATACCGCGAACGACCGGCTTTGACACGAAGACATACCGGGGCCACGTGTCGGAGGGCTCATCACGTACCCTTCGGGACCCGGTCGGACATGATCAGGCTGCGGCTATCCGCAGCCCATCAGCTTCGCCGGCGTGCAGACCGGCGAAGCTGTCCACGCAGGACGGTAAAGGCCGCTCAGGCGCTCGGCAGGGCGTCCACCAGCTCGACCATCATCCGGCGGTGCTCCTCCGTCGGAAGCCGCCCGAACGCCGCGCCGAGGTTCTCGCGCATGTGCTCGGGGTCGCCGGTGCCCGGGGCCGCCACGGTGACGGCCGGGTGCGAGATCACGTACTTGAGCATGAACTGCGACCACGCCGTCACATCGAACTCGGCGGCCCACTCGGGCAGCGCCCGGTCGCCGATCCGGTCCCACATGCGGCTGCGGCCGAACGGCAGGTAGACCATGACCGCGATCCCCTCGTCGATGGCGAGCGGGAGGATCGTCTCCTCGACGACGCGGTTGTCCACGGCGTAGTCGATGCCGATGAAGTCGAGCGGATACTCGCGCATGACCTGCGCGAGGTGCCCGTACTGGTTCGAGCTCGTGGTCGTGATCCCGATGTAGCGGATCCGGCCTTCCTCCTTGTACTCCTGGAGGATGCCGAGCTGGGTGGGCGGGTCGCCCATGTTGTGGACCTGGTTCAGATCGATCACGTCGAGCTCCATCCGCTCGAACGAGCGCTCGATCTGCGCTCGGACCGCGGCGGGATCGGCCGAGTCGTCGTCGCGGCCCACGACGTTGACCTTCGTGGCCCAGAAGATCTGGTCCTGGAAACCGTCCTCGGCCGCCCACTGGCCCGACAGGTCCTCGGAGGCACCGCCGCCGTACCCCGCGGCGCTGTCGAACATGCGGCCCGACGACGGGGCGTTCTCGGCCAGCACGTGCAGCACTTCGCGGTGGTCCCGCAGCTCCTCGGGCGTCGAGCGCGTCGAGATCCAGCGCCCTCCGAGACCGACCACCGAGATCTCCTCGCCGGTCGACGGGATGGGCTTCAGGATCTCGCTCATCTGGTCCGACCCGGTGCTCGCGGAGCCGTCGCTCGCGGCCACCGCGATTCCGTCGGCATCGCGGGCCTCGCCCCGCTCCGCACATCCGTTGAGCGCGAACGCCGCGCCGGCGCCCGCCGTGATCCGTAACCAATCGCGTCGATTCAGCATTCGTCTCCTCGCGGTGATCGGCGGTCCTGAGGGGGGATGACTCCGGTGTAGGGAGTCAATCTAGGGGGCGGCGGAGGTGGGGCGCGACGGGTCAGGGCACACACCCACCGACGTCGCCGTCCACTCGCTCTCGGCATGCGCTCGCCCATCGGGATCACCGCCACGGTGATCCGACCGTGATTCGCCCCGGTTAGGCTGGCCCGTCGGACCTCGCAGCACTCTCGACCCGGAGGTGGAACATGAAGCTGTCGAATCACCCGACCCCGCTCGCTCTGGCCATCACGGCGCTCGTCATCGGCTGTTCCGACCCGAAGGGCGTCTCGGGTCCCGATGCCACCGACGTACGGTTCGCGAAACCGTCATGTCCCGGTCACCCGTCGTGCGGCGATCCGCCGGCGCCGGCCGGGAACGCCACCATCGATCTGACGGGCGACGTGACCACCGCCAGCTCGCAGCCGGTCGTGATCTCGAAGGACAGCAAGAACTGGCTGTCGGGCTCCGGGGGCGGCCAGGACTTCGACATCGTCGACGCGCTGTCTCTCTTCGCCGCGGCGGGATCGCCAACCCCCGCGGCCCTCGGAGGGTGCGTGACCGATCCCCCGGACCTGGCGGCATCCGATCCGGCCGGCCTGCAGCGTCTGATCGATCGACTGACCGACGCCCCGCAAAGCCGCGACTTCCGGTTCGCCATCGATCGGAAGGTCGCCGACGACATGAACGGGAATATCAACCAGACGTGGTTCGATGACGTCGACGGCCGTGGCTACCGCACTCGCGTGAGCGGGGCGGATGTGACGAGCCCGAGCACGGACGTGTACGACTTCACGGGCGGCAGCATCGTTAGCTGGGACACGTCGATAGGCGAGGAGATCGAACTGATCTGTCCGAATGGCGGATCGGTGAGGATGACCCTGAATCGCTGACAGCGCGGCCGTCCACGCTCGGGTGGGGAGCCGCCGCGGCGGCGGCGAGGCCCACTTGATGCCGCTCGCCACTCGCGTGAGCTTTCGGGATCGACTTCGGGGCGCACCCGGGCACGGGGCCGCGCTCCGACCATGAGGTCTCGGAGGTGAGCTTGATCGAGATCCGGGCGCTTGGGACGTTCGAGCTGCTCGGTCCGGGCGAAGTGGTCGATCCGGCCGCCGTGCTTTCACGCCCCAAGCGCGCGGCGGTCCTCGCATACCTGGCCTGCGCCCGACCCTACGGCGCACGACCCCGCGACGAGCTGCTCGCCATGTTCTGGCCCGAGCTCGGCCAGGAGAACGCGGGCAGGGCCCTCAACCAGTCCGTGTACGTCCTCCGCTCGGTCATCGGCGAAGGCGCCATATCGACCCACGGCAACCAGGTCGGCCTCGACCCCGACCTCGTCTGGACAGACGTCGTTTCGTTCGACGCGGCGCTCGACAGCGAGCCGCGACGCGCCCTGGAGCTGTACCGCGGCGAGCTTCTCCAGGGTTTCTACCTCGACGGAAGCCGCGCGTTCGAACGGTGGCTCGACACCGAGCGCGAGCACTATGTACGGCAGGCTGTCGAAGCCGCCGAGAATCTGGTGGACGAGGAGGAGGCCGCCGGGAACCCTGTCGAGGCGATCCGCTGGATCCGCTACGCGCTCGAGATTCGCCCCTTCGAAGAGCGACTGCTCCGGCGTCTCCTGCGATTCCTGGTCGAGCGCGGAGACCAGGCGAACGCGACCCGCGAGCTCGAGCGGTTCGCCGACCGGCTTCGGGACGAGCTGGGTCTGGAGGTCTCGTCCGAGACGTTCCGTCTGGTTCGGGAAGGTGTACGGGCCAGCGACCGTGACCGCCTCCCGCCGGATTCCGCCTCCGAGGTCGGCGGCTCGGCGGCCACTCGCGTCGAACTCCGCCAGGGCCCGACGTCTCCACCCCGCAGGGTCGCCCGTACGGCCCTGCTCGTTGCCGCGATGATCGCCGTAGTGGTGGGGGCGAGGGGCTGGCTCGAGCGGCGCGGTGCACCCGCGCCGGATCGCCCCCGGGTGCTGGTGGCCGCTCTCGAGAACCGCACGGGCGATCGGGACTTCGAGCGCCAGGCCGGGATCGCCGCCGACTGGATCGCTCGCGGACTGATCTCCACCGGCCTCCTCGAAGTCGTCCCCGTGACCTCGCCGCGCGCGGACGGAGACAGCTGGATCGAGGTCGGAGCGGCGGTCGGAGCCGAACTGGTCGTCGCCGGCTCCCTGCAACGGGACAGGTCGGATGTCGTCCTCACGGCATACGTGCTCGAGGTCGAGAGCGGAGCCGTCCTGCGTTCTCTGGAGCCGATCGTCATGCCCCGGTCGTCCCCCCTGGCCGCGATCGAGGAGCTCCGCCGCCGAATCGCCGGAGCACTGGCCACGGTCGTCGACCCGCGAATGGCCGACTGGGCGGATGTCGCGAGCCAGCCCCCGAGCTTCGAATCGTACCGAATCTATGCCGAGGGACTCGAGATGCTCGAGGATGAGCGATACCTCGACGCCGGGCACCGCTTTCTCGAGGCGGCTGCCCGGGATTCGACCTTCACGTCGGCGCTGATCTGGGCGATGGAGGCGTTCTCGCTTACGGGCCGGGGACCCCGCGATTCCCTGGCCCGGGTCCTCACTCCGCGCCGCGACGAGCTGGCGCCCTGGGACCGCGCGATGCTCGACCACCACCTTGCGAGGATCCGGGGCGACCTGAGGGGAGAATACGACGCGCTGCACCATCTCGTGGACCTCTCGCCCACGGGTCAGTGGCAGGCCCTGCTGGCCCAACAGGCCCTGTGGCTAAACCGTCCCGCAGAAGCGCTACGCATCCTCGCGCACGTGGACCCTGCCACTGTAAGGGGCATCCCCGAGCGGCTCTACTGGGGAATAGGGCTCGAGGCGCTCCACATGCGCGGCCAGTACGAGCAGGAGCTCGAGCGGGTGCGGCGATGGCGGGAGAACGGCACCGGCCGCTCGGGAGTCGCCGACAACGCCGAGTTGCGGGCCCTGGCCGGCACGGGTCGGCCCGCGGCGGTGGTACGGTGGGTCGAGGAGTGGATCCGAACGCGAAGCTGGAGCCCACGGACCGGCTACCGACTGCGCCGCGTCGCGCTCGAGCTGAGAGCTCACGGTCATCCCGAGGCCGCGGCGGCGGTGCTCGATCGGGTGTTCGAGCTATATGAAGCCGCCCCCGACTCCGTCCGACAGGGTCCCGAGGATCGCCGCGAGATCGGCCGCTCGCTTCGCACGGCGGGGCGGTCGGCCGAGAGTCGTGAGGTGTTCGAACGGCTGCTCGCGGGAGGGCACGAGCCACACATCGCTCGTGGCGACCTGGCCATCGCGGCGGCCCGTCTCGGGGACCGGGCGCTCGCCGAAGAGGTCGACCGATTCTACGCGGAGCTGGCCGCCTCGAACCCCGGGGACAACGGGTGGGCGACACAGTGGAGAGCGCGCATCGCCGCCACCCTCGGGGACCGCGACCGGGCGGTCCGGCTGATCGTCCAGGCGCACGAGGAGGGGTGGCCGCACTGGACGTGGGACGAGCTGGTCGAGGAATACGACTCCTTGCGCAACTACGAGCCGTTTCGACAGGTCATGGAGCCGGGCGGCTGAGAACCGGGTTCCCGTGGCCGGACCGCGGCAGGCGACGGAGGTGCCCTGATCGCGATCGCCCGGGAGAAGGAGACGAGTCGACGGGCCGTTCGGGAGGCCGCCCCCATCGAGATGTCGGTCGGAGCCTGGCGACACGACTGTCGACAGGTCAGCGGTCTCCTTCCGTATCTTCCTCGTCCTCGACCCACAGCTCTTCCATGTGACGCAGCGCGACCGAGCGGAAGGGAGTGGAGAGCCCCGCGATGCGACGGTGCACCACGTGCATCTCGTAATCGGGGAAGAGCGCCGTCATCGGCATGTCCTCGATCAGGGTCCGCGATAGCTCCGCGTACAGACTGTCAGTGATCTCGGGATCGAGCTCCCCCTCCAGCTCGGCGATCGTCCTGATCGCTCGATCGTTCTGGTACCCGAGGTACGACTCCGTCCCGAACCGGCGAGCGAGACCCGAATGCCGCGTCAGCACCTCGCCCAGGATGGCGCCGAAGTCGCCGGTGGCGGCGCGCTCGTTCAGGACGCCGGGCTCGAGCGGCACGAGCTGCATGTCGACGCCGAGGTCTCGCAGCCGGTCCTGGACGTGGACGGCGGCAGTCACGTTTATGGCGTCTTCGGCCATGATGAGGCACGTGATCTCCATTGGCCGACCATCCCTCTCCAGCATGCCGGACCGCCCCGGGGTCCACCCGGCATCCGCGAGCAGACGGCGGGCCTGACCCGGGTCGTAGGGCAGCGCCTCGGGAAGCTCGCTCCGCCAGTACTGTCGCTCGGTAAAGACGCCGTCGAAGACCGGCGTGTCTTCGGGGAGATTGATCGCCGCGTGTAGACCGGCGCGATCGATCGCCATGGTCAGTGCGCGCCGGACCCGGACATCCGCGAGCGGGCCGGACCGGACGTTCCACATGATGCCCATGAACACGTTCGTGTCCTTGCTCCAGTACGAGCGCAGATCGGGATCGTCCCGGAGCTGGAGCAGGTCGGCCCATTCGACGTAGAGCGCGACGTCCACGCTGCGGCTCCGCAGCTCGAGCAGCTTGTTCTCGGCGCCGAACTTGAAGACGACGCGATCGATCGCGGGCCGACCCAGGAAGAAGTCGGGGTTCGCCTCCAGCTCGGTCAGCGTGTTGGGTATGTGCCTGACGTATCGATACGGTCCATTCCCGATCGGCTGAACCCAGAACTCCCACTCGAAGAACCGCGCCGGATCGAGTCCCTCGAGCAGGTGCTTCGGGAAGTAGATCCCGGCCAGCGTGAGAGTGCCGGAAGGGGTCACGACGCCGAGCTCGTCGTTCGTATGGATATCGACCGTGTACGTGCCGTCGTCGACCACCGAGACCGTGAAGGCCCCCGGCGCGACGCGCGCCACTTCGGGGTGCATCAGGAGGTTGGCGGTAAAGGCGACATCGTGCGCCGTGAACGGCACGCCGTCGTGCCAACGCACATCCGTCCTCAGATGAACGGTCCAGTGGCGGCGGTCCGCCGAGTGCTCCCATTCGCGGGCGAGCTTCCCCTCGATCTCCCCGTCGCGACCGGCCTGAACGAGCGGCTGGAACATCAGGAAGATCTGCTCGTCGGTCTGGGCGGGTCCGAACAGCCACTCGTCCGCCTGGGGCGAATGTACGGTGACCGTCGATAGCGATTCGGTCGAGCGCGTCCCGCCATCGCATGCCGCGAGCGACAGGCTCGTCAGCGCCCAGATCCCGATCCCGATTCGCCCGCAGGCGCCGGGTCCTCCGCGGGCGGATCTCACGGGTCGCCTCCGTCGTCCTCGATCCAGATGTCCCGAATGGCGGCGATGGGGTTCGACCGGTCGGGCGACCGAAGACCCCGCACCTTCCTGTGGGCCGCATAGGCCTCGAAGTACGGAAACAGCCACGTGAACGGCATGTCGCGACGCAGGATCTCGTTGACCTCGACGTACAGCGATTCCTGAGCCGCGGGATCGGTCTCCCGCCGGATGGCGTCGAGCCGGCGTTCGACCTCCGGGTTTCGATAGCCGATCCGGGTCCCTTCGCCGAAGAACCCGTCGCGCAGGAGCTCCGCCGGGACGTTGCGGACGTCGTTGACCGTCGCGTCGAAGTCGCCGGCCCGAAACAGCTCGCGGTAGAGCGAGCCCTCGGTAGGGCGTATCTCGACGGCCACGCCGACCTCGGCGAGCTGGTCCTGAAGAAGGACGGCCGCCTCCAGAGTGCTCAGGATGCCGCCCTGTCGTGCCAGCAGCGTGAACTCGGCGTCGACCCCGTCGCGCCCGCGTACGCCGTCCCGGTCCAGATCCCGCCAGCCGGCCTCTTCGAGAAGAGCCCTCGCACGGTCGGGATCGAACGCCGGGCCCTGATCCCACCCCTCGGCGTAGAGATCGTCGGCCCGGTCGTCCGGCAAGAAGCCGCCCGTGAGGGGCATCTCGTCGGGGAGGAAGAGCAACCGCGCGAGCTCCCGGCGGTCGATCGCATGGGCGAGCGCGCGCCGGACCGCCGCGTCGGCGAGGAACGGGTGCCGCTGGTTCCAGTGGATGGCTTGCGGCTCGGAGTGAACCCAGTCGACGTAGGTCCGAAACCTGTCATCGGATCCCAGGGCGGCGAGCTCCGGGGAGGACAGGTAGTAGACGGCATCCACGTTGCCGCTCGTCAGCTCCAGCACGGGGTTCGCGGTGCTCAACCGCAGGATGATCCGGTCGATGGCCAGCGGTCCCGCATAATAGTCGGCGTTCGCCTCGAGCTCGACCATCGTGTTCGAGACGCGCCGCACGTAGCGGTAGGGGCCGTTCCCGATCGGGCCTTTCCAGAACTCCCAGTCGAAGAAGTCTGCCGGGTCGAGCTCCTCGATGAGGTGCTTCGGGTAGAAGACGGGCCAGCCCGCCAGCGCACCGTTAGGACCTCGCGGCGTGTTGAACGTGAGCGCCAGCGTATGCTCGTTCGGGACCGAGATCGACGCGATCCCGAGGGCGAAGCCGTGGAGCGCAATGTCGGGTGACCGGAACAGCTCGAGGCTGTATGCGACGTCATGCGCGGTGACCGGGACGCCGTCGTGCCACCGGACATCGTCGCGCAGGTGGAAGGTCCACGTGCGGAAGTCGTCGGAGTGCTCCCAGCTCGTCGCCAGAGCCGGTTGCGCCCCCGTCCCCCAGTGTCGCACCAGCGGTTCGAACACGAGGAACTTGGGCCAGTCGTCTCTGGAGGGCCCCAGGACGTAGTCGTCGCTCTCGAAGAGGATCCTGAGCGTGGAAGGCGACCGTCCGTCCGTCGGCTCCGCCCCGTCGCGATCGGCCGTTCCGCACGCGGACAGCCCGGCAAGCAAGGCCAGCGGCAGGGGGAGCAGGGGCGCGGCGCATCTCCTCACCATGGTTCCTCCTCGATCCAGGACTCCTCGGGGACCGACACCGACCTCACCGAAGGTGGCACGCGGCAAGATGACCCTCCCGCTTCGGCTCGAGCGCCGGCGGAGGGGCTCGCCGGCAGATGGCCTGCGCCTCGGGGCAGCGGGAGGCGAAGGGGCAGCCGGCGATCGGTTCGGTCGGCGACGGCGGCTCGCCGCGCAATCGGACTCGTTCGCCCCGTCCTTGCGGATCGGGCTCGGGCACGGCGGAAAGCAGCGCCTGTGTGTACGGGTGCAGGGGCGACGCGATCACGGCGTCGGTCGGCCCCTCCTCGACGATCCTGCCGAGGTACATGACCGCCACCCGGTCGGCGGTGCGCTCGACCACGCTCAGGTCGTGGGAGATGAAGAGCATCGCGATCCCCCGGGAACGCTGAAGCTCGAGCAAGATGCGGAGAACCTGCGCCTGGACCGAAACGTCGAGTGCCGAGACCGCCTCATCCGCCACGAGCAGATCCGGCTCGCAGGCGAGCGCCCGCGCGATCGCGATGCGCTGACGCTGTCCCCCCGACATCTCATGAGGGTAACGCCACATGAAGTAGGGTTCGAGTCCGACGGCGCTCAGGAGCGCGGCGACGGCGTCGTCCACGCCGGATCTCGAGACCAGGCGGTAGAGCAGCAGCGGCTCGGCGAGAATCCTCCGGATCTGGAGGCGAGGGCTCAGCGAGGCATACGGATCCTGAAAGACGATCTGCATGCGGCGACGAAGCGGGCGGAGCTCGCGGTCCCGGAGTGCCAGGATGTCGGTCCCGTCGAGGCGCACGCGACCGGCCGTGGGTTCGACCAGCCGCAAGACCGACCGGCCGAGGGTCGTCTTCCCGCACCCCGATTCTCCCACGAGCCCGAGTACTTCGCCTCGCGCGAGCAGGAAGTCCACGCCGTCCACGGCCCGCACCCAGCCGCGTCGCGTCGTCCAGCGGCTTCCGAACGGGAACCAGGTCTCGAGGCCCTCGACCTCGAGCAACGCGCGCGCGTCCGCGACCGCCGGATCTGAAGGCGCCCTCGTCCCGCCGACCGCTTCCTCTCTCATGTCGTGGTCGCCCTGTAGCAGGCGCACTCGCGACCCGGCCCCATCTCGCGAGTCGGCGGGAAGGCGTCGGTGCAGCCCTCGTCCGCCAGCTCGCAGCGCGGATGGAACGTGCACCCCGACGGCAATCGAAGGAGATCGGGGACCGCACCCGGGATGCCCTCGAGCGGGACGCCGCGGCCGGACCCGAGACGCGGAACGGCGCGGAGCAATCCCGTGGTGTACGGGTGGAGGGGCTCATCGAAGATCCGGTCGGTCGGTCCGGTCTCGAACAGCTTCCCCGTGTACATCACGAGCGTTCGCTCTGCCGTCTCGGCGACGACGCCGAGGTCGTGGGTGATGAGCAGCGTCGCCATGTGGTAGCGCTCCCGGAGGTCGCCGAGCAGGTCGAGGATGTCGGCCTGTACGGTGACGTCGAGCGCGGTCGTCGGCTCGTCCGCGATCAGGAGCTTCGGCCGCGTACAGGTGGCGATCGCGATGACCGCGCGCTGCCGCATACCGCCGGAAAGCTCGAACGGGTAGGCCTTCGCGCGCGTCTCCGGATCCGGGATCCCGACGCCCCCGAGCGCGCGCACGGCCTCGAGCTCGGCGTCCCGCCGCGTCATCCCGCGGTGGAGCTCGAGCACCTCGGCGATCTGCCGGCCGACGGGAAACACCGGATTGAGCGCGGACCCGGGCTCCTGGAACACCATCCCGATCTCGCCACCTCGAACGCGGCGGAGCTCCTCGGGCTTCAGCCCATGAAGGTCCCGGCCACCGAACAGAATCCGGCCACCGACGATGCGCCCCGGGGAGGGCACCAGGTCGAGGATGGACAGCGCCACGATCGTCTTCCCGCACCCCGACTCGCCGACCAGGGCCACGGTCTCGCCCTCGCCGATCTCGAACGTGACCCCGTCGACCGCGCGGAGCTCGCCCTCATCCAGGAAAAAGGTCGCGGCCAGATCCTCCACCCGGAGCAACACGGCTACACGTACTTCCGCATGAGGGTCTTCGGATCCAGCGCATCGCGAAGGCCGTCGGCCAGCAGGTTGAAGCTCAGGATGGTGATCGAGAGCAGGAGCCCCGGAAAGAGCGCCACCCACCAGGCTACGAAGATCGCGTCCTGACCCTGGCTGACCATGTTGCCCCAGGACGGGGTCGGTGGCCGGATCCCGATCCCGAGAAACGAGAGTCCCGCCTCGGCGCCGATCATCCCGCCGACCATGAGCGCGGCGCTGACGAGAACGGGCGCGAGGGCATTGGGAATCAGGTGCCGGAAGATAATGATCCGGTGCGGCAGGCCCATCGCGCGGGCCGCCTCGATGAAGTCGCGCTCCTTGAGCGACAGGATCTCGCCCCGTATGAACCGCGCCGTCCCCGTCCATGACGTCAGCCCCATGATCAGGACGAGGGCGAGCAGGCTCGCCTCGAAGACGCCGACCAGCATCAGCATCAGGAAGAACGTGGGGAACGCCATGATGACGTCGACGATCCGCATCAGCGCGTTGTCCACGAAGCCGCCGAAGTACCCGGCCACGGCGCCGTAGATGGTGCCCACGGTCACCGCGACCATCACCGCCAGTATCGCCACCGACAGCGAGACCCGGGCGCCGTAGAGCGCGCGGCTCAGCCAGTCGCGACCGTATTCGTCGGTGCCGAACGGGTGCTCGGCGGACGGGGGCAGGTGGCGGGTGGCGACCGGGTCGTCGATCGCCGTCGGATCGAACGGAGCGAGCAGGGGGGCCAGGATCGCCACCAGACACAGGCCCGCGATCGCGTAGAGCCCTGCCATCGCCAGTCGATTCTCCGCGAACCTGCGCATGGCGACGCGGTACGGACCTCGGCCGTGGCCTGCGGGTCGGGGGGGGCCTTCGTGACCCTCGGCTCGTGACCCACCCTTCTGCGTCGTCTCCCGGGCGGGTCTCCACAGGGCGAGCACATCGCGCAGACCGAGGAGCATGCACAGAACAGGCGCGATCACCACGAAACGGGTCGCGACCCGGGCGTCGAGCGCCGGGTTCGACCACTGCTCGAGAAACGCCTCGCGGCGCAGCACGAGCACCATGCCCAGGATGGCGGCCAGCCCGAACAGGTGAAGCGCTCGCCGGCTCACGCGGGTTTCTCCACACCGAGAGAGATCCGGGGATCGACGATCGAGTAGGTGATGTCGGCGAGGAGATTCCCGAGGATGACGAGCACGGCCGCGATCATCGTCGTCGCGATGATGACCGGATAGTCGCGGACCCCCACGGCGTCGGTGGCGAGCAGCCCCATCCCCGGCCAGGCGAACACGTTCTCGATCAACACCGCCCCCCCGAGCAGGAACGGGAGGCTCATCCCGTAGATCGTGAGGATCGGGATCAGCGCGTTCCGCAGGGCGTGCTTGAGGATCACCGTCTTCTCGGGCAGTCCGCGGGCGCGCGCCGCGATGATGTATTCCTCGCTGAGGACTTCGAGCAGACGGCTCCGCATGTAGCGCGCGGTGCCGGCAGCCTGCGCCACGCCCAGCACGAAGACGGGTAGCGCCAGGTGCCACAGCCGATCGACGATCTTCCCCCAGGTCGACAGGAGATCGTAGTCGAGCGAGCGGGTCTGCGAGATCGGGAACCAGCCGAGATTCACCGAGAACACCATCACGAGCATGATCGCGAGCCAGAACGCGGGAACCGAGTAGACCGCAAGCGAACCGATCGTCACGACCCTGTCCGCGAGCGAGTACTGCCTGACGGCCGAATAGATGCCCAGCGCGATCCCGATCAGCGCGTCGAAGAGGAGCGCGAGGACGGCCAGCTGGAGCGTGTACGGCACCCGCTCGGCGATGAGCGCGGTGACGGGCCGGCGATACTGGAACGAGACGCCGAGGTCGCCCTGCGCCAGGTTCGCGAGCCACTTCCCGAACTGTACGTGGATGGGCTGATCGAGGCCGAAGTTCCGTCGCAGGAGCTCGATCGCCTCCGGGTCCATCTGCCGGCGGAGACGAGGCTCGAGAAACATGTCCATCGGATCGCCGGGCGCCAGGTGAATCACGAAGAAGGTGATCGTGGCGATGCCGAAGAGGAGCGGGATCGCCTGCAGGAGCCGTCGGACGACGTAACGGATCAAACCGAGATTCTCGAACCGGGGACGCGGCCGGGACCGCGTCGCGAATCCACTTCCCGGTTCCCCCCAACGACGCGGCACTTCACGGCTGGCGCTCGATCGACAGCTCCTCCGCATAGTTCAGGACGAACGGCCAGCTCGGTCTGAACCCGCGGATCCGACGGTTCGCCGCGTGGTTGTAGACTCCCGGAAGGAGAATCGCGACCGGGGCGTCCCGTCGGAAGATCTCGTTGAACCGGAGGTAGAGGGTGTCCCGGGCCCGCGGTTCCGGTGTGGCCATCAGCGCTTCGAGCAGGTGGGCGGCCTCGGGGTCGTGGTATCCCAACGGACGAAGCTCGCTCGCCCGCCCACCTGCTTCCGTCGGTTCGCCGAGCCACGTGTGCAGGATCGTGTGCGGATCCTGGTCCACCCACGTGATGGCCGCCTCGAAGTCGCCCCCTTCGACCGCGTCCCGGACGAGCCCCGCCGACTCCGCCGGCCGGATCTCGACCCGCACCTCGACGTCTTCGAATTGCTCCTGAAGCAGCAGGCCCTGCGCCACACCGCCGAGAGCCTCCGACTGCGGCACCAGCAGCGTGAATCGAGCCTGCTGGCCGCCCTTCTCCCTGATCCCGTCCGCATCCCGGTCGACCCAGCCTGCCTCGTCCAGGAGCCGCGCGGCCAGCGCAGGGTCGTGGGTGGGGACCCGATCCCACTCACGGCGCCCTTCGGGGTCCAGCAGACCGTCGTTCCCGAGCCCGCCCACGAGCGGCACATCATCCGGGAAGGCCAGGATCCGCGCGAGCTCTCGCCGATCGATCGCGTGGTCGAGGGCACGACGCACGGCGGCGTCGGCGAGCATCGGGTGTCGGTGGTTCCAGTAGAGGACGTACAGCTCGGCTCCGTCACCGTGGTGATACACCTCGAACCGCGGGTCGTCGCCCAGAGCCAGGACGTCGGCGGGCCTCAGATCGAAGGCGACATCGGCCGCCCCTCCCCGGAGCTCGACGACGGGGTTGCGGCTCCCCGACCGGATGATGACGCGCTCGATGGATGGCTTCCCGGCATAGAAGTCCGCGTTCGCCTCGAGCTCCATCGCCGTTCGAGGTACGTACCGGGCGAACCGGTACGGGCCGTTTCCGATGGGGTGGGTCCAGAAATCCCACTCGTAGAACTCGGCCGGGTCGAGATTCTCCAGGAGGTGCCTGGGAAAGAACACCGGCCACGAATGCCGGGGATCTCCGAGCATCGTCTCCGACATGACGAGCGTGATCGTGTGCTCGTCGGGGACCGAGACCGAGTCGACCCCCCAGATGCGCGCGTTGAAGAGCACGTCCGGGTGCGCGAACAGCTCGAGGCTGAAGGCCACATCGTGCGCCGTAACGGGAACGCCGTCGTGCCAGCGGACGTCGTGCCGCAGGTGGAAGGTCCAGGTCCGATAGTCCGGCGAGTGATCCCACGATTCCGCGAGTCGCGGCCGGATGTCCGTCCCTCGGCGATCGACGAGGGGCAGGAAGAGCAGATACTTCGAATTGTACTGCCGGATCTCGTCGGTGAGACGTCCGTTGCGGAGGATGGTCATCGTCGACGCGCGATCCATTCGCGCGACCGGCTCGCAGCCGAAGCTCGCGAGGGCCGCTGCGGCGACGCAGCCGACCGCAGCGAAACGGCGGACCGAGGCGGCGACAATCACGTCCGCGGCAATGGTTCCGCCCTGGCTGGATCCGCATCCATCGGGAAGCTCCTCCAGCGACAGGTGTCGAGCTTCGCGAACAGACCAACCTCGCTATCAGGATTGGCGCGGGGAAGGGGCGGATCTCGTTCCCGGCCCTCCATCGTCAGCCGATCTCGGCTTCCAGGCTGGCCGCGACGCTCGCCGGGATGCCGAGCTCCACGCGGAGCCGGTCGAGGATGGCGCGCTCTCGCTCGGTCACGCCGCCATCCCGGTAGGTGCCCTCCAGCATCGCGCGGTACACGTGCCGCTTCTGTCGATCCAGGTACTCGGGCGTGTCTTCGACACCCTTCATCACCCGGCTGGCAAAGCGCTCGGCGAAGCGCTGGACTGGCTGCAGCAACCCGACGATGACGGTCGCAGAGAGCAGGCTCATCACGAAGCCCTCGGCCGGGACCAGTGACTCCAGCGTCTCGCTCACCACCATGAACGTCCCCGCGATGAACCCGCCGATCGTGCTCTGCCGGATGACGAACTTGAGCTTGAGATCGATGTCGAACAGCTGGTGGCGCAGCACGCCGTACGAAAGCAGGGCGACGTAGAGGATGTTCGTGAGGGCGTTCAGCTCGTTGTAGAGGAAGTCACCCCAGAACGGGATCGGCCGGAGGATCGACGGGAAGAGGTACAGGCTGACCGCCACGAGGTCGCGGACCCCGAAGGCCATCGAGAACCAGCGCGCCCGGTCCCGCGCGGCCGTGCGGGGCTCCGCCGTGGCGTACGCGTTGAGCGCGACCGCGAGGCCGAACAGGGAGGCACCGCCATGGAACAGGTTGAGCCGGCTTCCCCACTCCGTGAACTGGAAGTTCCAGGTCGCCCAGAGCGGAGAGTACAGCTCTCCGATGAAGACCGTCGGGTAGAGCAACAGCGCGAGCGCGGCCAACGCCGACAGCGCGTTCAGCATCCAGAACGCCGGGCGTGTGCCGAACGGGCGCACCAGCCTGGAGTCGAGCGCCGTCCCCAGGAACGAGAGGTACTGGAACGGCAGCGCGGCCATCGCACCCACCGAGATCGCCGCGACGACCATGAACGCGGTCCGGCTCTCGATCATGAAGAAGATCTCGCCGGCCATCCAGATGGCTTCGAGAGCGAGGATCGATGCGAGGCGGCGGTTGACCGATTGCTCGCCGGCCGTTCGGAGCAGGACGATCGCGGCCGCCCCCGCGAAAAGGGCCGAGAAGATTCCCGGGAGGGCCCAGGGTGTCCAGGTCATCCGCGCGGGCCCCGGTGGCCGGGCCTACTACCCATTCGCGCCTCGCACTCGAGCCGTCGGCGCACGCTCAGAAGTCCGCGCGCAGGCTGGCCCCCCAGACCACCACGTCGATGAAGTCGTCGTCGTCGAGCGAGCCGACGAAGTCCACCGACGGGGTGAAGGTGAAGATCCCGAACGGAACCGCGGCCGCGACGTTGAGATCCGCATAGCTGAACCCGCTCCCCTCACGCCAGTAGTGTGCGTTATACGCGAGTCTGCCCGTCCCCGTGAACGTGACGATCCCGACCGGTACGTCGTGCGAGAGACTCGCGTAGGCGTGCGTCCCGTCGCCGAGGTCGAAATCGTGCGCCACGTATAGTGACGGATTCAGGACCGTGAAGAAGGCCACCCCTCCGTACAGTTCCGGTGTCGCGCTGTACTCGCCCACCTCTACGACGTTCTTGAAGTTGTAGAGCCCCGCGCCGACGTACGCTCCGAAGACGTCGCTGAAGACGTGGAAGTAGTCTCCCCAGATGTCGAGCTCGTTGATCTCCTCCGTATCGAAGTCGTAGTTCGTGTATCCGTTGAAGGTGAACCCGGACACGCTCACGACGACCTGCCCCTGTCCGACCCACCCGGTCGAGAAGGGAAGCCCGGCGAACAGGTATCGGCTCAGCGTTCTGGCCTCGAGACCGACATCCACCTGGGCGGCCGCCCGGCCCGGCGAGAGAGAGGCCAGCAGGGAGACGGCGACCACGGGGCTGATGCGTTTCAGGGGGAAGGAACGGCGAGATCGTCGGGGCACGCTCATCGGCAGCTCTCCTTTTCGGGTCGTCCTTCACGTCCTGCTTCGTGACACAGCGTCCGGGTTCGTCAGTCCAGGTCGGTATCCGCTAAGTGGTTCGGGGTCCGTTACTCAACGAGGTGCGGGCGCATCGGCTCGGGTGGCTCCGGCGTCGCGGAAGGGCCTCCGGGGAACGAACACGGATGGAGCGGTCGGGCCCCGAGGCCGCCCGAGACGGAGCCGAGCGGCCCGACGATCGCCAGGGGCCCTTGACCCCTCTTCGGGACTCCCGTTCCCCGGACAATCGTGGCGACATGTGTATCACGTTACGCCGCCAGACCCGAACCGGCCATTCACATCCGTGTACCCGGGGTCGCGCCCCGAACAGCGACGCACCATCCTGCACCGGAACCCGACCCGGGCACGTCGAGCGACGAGCCCCCCCGACCGGTGAAATCCCATGACATACGACCCGCGGGACCTCCCGCTCTTCACGTCCGTCTTCCACCCGACCGACTTCTCGGAGTCCAGCGAGGCCGCATTCGCACATGCGCTCGCCATCGCGCTGATCGGCGAGTCTCACCTCACGCTCCTCCATGCGGGGACGCGCGACGGGGCATGGCACGACTTCCCCGCCGTGCGGGGCACGCTGACCAGGTGGGGGCTGCTCGAGCCGGGCGACTCGCGGGAGGCGGTGCGTGACAAGCTCGCCGTCGCCGTGAAGAAGGTCATCACCGAGGAGGACGACCCGATGGCGGCGATCGTCGGCTACCTCGACGAGCACCCGACGGATCTCATCGTTCTCGCCACCCGCGGGGTGAAGGGGGTGGCGCGCTGGCTGTCGCCATCGATGGCGGAGTCGCTCACCCGTCTCGCGAAGCTCCCGACCCTGCTCGTCCCGCAGCGCGCGCCCGGGTTCGTGTCGGGCGAGGACGGATCGGTGACGCTGCGCCGCCTCCTCGTGCCTGTCGACCACACCCCTGACGCGTCTCCCGCGGTGATCCTCGCCGAGCGTGCCGGCCACGTGCTCGGCGCGGCCGAGGCGACCCTCCTCCACGTGGGTGAGGGGGCGCCGCCCGAAGTGCGCCTGCCCGACGAGCCCCGCTGCCGTTGGGAGGCGATTCAGAGGGAGGGCCCGGTCGTCGAGACGATCCTCGACACGGCCCGGGAGATCAAGGCCGATCTGATCGTGATGGTCACGGACGGCCGCGACGGGTTCCTCGATGTCCTGCGCGGCACCCACACCGACAGGGTGCTGCGGCACACGCCGGCCCCGATCATGTCGCTCCCCGAGGGTTGGGGAAGTCGGCCGGGGGAGGCCGCCGGGGTGTCGATCGCCGACCTCGCGCAGGGCGCGCGTGAGAGAAAGGGCCGGGCGGCGACCGCGATGTTCCGCAAGGTGGCGCGAGCCGCCCACCCCGACGCGGGGGGGGTCGAGGACGGCGAGCTCCTCGACCGGGCGATCCGGGCGAGGGACCGGGGCGACGTTGGCGAGCTGAAGTCGCTCGCCGATCGGGCGGACGCCGGGGACGAGCGGGCCTGACGGCACCCCCCCGATCAGCCCGCGGCGAGCCTCCAGAGCACGATCATCGACAGCAGGAAGAGCGCGATCAGCGCGCCGACACCCGGCCAGCGCCGCACGAAGCGGTTGGCGCGCACCCATGCGGCGCGGATGCCCGCCCCGTGGCGGCCGGCGTGATCGCGTCTGAACGCATCGGCCCCGGCGTGGAACAGCAACCCCACGCCCACGGCCAGCGCGGCAGCGGCGCGGGCGACAACGACCATCCCGCGCGCCGCCGGGACGAGGATGTCTCCCGGGGGCACGGCGGGCTCCGGCGGGCCCGGGGCGTCCAGGTCGGGGGCGCCGGCACCCGCGCGCCACGCGGTCGTCCAGGCGAGAAGGACGATCCCGGCCCCGAGGGCGACCGGCCACAGCGCCGCCCACGGATCGGCCTCGCCCAGGAGCCGTAGCCCCGACCCGCCGGGCATCGGCCAGGCCGGCACGGTGAGGAGCGCGGCGAAGAGGAGTCCCCACACGACCCATGCGCCCGCCGGGAGCCGGTGACCGGCGGCGGCCCCGGGCCGCCGCGGTTCGGCGGCTCGACGGTCCGCCCCCGCATGCGGTGCGCCGACGAGCGTCCACAGGTACCGTCCCATCAGGACGGCCGTCGCGGCCGCGCCCAGCGAGAGCGCGAGCGGCAGCCACGACATGTGGAGCCCCGCCGTCTCCGCCCCGACCTCGGCGGCGTGCAACGCGGCCTTCGCGGCCGCTCCGCTCGTCCACGGGAACCCGGCGAGCGCGCCGGCGGCGACGCCCACGACCGAGAGCGCGGCGATGCGGGCGCGACGCCCGCGCGCCCCGGCGACGCCTCCGACTCCGAGGAAGAGCACGCTCTTGGTGACCGCGTGATGGGTCGCGTAGAGCAGGACGGCGAATCTCGCGGACGGCCATGCCGCCGGCCCCGAGAGACCCAGACCGACGGCGACCGAGATCAACCCCATCTGGCTCACGCTCGAGTACGCGAGGACGGTCTTGGGGTCGCGCTGGAGAGACCCGACGACCGCCGCGTAGAACACGGCGAACACGCCGCCGGCGATGAGCGCGCCCGACCACCCCGGCAGCGCGACGACGCCGAGGGGTAGGAAACGCAACCACCCGAAGAGCCCGCTCTTGATGATGACGCCGCTCAGCACGGCGCTCGCGGGCACCGGTGCCGCCGGGTGCGCGATGGGAAGCCACGAGTGCAGCGGCACGACGCCGAGCTTCACGCCCAGCCCCGCGAGGACGAGCGCGATCGGGGCGGGTCCGATGCTCACGTCGGCCGGGATCGACAGGACCCCGCCCGTCTCGCGCGCAATGAGGACGAGCGCCGCGAAGAGGAGCGCGTCGCCGATCAGCACGTACGTCAGATAGACTTGGGCCGCCCGCACGGCCTGGGGCGTGCGGTCGTGGAAGATCAGCCCGTAGCAGGCGAGTCCGAGCGCGGCGAAGAACAGGTAGAAGGTCACCATGTCGCCGGACAGCAGCAGCCCCGCGTTCGCGCCGACGGCGACGAGCCAGAACGCGAAGAAGCGCGGCGCGGCCCGGTCCTCGCGCAGATAGCCGCGCGCGTAGATGCCCGCGAGCAGCCAGATCAGCGCGCTGAACCGGAGGAAGACGAGCCCCGTCTCGTCGAGACTCAGCCGCAGATCGAGAAGCACCCACGACAGCCCGCCGGTGGCGCCCGGCGAGAGCCCGACCGCCACGACGAACGCGGGCGCCGCGAGCCACGGCGCCCACGCGGGCAGCCGCCTCTTCCACCCCGGGATCGCGATCGCCGACGCCGCGAGCCACGGGATGAGGAACGTCGCCGGCAGGGCGAGCGCCGGCGGAAAGACGAGCCCGACCGCCGCCTGCCCCCCCATCACGGCCCTCCTCCCGACACGATGAACTTCGCCCAGGCCAGCGGGCTGAACGGGGCGTTCGCGAACAGACCGGCCCCGGTGGCGAGGAGGGCGACCGCCACCGTCGGCCATACGAGAAGCGGCCCGGTCTCGCCCCACCAGGGCCGCGCCGCGGGTTCGCCGGCGGTGGGGTGGGCGGAGGAACCCCGCCACGGCCGGTCCGGCGTCCCGAACCAAACGGAGTAGATGATCGGGAGGAAGTACGCCGCGTTAAGCAGGGTGCTGGCCACGAGCACCGCGATCACCCACGGCCGTCCTGTCTCGAGCCCACCGAGCGCCAGATACCACTTGCTCACGAACCCGGCGAGCGGCGGGATCCCGATCATCCCGAGCGCGCACGCCGTAAACGCGATCATGGTGAGGGGCATCCGTCTTCCGACGCCCTTCATGTCGCGGATCTCCTGGATCCCGAGCGTCTCGGCGAGGTTCCCGGCGCAGAAGAAGAGGGTGATCTTCATCAGCCCCTGGTGGACGAGGTGGACGAGACCCCCCACGCTCGCCGTCACGCCGAGGAGCGATGTCCCCAGCGCGACGTAAGAGAGCTGGCTCACGGTCGAATAGGCCAGCAGCCGTTTCAGCCGGGTCTGACCGAGCGCCCGCACCGAGCCCCACAGGATCGTCACCGCCGCGACTGTCGGCAGCACCCGCTCGACCCCGATCGCGACCAGCGCGCCGGCCCCGAACACGTCGTTCACGAGCCGGATGAGTCCGAAGGCCCCTGCCTTCACGACCGCGACCGCGTGGAGCAGCGCGCTCACCGGCGCGGGCGCGATCATGGCCACCGGGAGCCAGCCGTGGAGCGGCACGAGGGCCGCCTTCACCCCCAGCCCGGCGACGAGTATGAGAAAGATCCACACGAGATCGCCGCGGTGCGCGAGCGCGGTGGCCGGGAGCGAACCGCCCGGTACGAACGGCACCGGTCCGGCGAGCGAGCGCAGCCAGAGAACCCCGGCGAGGAGGAGCGCGCTCCCGAAGAGCGTGTACCCGAGGTAGACCCGGCCCGCGTCCAGCGAGGCGGCGGTCCCGCGGTGGACGACGAGCGGGTAGGTCGCGAGCGCGAGGGCCTCGTAGAAGAAGAAGAACGTCAGCAGGTTGCCGGCGAACGCGACCCCTACCGTCGAGCTCACGCAGAGGCTGTAGAACCCGAAGAACCGGCTGCGGTTCGGCGAGCCCTCGAGATAGCCGATCGCGTAGATCGTGCTGAAGAACCACAGGACGGCCGACAGGAGCGCGAACAGCACCGAGAGGTTGTCCGCGTGGAGGACCAGATCGAGCCCGGCCCCCAGCGGCAGGACGGAGGTGAAGTCCTCGCCGGCGAGCAGCCCTCGCGCGATCAGCGTCACGAAGACGAGCTTGATCGACGCCCCCGCCAGGTTGAGCGTCGTTCGCGTGCGGAAGCTCCGCTCAGGCAGAGCGAAGATGACCAGCCCCGGAACGAGCGAGCTGAGCAGCGTCAGCACCGGAAGCCACGCGTGCCACGTCACGACACGAGCCCCAGGGGGAGCGCGGCAGCGAGACCGAGCAGCAGCGACACGACGGCGAGCGCGAGCGCCGGGACCTCCAGCCCCAGCGGGGCGCGCGGGAGCGGCGCCGTGTCGTCCGGCACCGCTACGAACACCCGTCGGAACACGCGAAACAGATACAGGGCCGCGAGAAGCCCGCCCACGATGAGCCCCGCCAGCGTCCACCACTGGTCGGCTCCGGTCGCCGCCTCGCCGATCAGCAACTTCCCGACGAACCCGCCGCTCGGCGGAAAGCCCATGATGGCGAGTCCCGCGACGGCGAACGCCGATACGGCGATCGGCGCCCCCCGCTGGGGCGCGATGAGCCGCCGGATCCGGTCGTGACCCGTGCTCCGCACGATCGCGCCCAACGCCAGGAACATCGAAGCCTTCGCACACCCGTGTGCGAGCGCGTACACGACCCCGCCACGCACCGCCGGCCCGGCAGGGTCGGAGATCGCGAGCCCGAGGGCGAGGAACAGATACCCGATCTGGGCCACGGTCGAGTAGGCGATGAGGAGCTTGAGCCGCGGCTGTTGCAGAGCCCTGACCGATCCCCACAGGATCCCGACCACCGCGAGGGCGCCGAGCGCGAGACCGGCCGCCTCGGGAACCACCGGCGCGAACGGTCCGGTCACGAGACGGAGGAGGACGAAGAAGGGCCCTTTCACGACGAGACCCGAGAGCACGGCGCTGACGGGCGAGAACGCGGAGCCGTGCGCGGGCGGCAGCCAGAAGTGGAACGGGAACAGGGCAGCCTTGACGGCGAGCCCGGTCAGGATGAGCGGGAGGGCGACACCCGTCGCGGAGGCGGGATCTGTCGCCGCCGAGATCGCCGTCGCGAGGGCCTCGAGGTCGAGCACTCCGTATTCGGCATACAGCAGCGAGATACCGAGGAGGAAGAAGAGCGAGGCGACCATCCCCGCAAGGAGATACCGGAGGGCCGCCGTGACGCTCGCCCGGTCGTTGGTGATGGCGACCAGCCCCACCGACGCCAGGGTGAGGAGCTCGATCGCCACGTACATGTTGAAGAGATCGGCCGTGAGAAAGAGGCCGTCGAGCGACGCGAGCGCGAACAGCCAGAGCGCCCAGAATCCCTCCGGAGCGCGGGGACCCTTCCGCACCGCATGGTCGGAAGCCTCGGCGTCGTATGCCTCGCGTCCCGTATCGATCCGGTCCGTCTCGACGGGGTCGAAGAAGCTCGCCCCGTAGACGGTCGCCGCGACGAACACGAGCGCCACGAGCAGCAGAAACAGCACCCCGACCCCGTCGACCACCAGCCGGATACCGAGCGGCGGGGGCCACCCTCCCGGCCGGTGCTCGAGCGCGCCGTCGAGGGCGACTGCGCGGGTGAGCGCGAGGGCGACGGCGAGCGTTGCGACAGAGGTGAGGATCGCGATCCGGGCCGCCCGCCGGGGGGCGAGGAGCGCGGCCAGTCCGCCGGCGAGGGGGACGACGACGGACCAGATCACCCGTCGAGCGGCTCGAGAGGATCCGACGTGAGGTCCAGCGCGTGAATGCGGCGCACGAGCGCGAGGCCGAGCGCCGTCCCGCCGAGCGTGACGACGATGCCGGTCAGCACGATCGCCTGCGCCACCGGGTCGGGCTCGCCCGGGCTCCGGCTACCGGCGGCGATGAACGTGAGGAAGACGCCGCTGATCATCACGTTCACCGCGACGAGCTTCCGGAGAACACGCCGGCGCACGATCGCGCCGTACAGCCCGAGGGCGAACAGGACGATCCCGAGTGTGCCGTACAGCGTCGCCAGCGTCATCGGACCACCTCGCCGGAGTCGTCCGAGGAGGCGCCGGGGCGTGGAGGCCTCGCGAGACCGCCGGGCAGGGTCTCGCCGAGCAGGTAGACGAGCGCGAGACCGATCGAGAGCGTCAGCGCGACCTCGATGGCGGCAATCACGATCCCCCCGATGTCCGACGGGACCTCGAGAAACGGAGCCCCGGTCACGAGACCGACCACGCCCACACCCAGAAACACGGCGGGGCCGAAGACCAGCAACCTGCGCAGGACCGCCGGGCGGACATGCGACAGCACCGCGACGCCGCCGAGCGCGAGCGCGATAACCGCGCCGCCGAGCGTGGCCCCGGCCTGAAACGCGCCGCCCGCAGCGCGGCTCCCCCTCCAGACGATGTAGGTCGCGAGCAGCACGCCGAGGGGCGCGATGAGCCGCAAGAGCGCGTCGACGGCCGGCCCCCGCGTGAACACGGGGCCCGGGTTCTCGCCGGCCGACACCGCGTGGACCGCGCTCGCCGCGACGAGCAGCACCGTCACCTCGAGGAGCGTGTCATAGCCACGAAACGCGAGCAGCACGGCCGTCACGCGGCTCGCGACGCCTGTCGCCGCCAGGCTCTCCTCGACCAGGGGCGCGACCCGGGACGCGACGTCGGGGAGCGACCAGTAGGCCGATGCGATGAGGCCGGCGAGGCCGGCACAGACCGCTCCGGCGACGATCCGCAGAAGCGGGCCGGCGCCGGGTCGCCCACCGGACTCGGTCGGCGAGCGCGGTGACGGTGGCGATCCCGCTCCCGTCGGCGGGCCCGGCTCAGTCACCGAGATCCTCGTGGGCCGACCGGTCGTCCTCCCACGGGAGGTCGATGTCGACATCCTCCGCCTCGCGCAGACTCACCATGAGGAGGACGCCTGTCACGCCGGCGGCGAGCGCCACCTCGGCCAGCCCGATGTCCGGGACGCCCAGACGCACCCATACCAGGACGAGCACGAGCCCGAAGGCCACGTAGAGGACGATCGAGCGGAACAGACCCGGGAGTCCGACCGCACCCCCGGCGAGCAGCAGGAGCGCCACGGCGAGGATCGGGTCGACGCCCGTCACGGTCATCCGCTCGGCATCCGCGCATCAGACGCCGTCCGCGCCCGTCGGGCGATCAGGTGGCTCACGACCGAGCTCCCGGCGATCACGAGGAGCCATATCCCGATCAAGGCGAGGGCCGAGCGTACCGAGTCCGCCTCGACGGCGAGCCCGCCCACCACGAGACCAAGTCCCACGTTGTCGGCCTTCGTGACCGCGTGGAGTCGGGTGAAGAGGTCGGGGAAACGGAGAAGACCGACGCTGCCCGCCAGGAAGAAGGCAACGCCGCCGCCCACCAGGGCGATGCTCGTGAGCTCCCGCAAAGCCTCGAGCCAGTCCACCGCACTCAGTCCCATCCGTGCTCGACGAACGCGATCGCCACGACGGCGGCGAAGAGCGCGAACACCAGGGCCACGTCCCTGACTTCCGGCATGCCCAGCGCGCGCGAGACGAGGAGCAGGAACGCCACGCTGGTCGTTCCGAGGAGCTGGACGACGAGTAGACGATCCGCCCGGCCGGGCCCGCGGATGACGCGGATGAGGCCGAGCGACACCGTCACGAGCAGCACCGCCGCCGCACCCAGGTAGACCGGCGGAAGGTCGATCAAGACTCGGCCGGCCCGGTCTGAAGCGCGTTCGCCGGCAGACGGATCCCGAACAGCGCCCCGATGCGCGTCTCCATCGCCCGGACGTTCTTCGCGATCGGGCGCGTCGCGTCGATCGCGTGGATTACCAGACGGTCGGCGTGGATCTCGGCGCTGATCGTCCCCGGGAGCATCGTGATCGTGGCCGCCAGCAGCACGCGCGATGTCGGATCGGCAAGCCGGAGGGGGTAGTCGACGAACTCGGGCGCGAGCGGCAACCGCGGGTGGAACGCGCGACGGGCGACGTCCCACCCGCTGCGGAGCGATTCGACGAGGAAGCTCGCGAGGTACGCGACGAACGGGCCGGGACGCAGCCGGAGCGGCGTGGAGGGCCCGAGACGGATGCTCGCGGCGGTCGCCCCCGGGATCGCGACCAGACCGAACAGCCAGCCGGACGGACTGCCCCCGACGAGCAGCCACCAGACCCCCGAGAAGAACGCGACACGACGCACCACGGGCCCGATCCGGCCCTGCCGCCGCACCTCGTCGGTGGTATGCGCGTCCACGATTCGACCGCCCTTCCGATGCCTCTTTCGGGCGGCCGCGCGCCGCCGCCCGCGCACATCCGGGAAACTGGACACGCGATGAGAATCTCGCCACCGGGGTGGCGTTGCGTGCGCCCGTCGCCGCCATCGATCTTGGCCAGGGAGCATGTCGGAAGGAGGTCGTAGATGAAGTTCCGGAGAGGCGTCTACATAGTTCCCACGAACCGCTGGTACATCGAGCGCACCGTCTGGCTGATCGCCGGCATCGTGCTTCTGGCGGCCACCGCCCTCGCGCTCTGGGTCGACTCGCGGCTCATACTGTTCGTCGTCGCGACCGGCATGGCGTCGATGACCGTCGCGCTGACCGGGTTCTGCGTGGTGGGGAACATGCTGTACCGCATCGGCTTCACGCCGATGCTCGGCGCGCCGAAGCACGAGGGCTCGAAGTGGTATTTCATGCAGATCGACCGATGGTTCCTCGAGCGGAGGATCTATCTTGCCGTCGGGTTCAACATCTCGCTCGCCTCGATTCTGTCGATCGTCCATAGCCCGTGGTGGCTCGCCTTCACCGGGTTCGTCGGCGGAGCGATGGTGTGGTTCGCGGTCACCGGCTTCTGCATCATGGCGAACGGCTTCTACTGGACGGGCGCCGAGCCGCGGCTCAAGCCCGAGACGGATGCCGCGACTCCGCCGGTCGTGGCCGATCCGGGGGCGGCGGGGCCGCTGCCGCAGAGCTGACCGGGCCGGAGGAGCGGGCATCACCGAGCGTACCGTCCCCGAACGCAGCACGCCGACCATCGTCGTCGACGCCGACGCGTGTCCGGTCAAGCAGGAGGTCTACCGGGTCGCGGAGCGCTACGACCTCGATGTCCTCCTGGTGGCCGCGCAGTGGATCCGCGTGCCCGACCGCGGCCGGGTTCGACTGATCCTCGTCAGGCATGAAGACCGGCTGGACGCGGCCGACGACCGGATCGTCGAGGAGGTGGGTCCGGACGACGTCGCGATCACCGAAGATGTCCATCTGGCGGCGCGCTGTCTGGACGAGGGCGCGAAGGCCCTGAGCCCGCGCGGTCGGGTGTTCTCGCGCGAATCCATCGGGGAGGCGGTGGCCACGCGCGACCTGATGGCCGACCTGCGCGAGGCGGGTCTGGTCACGGGCGGACCGAAGCCGTTCGCCAAGGCCGACAGGTCGGAGTTCCTACAGCGGCTCGACGAGGCGGTGCAGGAGGTTCGACGTCGAAGGGCGAGCGAGCACTGACCGCGCGCCGGGGGTCCTGTGCCTTCTCTGCCCGACGTCGCTCAGCCCCCGGCTTCGGCGAACTTCGCACCCTCAGGCACCTCATCGGGCGGCAAACCCGATGCCGCTTCCATCCGGCCGCTGAAGTTGAAGAACGAGGTGAGCGCAGTGATCTCCCAGATCGCCTTCTCACCCCACCCCGCCTCCCTCAGGCGCTCGGTATCCGCGGCGTCGACCGCGGCCGGCGTCTCGGTAAGCTTGCTCGCGTAGCGCAGGAGGGCGCGCGTCTGCGGATCCAGATCGTACTCCGGCCACTCGGTCGCGAACTCGAAGCCGAGATGCTCATCGCCCGTGAGGCGGCGCACCGCCGCCGTGTGGAGACCCAGTCAGGGGGCCCCACCGATCTTCCCGTTGACGACGGTAGCGAGCATTTCGCGCTGAAGCCTGGTGAGGGGCGAGGAACGCCGCAGGTGCAGGTACCTGTAGAGTCCGCCCGAGGGGCCGGCGACCCGCAGGTCGACCGCGAGCGCCTGGAACACACCCGGCACGATCCCGCCGTACTGCGCCCGCACCCGGCTGAAGAAGAGCTTCCGGATCCCGGTGGCCCGCTCGGGCTGGATAGTAAGAATGTTCGGCACGGCCCGACTCCATCGCCTGGAGATATCCACTTGACACACAGTACAACGAAATAGATAACCTCGTCCTTCCCGACATGCCAGTTCGGTGGACGGCGTGTAACTTTAAACTCATGACCGACGAAACCACGGCCCGCACGTACAGGAAGGTCGAGCGAGCTCGACGCGAGGAAGAGACCCGACTCAGGATTACCCGCGCGGCGGTCGAGCTTCATCGAGCGGTCGGACCGGCGAGCACCACGATCACGGACATCGCGAAGCTCGCCGGGGTCAGCCGGATGACCGTCTACAACCACTTCCCCACCGATGTGGACCTCTTCCGCGCGTGCTCCACCCATTGGGCCCGAGCCAACCCCTTCCCGGACCTGTCCAGGTGGGCCGGGATTGACGATCCGCCTGCACGTCTCGATGCCGGGCTGCGCGAGCTCTACGCCTGGTACGCGGCCAACGCCGACATGCTCGGTGGGGTGTTCCGAGATCTCGGAGTCGTACCGGCGCTCGCCGAGGTCATGGCGGAGCTGTGGGCCGGATACGCCGGAGAGGTGATCGCCAGACTCGCGGACGGGTGGCGCTCGCCGAACGCTCGAGGCGAGCGGATCGAGACTGCGCTGACGGTCGTCGTCGACTTCCGGACGTGGCAGATGCTCGCCGACACGGGCTCCGACCCCGAGACCGCTGCGCGTATCGCGGGCCGGCTCGTCACGGGCGGGTTCGCCGCGGCCACCCGAACGACCGCAGGCCGAGGATAGATGAATGGAGACGTGTCGGGAGCTCGAGCGCGGGCGGCGGGAGATTCGGGAACGCGCATGGGACGATGCGTTTCGTTCGCTCTCGCTCGCCGACGAGGCGACGACCCTCGATGTGGACGATCTCGAAGCCCTCGCGCTCGCAGCCTGCATGTCGGGCCGGGACGAGCAGTACCTCGATGCGCTCGAAAGGGCGCACGGCACCTGTATTGACCGGGACGACGGCCCTCGTGCCGCCCGGTTCGCTTTCTGGATCGGACTCCGTCTTCTCCTGCGTGGAGACGCGGGGCCCGCGACGGGGTGGCTCGGGCGGGCGAGGCGGCTGGTCGACGCCATCGAGGCGCCTTCGGTGGAGGAAGGCTATCTGCTGATCCCCGACGCCGAGCGCGAGCTACGCGCGGGCGCCCCCGAGGCTTCCGAGGAGACTGCGCTACGGGCCGTGGAGATCGGCCGTCGCTTCGGGGATCCCGATCTGACCGCCGCCGCCCGACACGTACAGGGGCGCGCCACGATCGCGGGCGGGCGGGTCGACCAGGGGCTCGGGCTCCTGGATGAAGTCATGGTGGCAGTCACGAAAGATGAGGTGTCGCCCTTCCTCACGGGCTTGATCTACTGCAGCGTGATCGAGACCTGTCGGCGCGCATGCGCGTTCCGGCGTGCGAGCGAATGGACGACCGCGCTCTCGAGGTGGTGCGATCGACAGCCCCAGATGGTCCCGTTCACGGGTACGTGTCTGGTCCACCGGGCGCGGATCAAGCGTCGGCGGGGAGAGTGGTCCGATGCCCTCGATGAAGCGCGACGTGCACGGAGCCGCTTCGAGCGCGGTACCGAGAAACGCCCTCCCTCGGCCGCCTTCTACGAACAGGCGGAGGTCCACCGGCTGCGCGGCGAGTTCCGAGAGGCCGAGCGCGGCTTTCGCGACGCGAGCAAATGGGGTGGAGACGCCCAGCCGGGGCTGTCGCTGCTGCGGCTGGCGCAGGGGAAGCGGGGAGACGCCGTCGGCGGGATCCGACGGGCGCTCGACGCCGAGTCGGATCCCCTCGCCCGCGCTCGCCTTCTCCCCGCGTGGGTCGAGATCTCCCTTGCCGCGGGCGAGACCGGGGCGGCCCGTCGAGCCGTCCACGAGCTCGAGGAGATCGCGGACAGGTTCGACGCCGAGGCGCTGCAAGCCATGGCGTGCCACGCGCGCGGGGCCCTCGAGCTGGCGGACGGGGACGTGGCGAGCGCATTGAAGGCCCTGAGTCGCGCGCGGACGCTGTGGGACCGGGTAGAGGCTCCGTATCGCGTCGCACGGGTGCGGGAGCTCCTGGCGGCAGCCTGCCGAGCTCTGGGTGACCGCGACGGGCAACGACTCGAACTGGAGGCGGCCCGCGCCGAATACGAGCGACTTGGCGCCGCCCCCGACCTGAGGAGACTGGACGCCACGGGCGCGGAGAGAGGGGGAGGGGGCGATCACCCCCTCACCTCCCGGCAGCTCGAGGTGCTCCGACTCGTCGCGGCCGGCAACACCAACAGGGAGATCGCCGACGAGCTCGTCCTCAGCGAGAAGACCATCGAGCGACACGTGAGCAACATCTTCGGGCGGCTCCACGTCTCCTCGCGGGTGGCGGCGACGGCATACGCCTACGAGCACGACCTGATCCCCCGGGTCTGACCGCCGACGAGCCGGACGGACCGCCCGCATGAGGGATTTCACCCACATCCCCGTCCCGGGTGGAATTGCATGGTTTCCCCGAAGCGAGCGCCCGCGTCCTCCACTCACATTTCGTCTCGCGACGACGCGAAGTTCAAACGTGAAGGGGGATGACATGCGGACGATCGAAGACACGGGAGCCGCCTCCGGGCGAGAGGACGCGCGAGAAGCCCGAGCGACCGATCCCGACCGAGTCCGCGAGCGGCTGCTCGCGGGGTTGCCCGTGACACAGAGCCGTCTCGAGCTCGCGGGCGTATCGACGACTCTCATCGAGGCGGGGGACGGAGACCCCGTCGTCCTCTTGCACGGACCGGGTGAGCACGCCCCTAAATGGCTGCGCGTGATTCCCGGGCTGGCCGAGATGCATCGAGTCATCGCGCCCGACCTCCCCGGGCACGGCGCTTCGACCATCCTCGAGGCCGGGCCGCTGGACGGGGAACGCGTCCTGTCATGGCTCGGCGAGCTGATCGACCGAACCTGTCCGTCGCCGCCCATCCTGATCGGTCAGATCGTGGGCGGCGCGATCGCGGCGCGATTCGCGATCGACCACGGAGAGCGAATCCGTCGTCTGGTTCTGGTCGACTCGCTCGGTCTGGCGCCGTTCGACCCCGCGCCCGAGTTCGGAGAAGCGCTCATGTCCTTCATGACGGACCCTACGGAGGACCATCACGACCGGCTGTGGCGACACTGCGCCTACGACATCGACTTGCTGCGGGAGCGCATGGGAGAACGCTGGGGGCCGTTCAGGGCCTACAACATCGACCGCGCCGGAACGCCGAGCGTATCGGACGCGGTGCAGGCCCTCATGGAGGCGTTCGGGTATCCGCCGATACCGGAGGAGGATCTCGACCGCGTCGACGTGCCGACGACGCTCATCTGGGGTCGTCACGATCTGGCGACGTCGCTCGAGGTCGCCGAAAGGGCGAGCGAACGTTACGGCTGGCCTCTCCACGTCATCGACGACGCCGCGGACGACCCGGCGCTGGAATGCCCCGATGCGTTCATCGACGTGATTCGACGAACGGTCGCGGCCGCATGAACCTCCATCGCGAGTTCGCGTGGCACCGAGCTCGGTGCCGGGCGGGCGTTCGGGCCCGGGGTTCACGTAGCCGAGCGCCCAGACGATCACCCGCTCTCCTCAGACATGCCGGCACGTTTCCTCCAGGTCGGTCCATGTCGCCGGGAGGCACCCCTTTATCGGAGGCGCCTCCGCGCGATCCGACGACGCATCTCGTACTCCTGCAGGGTATCACCAGCTTGCGATCCCCGAACCGGCTGCGGACGTTCCTGCCGCGTCGACCATCACGACCACCGTGAGCGACACATGATGACGATCAGAGCGGTTCTTGCCGCCGGGCTGCTGACAGGCGTTCACGCGGTCCCGGCCCAGGCGCAGGCAGCAGGCGGAGACTCGCCATCGTTGCCCGACACCGCATACGTGGCGGGCGAGTACCGCGTGTACACGGGGGCCGGAGAGCCTTCCTCGATCGACGCGATCGTGACGGCGATGGCGCGGCACGATGTCGTCTTCGTCGGTGAGACGCACGACGACCCGACCGGTCACATGCTCGAGGCGCTTCTTCTCAGGCAGGCCCACGAGACGCACGCCGGACCCGCCGCCGCGGGCGACGCGTCGCGCACGGTCGCGTTGTCGCTCGAGTTCTTCCAGCGCGATGTCCAGCCGATCCTCGACGAATACCTGTCGGGACTCATCACGGAGGAGATGTTCCTGGCCGACAGCCGGCCCTGGCCGCGCTACGAGACCGACTACCGCCCGCTGATCGAGTTCTCGAAACAGAACGGCATCGACGTCATCGCCGCTAACGCCCCGCGCCGGTACACGCGCCGGGTGACCCTCCATGGACGCGAATCGTTGAACGATCTCGACGCCCGCGCGCGATCGACGATCGCCCCCCTCCCCTACGGAGAGCCAACGGAGGCGTACCGGAATCAGTGGATCGAGGTCATCTCCGGAGTCATTGAACAGGAGGGGACGAAGTGCGGCCGTCCGATTCCGCGCGACGAGGACGGCGAGCCGGCGGCGGCGCACGCCACCGCCCCGGCTGGCAGCCACGACAACATGGGGAACCAGCTCCACAGCCAGGTGCTGTGGGACGCGACGATGGCGCACTCGATCTCGGAGTACCTGGCGGGCCGGCCCGATGCGCTGGTGCTCCACATGGTGGGCGGCTTCCACGTGGCGCGCGGGACGGGGACGCCCGAGCATCTGGCGTCGTATCGGCCGGAGAGCTCGAGCATGATCGTCATGCTGAGACCGGTCGACGACGTCGCGACCTTCGAGCCCGCGCCGGCGGGCGAGTGGGGCGACTTCGTCGTCCAGACCGATGCGAGCCGGACGCTCGAGCGGATCGAGTGCCGGGCCTACCTGAGCGAGCTCGACTCTCGCTAGCACGGCCGTCGCCGACCCGGGCCGACGTCCCGCTGAGCACTATATACCGATCCATCGATTCAGGTATATTCCCGTCGGTGATTGTGATGGGCTTCGGCGCCATGCCGAACAACGGGAACGGGAAGGAGGCTGAGATGCCTGCGAAGAAGACCACGAAGTCCGCCGCAAAGAAGCCAGCCGCGAAGAAAACTGCCGCCAGGAAGCCTGCGGCGAAGAAGCCTGCGGCGAAGAAGCCCACCGCGAAGAAGGGCAAGTAGCGCCCCTGTCGCGTGGGCCCCGGGCGGGCTTCGGCCCGCCCCCGGGGCGCGACATGCACCCGCGCCTCTACCTTGCCAGCGGGTCCGGTCTGAGCTGCACCTTCCCCACGTACGGGTGCGGGATCTCCGACTGGAAGATCGGGTCGAGCCCGTTCGTGTACCACAGACCCCTGCCCTTCCAGCCGGCATCCGGGTCGTCGATCCGGCCGTCCAGACCGCGCGTGTAGCTCACCAGCGGGTACGGGATCCGGATCGTCGTGAACTCCTCTGTCTCCTGATCGAACGCGAGCAGCGCGTCCGAGCCCGTCCCGTTCAGGACCACGACGTTCTCGCCCAGACCGAGCGTGTCGAACTGGTCCACGAACAGGTAGTAGTGGAAGTCCGCGTTGATCTCGTCGGGGCCGTCACCGGTGCGCATCCGTGGGCCGGGGCTCCGGTAGAGCGTCCAGCCCTCGGGACACTGGTCGCCGGGGCCCCATGTCCGCGCGCACCGCGAGCGGTCGAACCGGCCGAGGTGACCGCTGCCACCGAGGGCCGCCCAGATGATGCCGTTCGTGTCGACGTCCACTCCCCGCGGGCCGCCTCCCGGCAGCGGCGGCATGTACGTCTCGAAGACGCCCGTGGCCGGGTCGTAGCGAATCAGCCGCCCCCGGTCCTCGCGCGACGAGCCCGCGAAACCGCTCGGCTGGCTCGCCCACACGCTTCCGTCGACGGGGTTCGGGATCACGCCGTAGTTGAACCCCGGCACGGGCGTCTCGGCCTCGCCATCCCCGTCGGTGTCCACGACCACGGGCGCGAACCCCTGCGCCGCCTCGAGCGTCTCCGGCCGAGCCGGGTCGTAGAGGGACGGGTCGAACCACCCGAACACGAGCACGTCCCCGCTCGTCCACAGCACGCCGTCGCCGTCGAACTGGAGGTGGTGCGTGCCGAAGCAGGTGTCGATCAGCTCGAACTCCCCGGTCTCGGGGTCGAAGTACCCGAGCTGCCGGTGGTGCGTCGTCGCGGCGATCGGCCCCGCCTCACGGCAGAACTCGGGCGCGTCCTCGGCCCACTGCCGGCGGATCTGGGTCGTGATCCATACGCGCCCTTCCCCATCGAACATCGGGTTGTGCGGGTTCGCCGGGTTGGGGTACTTGCCCTCGTGGATCGTGATGCCGTGGGGCATCGGGCACCCGAGCGACCCGAGCCCGCTCGGGTACTCCTGATCGGAGCCGAGCGGTCTGTAGGTCTGGTTGCACCACGGCGTGTCGAACCCGCCGAGCGTCGGGATCGGCCACTCGCTCGGCGTGTGGGTGAGGGGATCGAGCGCGACCAGCCGGTCGTTCCCGATGTCGACGCCGTAGACGGGCCCGTTCGGGTACAGGGTCGGGTCGCGCTTGTCGGTCGCGATCTCGTCGTGGATGTAGCCGTCGCCGTCGGCCCAGTTCCATTGGGTGATGACGACGTTCCGCTCGATGCCCTCGGGCCGCGGAGGCGCGGGTGGTGTCTCGCCGGCGCGGATCCGGTCGGTCCAGTCGGTCATCGCTTCGAGGATCTCCGCGCGTCCGAGCGAGGTCGCGTGCGCGTCCATGAACGTCGCCTTCCTGAACCCGGCGTCGAAGAGCTCGCGGTCCTGGAACCGCGTGAGCGCCGATCCGACCTGGTGGCACAGCTGGCAACCGAGCTTGAAGTGGCTCGTCCAGTTCGCGTCGCCATCCGGCGGGTTCATGAGCGAGAGCCAGTATGACGCGGGGTAGATTTGCGCGGCGGCGACGTCATCGGCCGCGGCCTCGGCGGTCAGCTCGACGGTATCACCCGGACGCGCGTCGACGGGGTCGGAGTCGGCGAGCCCGTAGCCGCGCACCCACACGGCGTACCCGGCGTCGGGGAGCTGCGGGAGGACGAACCGCCCGTCGTCGTCGGTGACGACGATCTTCCGATAGGGCGTGGGCAGATCGCCAGTCTCGGCGATGATCCAGACGCCGGCTTCGGGACCGCCGACGGATGTGACGGTTCCCTCGATGAACCCCGCGGAGGAGTCCGCCCCGGAGGCGGCTGACGAAACCCGGTCGCCCGAGCATGCCGCGGGGAGTGCGAGCGCGCCGATCAGGAACAGCCTGTTCACCCGTGGTCTCATCGCCGGAACGTAGGCAGGCGCGGGACCGGCAACCAGAATCCCGACCGCCGGCGACCCACCTCCACTCGGATTTGGCGTGTTAAGAGATGGATCCGTCGACGTCGTCGGGAGCCCGCTCTCCGGCGCGACGACGCCGCAGCGGATCCATGGCTCATCAGGTCCGGGAGGAACGAAATGCTCACGATCAGTGGATCCGTCGGCCGCGGCGGGGGGAACGCGAGGGACGACGTCTTGCTCGTTCAACTGCTCCTGAACGCGAACATCGGGAGGATCACGCCTGTCCGACCGCTGGCGATGGATGGCGACGCAGGGTCGCACACGCAGACGGCGATCGCCGAGTTCCAGCAGCGGGTGCTGGGGATGGTGAATCCGGACGGTCGCGTCGACCCCCACGGGAGAACCCTGAGGGCGTTGACCGAAGCCGTCTCGATCTCACCCCCGGCAAACCTGACTGCCCGTTTCGAGGAGGTCCGGTTCCAGGGCAAGCGACGGCAGATGATGCTCGGCCGCATCACCGTCAACAACACGACCTATTTCTTCACTTCGGGGGGACATGGGCGAGGGAACCTGCCTCCCGGCCAGTACACCGTGACCGAACACCTGCGCACCCGCGGCGGGGCCAGCTACACTGTCGACGGCGTCGGCTACAGCTTCGCCGTCAGCGACATCGCGGATCCGCGCGTGGGCGGGCCCCCGAGGACCCTTCTGAGAATCCACCCGGATGGCGGCTCGCTCGGGACCAACGGGTGCATCGGCATTCTGGGGCGCGCGGACACCCAGACGTCCTTCCGGAGCAACATGTATACGGAGCTCGGGCGAAGTGACGGGAGCGTGTCACTCACGGTTCAGTAGGCCGGGCGACGACGGTCTACCCTCACCCCCTTAACGGCCGGGGGGCTCGGGTCCTAGCTTGTGCGCCGACCTTCCCGGAACCCCGCGAGCTCAGGAGCGTCCCGATGCACCGCATGTCCTGTCGCGTCCATCTCCTCGTCGTCCTCCTGTTTGGCGTCCTCTTCACGCAGGCCCGCGCGCAGGAGATCCCCTCGCCGCTCGAGTTCTTCGGACACGAGATGGGCGCGGACCGGCAGCTCGCGCGGTGGGACAGGCTCGTGGAGTACTACGATCTCATCGGCTCGCTCAGCGACCGGATCGACGTGCGGCACGTGGGCGAGTCGACCCTCGGGAATCCCTTTCTCATCATCTTCGCCTCATCGCCCGAGAACCTCGCGAACCTCGACGAGATCAGGGCGTTGAACGCGCTGCTCCAGGATCCCCGGGGCGCATCGGAAGCGGAGATCGAGAACGCGATCGAGAACGGGAAGACGGTCGTCGTCCAGTCGTACGGTCTCCACTCGACCGAGGTCGCGGCGAGCCAGGCGTCGGCCGAGATCATCTACCTGATGGCCACGCGGACCGACTCGGAGATGATGCGGATCCTCGACGAGACCGTCGCGATCCAGATCCCCAACTTCAACCCCGACGGCAATCACATCGTGACCGACTGGTACGACCGGTGGGTCGGCACCGAGTACGAGGCCGCCGGTCTGCCCGAGCTCTACCACCACTACATCGGGCACGACAACAACCGCGACGCGTTCATGCAGAACACGGTCGAGTCGCGGTACGGGGCCGAGATCATGTTCCGCGAGTGGATCCCACAGGCGTACATCGACCATCACCAGATGGGCGGGTACACGGCGCGGATGTACGTCCCGCCATACGCCGAGCCGATCCGCCCCGAGGCCGACCCGCTCGTGTGGCGCGAGATGTCGTGGGCCGGCGCGCAGATCGCGGCCGGTCTCGAGGCGGAGGGGCGCGAGGGGATCGTGAACGCCGCGATCTACTCGGGGTGGGGCCACTTCGGGTTCCACTGGATCACGCCGTTTCACAACATCGCCGGGATGCTCACCGAATCGGCGAGCGCGCGGCTGGCCACGCCGCTCTACGTCCACCCCGAAGAGCTGGGGGGCTCGCGCCAACTCCCCGAGTACGAGGCGCAGACGACGTTCCCGAACCCGTGGAAGGGCGGCTGGTGGACCGTCCGCGACATCGTGATCAACCAGCGGATCGCCACGTTCGAGATGCTGGATATCGCGGCGCGGAACCGTGACCGGCTGCTGAGGAACGCGTTTCTCAAGGCGTCGCGCCAGGTCGAGCGAGGCCGGACGGGCGACATCCGGGCCTTCGTGATCCCCGCCGAGCAGCACGACCCGCTGACCGCCCGCAAGATGATCGACAAGCTGCTCCTCCAGGGGATCGAGGTGCAGCGAGCGTCGACGGAGTTCACCCACGACGGGCGGGTGTACGGGACCGGTAGCTACGTCGTGTCGATGGCCCAGCCGAAGCGGGGCGTGATCCGCTGGCTGCTCGGACGCACCTTCTATCCGCAGAACTCCTACACACGGCAACCCGACGGCAGCCCGATCCGACCCTACGACATGTCGGGCGACGTGCTGGCCGAGTTCATGGGAGTGCGGGTCGATCAGATCGACTCGGACCTCGACGCGGCGCTCTCGGTGATCTCCGACGTCCCGCTCGTCGCCGGCTCGGTCAGCCAGGGGTCCGAGGGATACCACGTGAGCGCGAACACGAACGACGCCTTTCGCGCGGTGAACCTGCTTCTGGCCGAGGGCGCCACGGTGCGCCGCTTCACGCGCGACCACGGACCGCACGCGGCCGGGAGCTTCTGGATCTCCGGGGCCGACGAGGCGACCGTGCGCGCGGTCGCCGGGGAGACGGGCGTCGACTTCGACGCCCTGAACGTCGACGCGGGCGCCGAGTTCACGACCGCGCTCGAGGCACCGCGGATCGGCCTCTTCCAGCGCTACCTGGGCGGCAACATGGACGAGGGGTGGACGCGGCTCCTGCTCGAGCAGTTCGACTTCCCCTACGAGACCGTGATGGACGCCGACGTCCTGTCCGGCGAGCTGGGCGACCGGTTCGACGTGATCGTGCTGCCCGCCGACGACCTCGACGACATGACCGGGGAGGGCCAGGACCTGTCGGACGTCCCGCCCGAGTACCGCAGCGGGTTCGGCGAGGCGGGCGTCGCGGCGCTCGAGGCGTTCGTCGAGGGTGGCGGACGGCTCGTGACGTTCGCGGAGGCGGGAGACCTCGCCATCGAGGGCTTCGACCTCCCGGTGCGGAACATCGTCGACGGGGTGCCGAACACCGAGTTCTGGGCCCACGGGTCGACGCTTCGAGTCGACGTGCACGGCGACCACCCGCTGGCCGCCGGCATGCCGGACGAGGCGCTAGTGGTGTTCTTCGGCGACAACCAGGTGTACGAGGTCGTCAGGGGGGGCGAGGGCGAGCGTGTCCGGCGGGTCGCGTCGTACGTCGACCGCGACATCCTCCAGAGCGGCCAGCTCGACGGCGAGGAGATCATCGCCGACCGGGCCGCGATGGTCACGGTGGAGCACGGCGAGGGCGACGTCGTCCTCATCGGGTTCCGCACCCAGCACCGGGCGCAGACGCACGGGACCTACAAGTTCCTGTTCAACGCCTTGCTCGGAGGCGGGGCGGTCGACCCAGGCGGCGGGGGTGTACCGGCGGGCTGACGTACTTGACGCCCATGCATGATCCGTGTACGGTACATGCATGGCCACAAAGACCATCAGCATCGATCTGGACGCGTACGAAGCCCTTCGTCGCCGAAAGCGGAGGGGTGAGTCGTTTTCCGACGTCATCAAGAAGCACTTCGCGGGAGGGGCTACCGGACGGGAGCTTCTCGGCATGCTTGAGCGCCTGCGGCTCGACGCATCGACGCTGGATGCCGTGGACGGGCTGGTGGCCCACCGCTCGAACGAGCCGGCGACCGCGCCCGAGCTGTGACGCACCTGGACACGTCGTACCTCGTCGACCTGCTCCGAGAGGCGGCACGCGGAGTGAAGGGCCCGGCCACGGCGCGGCTCGAGAGCCTCGCGGACGAGGAATTGGGCGTCTCGGTCCACGTCCTTTGCGAGCTACACGCCGGCGCCGAACTCTCGCGGGCCCCCGAGGTCGAGCGCGCACGGGTCGAGTCGTTGTCCCGACCGCTCGCTCATTCCTACCCCGACGAGCAGTTCCCGGCAGAGTATGGACGGCAGCTCGCCGAGCTTCGTCGCCGCGGCGAGACGATCTCGACGATGGACCTGCTGATCGCCACGGCGGCACTCGTGGACGGCGCGGCCCTGGTTACCCGCAACGCGCGCGACTTCGAACGGGTGCCGGGTCTGAGAGTCCTCGCCTACTGACCTTCCTCCCGCGGGGCGGGCGACGAGGTCAGTGGCAGTGCCCGTGCGCCGCCGACCAGCTCTGACCGGGCGGACAGGCCTGTCCACCGCCGCCGCCGACCAGCGAGATCGTCATGAACACCAGCCCGAGAAGCACCACGCCGCCGACGACGTACATGATCGCTTTCGAACTCGTCGTGGTCGGCGCGGAGGGGCTCGTCCCCTGACAGCAGTGCTTGTACTTCCTGCCGCTCCCGCAATGGCAGGGATCGTTTCTTCCGATTGTGCTCGACATCGCCTAGCTCCCTCCCTCGCCTCCGGCCTCGAGGCGCTGGAGGAGCGCCTCGAGGCGCTCGATCATCGCGCGCAGCTCGTCGCGGATCTGTCCGACCAGCTCATCCTGCGAGACCGTCTCGTCCGCCTCCTCGGGTGGGAGCACGGCCTCGTCGGCCACGGGCGCCACCGCTGGAAGCTCGCCGATGAGGGCGTCCACGGACGCATCCAGAGTACGGTGCATCACCACATCGCGCGCGTCGGCGAGGATGATGCGCCTGAGCTCGGGGAACTCGAGCGTCTCGGGCTGTAGGAACACCGGTTCCGCATAGAGGATCGCGTCGCCCATCGGGATCACGAGGAGGATGCCGCGCCGCACCTCCGAACCCACCTGTCCCCACAGGGTGAACTGCTCGGAGATGACGGCATCGTTGTCGATCCGCGCCTCGATCTGGTTGGGCCCGTCCACGTGCCGGCCCGTCGGGAAGCGGAAGAGGATCCGCTCGCCGTAGCTGTCACCATCGTTACGCGCCGCCATCCACCCCACGAGGTTGTGCCGGTTGTCGGGCGTGAAGGGCTGGATGAGGAGGAACTCCTCCTCGGTCTCGCCGGGCAGCCGGGCAACGATGTAGTAGGGTCGCAGCGCCGCCGAGTTGCCGTAGGATGTCTGGACCGGCACGTCCCACTGATCCTCCTTGTTGTAGAAGACCACGGGATCGCGCATGTGGTACTGGAGAAGCATCTGCGTCTGCACCGTGAACAGGTCGAGCGGCACGCGGACATGCGAGCGCAGGTGCTCGGGCATCTCGTCCCGCGACTTGAAGAGCGTGGGGAAGATCGCCTGGTACGTCTGGATCAGCGGGTCGTCGGGTTCGAAGACGTAGAAGTCGACGGTCCCGTCGTAGGCGTCCACCACCGCCTTCACGCTGTTGCGGATGTAGTTGAAGCGCCCGCCCCACCGCGTCGCATAGGGGTAGCGGTGCGTGACCGTGTAGGCATCCTGGATCCACGACACGCGCCCGTCGGCCGTCACGGCATATGCCTCGCCGTCGCGCATGAGGAACGGCGCCAGCGCGCCCACCCGCTCGGCCACGGTCCGGCGGTACTGGATGCGGCTCTCCGGCCCCAGCTCGCCCGTGATGAGGATGTTGAGGTCGCCGAACTGCCACGCGTACAGGAGCCGGCGGAAGAACGAGTTGACCGGCACGCCACCCGTGCCCTCGTACCGGGTATACTCGGGTCCCGCCTCGCCCGGATAGTTGAACTCCTGCATCTCGGAGCGCGCGATCACGTAGTCGAGGCTCCGGAGACCGTAGTAGATCTCCGGCCGATCGACCGGGATATCCCCAACCGGCGGAACGTCGCGGATCAGAAACGCCGGGCGCCCATCGGCCTGGACCTCGGTCACGGGACTCATCGCCACCCCGTAACCGTGCGTGAACTGGAGCCGCCGGTTCACCCAGCGCTGCGCCTCCGCCGGCAGCTTGTCGGCCGAGAGCTCGCGGGTGGCGAGCATCACCTGCCTCAGCTCGCCGTCCACCGTGTACCGGTCGGTGTGCACGGCGAGGAAGTCGTAGTAGAGCCGGAAGAACTGGATCTGGTTGTAGCTCTGTAGCAGGGGCCCCTCGTCCCAGAGCCGGACGTTGCGGATCGTGCCCTGGTTCTCGGCCACCGTCTCGGGCTCGATCTCGCCCAGCGCCGGATGGTCGCGCGACTCGAGGTCCTCGAGCCCGAAGGCGCGGCGCGTGAACTCGATGTTGCTCGCCAGGTACTCGCGCTCGAGGGCGAGCTCGCTCGGCTCGACCCGAAGCCGCTGGACCGCGGCGGGGGCGACCGTCG
>JAWWCR010000008.1:0-50651 GCA_033720355.1 Gemmatimonadota bacterium
GAAGGACGGCCGGTCCCAGCGCTCCGTCGCGTCGGTGCCGAGGAAGATGAAGTCCTCGGCGTAGAGGCCGAAGTACCGGTCGAAGTCGGCATCGGACGCCGCCTGGTGAAGCGCGTCGAGGACGGCGCTCACCGCCGCCTCGTCGTTCTGCGCGAGCGCACTCGTCGGAAACGCCAGCAGGCACGCCGCGGCGGCCAGCAGGATCGCGGGTGAGCCGCGGTGTCTGAAGGTCGAGATCATGTCGGTCCTCCCGGTCATGGATTCGCCGCGGACGCAACCCCGTCGACGGCGGGCAGGATGCGGTCGATGGTGGCCGTCCACGACCTGAGCTCGGGCGTCTCGTGGAGCGTCCAGCCGTTAAACACGGCGACAAGGTCGTGTTCGGGCGAGACGTGGATGAACTGGCCGCCGTAGCCGTTTCCGGCGAACACGAGAGCACGTCCGTCCTCATGTACCGGCACCCACCACTGGTACCCGTAGCCGGCGTCGGGGCGGTCGTTGTCGGGGTCCACGTCGTCGACGATCGGAGAGGTCGAGACGCGCACCCACTCTTCGGAGACGATTCGCCGGCCGTCCCACTCGCCGCCGCGCAGCATCAGGTATCCGATGCGCGCCAGGTCGTGCGTCTCGAGGTAGAGCCCGCCCTCGCTGTCGACTTCGCCGTCGGGCGTGATCTTCCAGTAGAACTCGTCGATGCCGATCGGTCGAAAGAGCTTCTCGGTCGCGTACTCGTCGAGCCGCCGCCCGGTGGCCTCGCGGACGATCTTCCCGAGCAGGACGCTGACCCCGTCGTTGTAGTCGAACCGCCTGCCGGGGTCGGTCCCCATCGGGCGGTCGACGATGTAGCGGATCCACTCGTCGCTGCCCTCGAGCACGACGGTCGGGTGCTCGGCGTCTTCGTAGGTCTCGCCGGGGTTCGCCCACGCGATGCCGCTGCGCATGGTGAGGAGGTCCTCGATCGTCGCGGCGCCCCTCCGCGGATCGCTCATGTCGGGCGAGTAGGCCTCGAGATACGACCACGCCGGCCCGTGCACGTCGCCGATGTGGCCTTCGTCGACGGCGATCCCGAACGCGACGGACGTCACGCTCTTGGTGACCGACTGCAGCGTGTGCAGGTGCGTGTCGCGGTAGAGCGGGTGCCATGCCGGGTGGTCGTAGTTGTACTGGTGGTTCGCCGTGTCGGGCTGTTCGAGAAGCAGCTCGGCGTACTCGGGGCCGTTGTCCCAGTGCCGGTCGGCGACCACCCGTCCGTGTCTGATGAGGAGGAAGTGGTCGATCAGCCCGTAGCGCCCGGCGTCGATGTCGGCGATCAGCGAGTCGATCGCGGCCGGGTCGATCCCCGCGGCCTCCGGGGTCGAGATCGGCCACTCCTCGCCCGGCCACGACACTTCCGACCCGGTCGGGGCGACGTCCGCCGCCGCGTCACCGGCCGTGGCGGCGTCGCCCGCGGGCGCGCAGGCGGCGAGGATCGCGAGCGCGGTCGCCCACCGGGCACGGCGTATCGCCGGCATGACCTTCATGCGAGAGTCTCCTTGCGGCACGCGCCGCGTTCGGGGTTCCGCCCCGTGGTATCATGCGGCGAAGACACCGGCGGTGCGACGGCTTCGAGCACGAGGACGACATGCCGATAGACACGTTGATGGCGATGCGGATCACGGACGACGACTCCTACACGCGTTATCGGAAGGAGATGACTCCGTTGCTGAAGGCGTGCGGGGGCCGGTTCGTACACGACTTCCGAATCGCCGAGACGCTCAGGACCGACGCGGATCACCGGATCGATCGGGTGTTCGTGATCCGGTTCCCGGACATGGAGACCCGTCACGCGTTCTTCGAAAGCCCGGAGTACGTCGCCATCCGCAAACGCTTCTTCGAGCCCGCCGTCGAGGCTTTCACGCGACTCGCACAGTGGGAATCCCGGGACTGAGGCGTCCGCCCCGGCTCATTTGGGGATGAGATCCGCGAAGACGAAGCCCTCGCGTTCGACGACCTCGCCAGGCTCTACATCGATCGGCCGGTCGAAGAACGGCCCGGCGGTGACGCACGTGTGGAACTCGCCGTTCTCTCCGCACGGGTCCACGTCGTCGGGCAACTCGCCCACGAACGCGGCATCCCACGCCCGGCCGGCCCACTCGGGTCCGAGCCTCGCCGGGTCGACGCAGGTCACGGTCGCCTCGAGCCCGCCCTCGATCATCTCACGGGCCAGCGCGCCCGTGTCCTCGCCCCAGAGGGGGAAGAGCGGCTCGATCGGCCATGGGGCGAGCAGCCGCTCGCGGTACTCGCGGATTTCCTCGAGGAAGAGATCGCCGAACGCCATCGCCTCGACCCCCTCGTCGACGGCCCGCTCGAGAAGCGGAACGACGGCGGCCTCGTACGCCTCGTTCGAACAGGGGTGCGGGATTCGGATCTCATGAAGCGGGAGCCCGACCCGTCGCGCCTGCGCGCGCAGAATCGGGGCGCGCACGCCGTGCATCGCCACCCGGTCGAACGGGTCCGTGAGCGTCGTCACGAGCCCCGTGACGGCGCGCTCCGCCCCCGAGAGTCGGTGAAGCGCCCACGCGCTGTCCTTGCCGCTGCTCCACCACAACCACGTCATGCCAACTCACGCTCGGTTCGAGGCGTCAAACATCCGTTGATCTGCCGGGTACTCGATCGGGGCGCGCGGCGACACCGAACGCGTCCCGAGCCCGTATATTGGGTCGGGACGCTCGCAAAAGCAGCAGGACGGGACGCGATGGGAACGACGATCGAGGACGCTCAGCGTCGGTTGGAGAAGCGGCTGATGAAGGCCGGCAGCGGCGTATCCGGCGTCGGCATCGGTGCCGATGGCGATGAGCCGGTGCTCCGCGTGTACGCGTCCCGGTCGGGTGCCGACCGCGTCCCGCACCAGTGGGAGGGCCATCGGGTGATCGTCGTCGAGAGCGACGGGTTCCGTGCCCAGGGTCCGAAAGACCGGGGAGACCGCTGATGGGTCCCAGAAAAAACCTCGCGCTCGCGATCCTCACCGCGATCCTCGGCTACCTGGGGATCATCTTCCTCGGAGGCCCGGTCCCCGTGCCGTGGCCGGACGGGACGATCTGGGCGCCCGGGCCGGGCGTCTCCCCGACACCGGGATTCGAGCCGGGCCGACCCGTCGACCAGTCGATCGAGGGCGCCATCCGAGTGCAGTCGATGGTGGAGGACGCGCTGTTCGAGATCGACCAGGTCCTGGGGCTGGGTGTCGGGTGGACAGCCGATGGCCGCACGGCCCTGCGCGTCTTCGTCGAGCCGGGCGCCGTCTCGATGGTGCCTTCCCGTCTCGGCGGGCTGCCCGTCGTGGTCAGCGAGGCGGGCCCCTTCTACGCCGGCGTCCCCGAGGCCGTCTCCGCGGAGGCCGACGACAACGAGCTGCTGCCCACATCCCGCTTCGACCGGCCCGTGCCGGTCGGGATCTCGACCGGGCACCTCAACTCGACCGCGGGCACGATCGGCGCGGTCGTGACCGACGGGCTCGAGACCTACGCGCTCTCCAACTGGCACGTATTCGTTCCGGCAGGGCAGGCCCGCGTCGGCGATCCGCTCTTGCAGCCGGGCCCCTACGACGGTGGCGCCAACCCGGCCGATGTGATCGGGACACTCGCGGCGTTCGAGCCCGTGAAGCTCTCGATGTTCGCGAACAACCGGATCGACGCCGCCATCGCGCGCACCGATCAGGTCAGCCCCTTCACTCCGTCCAACGGTTACGGGACGGCCCGCAGCGAGACGATGAAGGCGCGACCGGGGCTCAGGGTGCAGAAGTACGGCCGTACGACCGGTCACACGTTCGGGCAGGTGGAGTCGATCAACACGTCGATCAACGTGACGTACGGCTCGGCGGGCTCGCAGGTCGCGCGCTTCACGGGTCAGGTCATCATCTGCTGCTCGTTCAGCGCGGGCGGCGATTCGGGGTCGCTGATCGTCGCGCACGACGTCGACGATGAGGGGGACGAGGGGCCGAACAACCGCAAACCGGTTGCGCTCCTGTTCGCGGGCGACCGCACGCGCACGATCGCGAATCCGATCGACCTGGTGCTCGACCGCTTCGGAGTCACCATCGTGGAAGGCGAGCGCTAGCGCCGTAGCCCCGGGTCTCACGCGCCCCACCGTCGACGACTCTCGCGTGGGTCGCGCGGGCGCGGATAGCTTGGCCCCACCATGAGACCCACGCGCTCGCACTACATCCCCCGTACGCGTACCGGCCGGATCGCCGTCGGCGCCTTTCTCGGGCTCTTCGCGTTCACGCAGCCGCCCCTCGTGTTCGCGCTGGCGAACCGCCAGGAGCCGTGGGTGCTGGGCGTCCCCTTTCTGTACGCCTATCTCTTCGTCCTGTACATCGCGCTGATCGGCGTCCTCGTGTGGGCGCGGAGACGAGAGCTGTGAGGTACCCCTCCTGATGGAGGCCTGGGTCGTCGCGACCGGGCTCATCTTCCTCTACCTCCTCGCCACGATCGGGATCGGGGCGGTCGCGAACCGGCGCATGTCGGGAGACCTCGAGGACTTCCTGCTGTACGGGCGACAGGCGAAGTTCGTCGTCCTCTATCTGACGGTGTGCGCCACCTACCATTCCGCGTTCGCGTTTCTCGGATCGGGCGGCTTCTTCTACACGCACGGGATCGGGTTCTGGGCCGCCGGCGCCTGGACCGTCCTCGTCGGGGCGATCACCTACGTCCTCGGAAGCCGGATCTGGGCCCTCGGGAAGAACTTCGGGTACATCACGCCGGCCGACATGCTGGCGGACTTCTACGAGTCCGACGCGGTGCGGGTCGTCACCGCGCTCGTCTCGGTAGTGTTCACGATCCTCTACATCCAGGTCCAGGCGCAGGGTCTCGGCTACATCCTGTCGGTGGCATCGGGCGACCGGATCTCGTTCGAGGTCGGAACGCTGATCCTGCTCGTCGTGGCGGCCGGATACCTGATCGCCGGCGGGCTGCGCGCCGTCTACTGGACGGACGTCGTGCAGGGCGCGTGGATGTACATCGCCGTGTGGATCGGTGCGCTGGTGCTCGCGCACGAGCTGTTCGGCGGTCCCTTCGAGCTGTGGCGCCGCGTCGCGGCGGAACGTCCCGACCTGCTGACCCTCCCGGGCCCGAGGGGGTTCTTCACGCCGGGGATGTGGCTCGGGATGGTGATCGTCCTGTCGTTCGGGATCGTGTTCCAGCCACATATCATCATCCGCTACTACATGGCCGCGTCGGCGCGCACCATCAAGTGGCTGGGCGCCACGACGCCGATCTACCTGATGACGCTCTTCATCCCGGCGGCGCTCGTCGGGCTCGGCGGCGCCCTCGTCATGCCCGAGATCGCAGTGCCCGACACGATCTTCCCGGAGATGCTGTTCGCGTACGCCCCGGCGTGGCTCACCGGGTTGATCCTCGCCGGCGCGACCGCGGCGGCGATGTCGACGCTCGACTCGATCCTGCATTCGAACATGACGGTCCTCACGCGCGACGTGTACCAGCGCTACCTCGCCCCGGACCGCCCCGAGGGGCACTACATCCTGGTGGGACGGGTCATCGTCGTGGCGTTGCTCGCGATCGGCTACGCGCTGTCGGTCGGGACGTTCGAGTTCCTGGTCGTGCTCGTCACGCTGTCGGGGGCCGGGGCGCTCCAGCTCATGCCGGCCATGCTGGGCGTCTGCTTCCCGACGCGGCGGCTGACGACCCGCGCCGGCGTGCTGGCGGGGATCGCGGCCGGTCTCGGCGCCCTCTACGTGACGCTCGTCGTGTCGCCGCACCCGCTGGGGATGCACGGAGGTGTCTGGGGGCTGCTCGTGAACTTCGCCGTGACGATCGGGGTGAGCCGGTTCACCGCGCCGCCGAGCGATGAGACGGTCGAACGGATCCACGGCGCCGTCGAGCGGTTCGTGTACGAGGGGGATCCGGCGTGATCGTCGGCGTCGACACCGGAGGGACCTTCACCGATCTGGTCGTCGTCGACGAGGCGGGCATCCGCATCCACAAGGTGCCGTCGACACCCGACGACCCGAGCCGCGCCGTGATCGACGGGCTCGTGGAGGTGCTCGGCGAGGACGGCCTCGCGAGGGCCCGCGTGATCCACGGATCCACCGTAGCCACGAACGCTTTACTCGAACGTAAAGGGGCGAGGGTCGCGCTGCTCACCACCGCGGGGTTCGAGGACGTGATCGAGATCGGCCGCCAGGCGAGGGCGGAGATCTACGACCTCGCGGTCACGAAGCCCGAGCCGCTGGTGCCGCCGGAGCGTCGGGTCGGCGTGGCCGAGCGCCTCGACGAACGCGGCGGGGTCGTGGTCGCACTCGTCGAGACCGAGACCGAGCGAGCCGTGGCGGACGTCCTCGCCGGCGCGCCCGACGCCGTCGCCATCTGCTTCCTCCACTCCTACGCCAATCCCGATCATGAGCGGCGTCTGGTCGCCGCACTCAGCGACACCGGGCCGTTCGTCTCGGCGTCGTGCGACGTGCTTCCCGAGTTCCGCGAGTACGAGCGGGTGAGCACCACGACGGTGAACGCGTTCGTCGGCCCGGTGATGTCGAGATATCTCGGCAAGCTCGGCGAGCGGCTCGACCCGGACCGCATCCGGATCATGGCGTCGAACGGCGGCGTGGTCCCTCTCGACACCGCGAGCCGTCTCGCCGTGCAGACGATCCTCTCGGGGCCGGCCGGCGGAGCTGTCGGCGGTTTCGAGATCGGCCGGCTGGCCGGATACGACCATGTCATCACCTTCGACATGGGTGGCACCTCCACCGATGTGAGCCTGTGCGCCGGTGAGCTGACCCGCACGTCGGAGACCGAGATCGGAGGGCTGCCGATCAGGGTCCCCGTGATCGACATCCACACGGTCGGAGCGGGCGGTGGCTCGATCGCGACCCGCGACCCCGGCGGATCCCTGAAGGTCGGCCCCGAGAGCGCCGGCGCCGATCCGGGGCCGATCTGCTACGGTCGCGGGGGCACGGCAGTCACCGTGACGGATGCCAATCTGTTTCTCGGCCGGCTGTCGCCCGTGCACTTTCTCGGCGGAAGCCGTGAGCTCGAGTCCGCGGGCGTTCGGGAGGCGATCTCCGATCTCGCCGCTGCGCTGGGTCTCGAGCCCGTCGCACTCGCGGAGGGTGTCGTCCGCGTGGCGAACGCCACGATGGAGCGCGCGATCCGCGTGATCTCGCTCGAGCGCGGGTTCGACCCGCGCGACTTCACGCTCGTGTGCTTTGGCGGGGCGGGCGGGCTGCACGCCGTCGAGCTCGCCCGCGGGCTCGGGATCCCGCGGGTCCTGGTGCCGGCCGGGGCCGGCACGTTGTCGGCCCTCGGGATGCTGATGGCCGACCCGATCCGTGACTTCTCGCGCTCGGTCCTGCGGCCGCTCGTCGAGCTCGGCGCCGACGCTCTCGAGTCCGAGTTCGCGGCCCTCGAAGCGCGCGGCCGGGACGAGCTTGTGGCCGAGGGGCTCGACGCGTCCACCCTCCGTTTCGAGCGCCTCGCGGATCTGAGGTACGTCGGTCAGGGCTTCGAGCTCGCGGTGCCGGTCGCCTCGGGCGATCGGGCGCCCGCCGTCGGGAGCGATGAAGACGACGGTTCTTCGGAGGAAATGCGTAGCACTGCTACGCATTTCGTGGCGGGGACGGCACGGACCGTCGCGCAGGTGGCACAGGCGTTCCACGAGGCCCACGAGAATCGCTACGGCTACGCGGACCAGAAGCGGGCCGTGGAGGTCGTCACGGTGCGGGTTCGGGCGATCGCTCGTACAGAGAGGCCCGAGCTCGAGCGGAACGAGCCGGGGACCGAGGATCCCGGTGAAGCGGTGCTGGAATCACACCGGGTGATCGTCGACGGGGTCGCGGTCGAGGCACGGCTGATCGATCGCGACCGACTGCGGCCGGGCAACGCCTTCGAGGGGCCCGCGGTCGTCGTCGAGTACAGCACGACGACGTTCGTGCCGTCCGGCGCCCGGTGCCGCGTCGACGAGCTGGGCAATCTCGTGATCGCTCCGGGCGCCAGTCCGGCGGCCGAAGGAGCTGGAGGAGGACGGACCTAGATGGGAACTCCCCGCAGTGCATCGATGGTCTCGCCCGAGGACCAGAGCGTCACCTTCGTCGAGCTCTTCTTCGATCTGGTCTTCGTCTTCTCCGTCACGCAGGCGGTGGGATACCTGCACCACCACCTCGACTGGACCGGCGTCGGGCACACCGTGCTCATCTTCTGGCTCGTCTGGTGGGCCTGGACGCAGTACACGTGGGCGCTCAACGCCGCCGACACGACGCACCCGGCGGTCGAGCTGAGCACCCTCCTGGCCACCGGAATCGCGTTCTTCATGGCCGTGGCGCTTCCGGGCGCGTTCGCCGGGAAGGCGCTCTGGTTCGCGATTCCGTACGTCGTCGTCCGCGTCCTGGCGCTCGCCCTCTACGCCCGCGTGTCGTGGGAGAACGACCCGTCGCAACACGCGGCGGTCCGCGCGTTCGCGCTGCTCTCGGTCGGCGGAATGGCGGCCGTGCTCGGTGGCGCGCTCGCGGGCGGATCGACGCAGTTCTGGCTGTGGGGGATGGCGATCCTGCTCGACTGCATCGCGGCGATGTCCGCCGGGGACCGCGAGGGGTGGGACCTCCACCCCGATCACTTCGCCGAGCGGCACGGCCTCTTCATCATCATCGCCCTCGGCGAGTCGCTCATCGTCGCGGCGGCCGGTCTGACCGGTGCGGAGGCCGCCACGCGGGACGTGATCGGCGTGGGCGTGCTGTCGGTCGCCACGACGTGCGCGCTCTGGTGGACGTATTTCGGATGCGCGAAGCCCGCGCTGGATCGCGACCTCGAGCACCTCAGAGGCGCCGAGCTTTCGAAGGCGGGACGCGACGCCTACTCGCTCTTCCACTTCCCGCTCGTCCTCGGGGTCATCGCGTTCGCGGCGGCGATCGAGGGGATCGTGCTTCACCCGGCCGATCCGCTCGACCTGGCGAACCGCCTCGCGCTCGGCGTCGGGGTGCTTCTGTTCACCGGCGTGATGGCGCTGTCGGTGTGGCGGGTGACCAGTAGCCTGCCGGCTCTCCGCATCCTGTTGGGCGCCGCGACGGGCGGCGCCGTGGTCTTCGCGGCCGGTGTCTCCCCGACCACCACGCTGGCGATCGCGTTCGCCGGAAGCGCGCTGATCGGGATCGTCGAGCACCGGAAGTACATCGGCCGCGAGGAGGTCGCGACGCTGTAAGGAGCGTCGAGACCCGCGGTCAGTACACGCCGTCCAGCAGCAGGTCGCGCACCCGGATCGCCATTGCCTCGATCTCGGCGACCTCGAGCGGGTCCGAGACTCGCGCCTCGACAATCGACAGGATCTGATCGACATCGATCGTCGGGTAGAGACGATCGCCCGGATACTGCCCGGCCTCGAGACGGGACAGGAGGTATCCGTATCCGAATCTCGCGACGTCGTATACCCAGCCATCCGGCGCATAGGTCACGGCCTCGCGCAGATCGTCGTATGGAACGACGCTGGTCGCCTCGCGCACAACCATGGCGCGCAGCGAGTGGAACGTGGAATGCCGGGGGTAGCCGAGCCTGCTCAGATCTCCGGTGCCGTAGCCCACGGAGTGCCGGGTGTTCGCCGGATCGAACAACCACCCCGTGTAGCGCCAAACCGCGGCGTTGAGCTCGATATCCGACACCGACGTGTCGTCGGGGCCGAAGCTCTGGAGGACGTTGCCGACCTCCCACCAGGCGCGCGAGAACTCCGGCGGCACGTCGCGGTCGACGCCTGGCCGCAGCATGTGCTGCGCGGCGAGCGACGCGATCCAGCGCACGGCCTCGAAGCACGTACGTCGTGCCTCGCCGGTGGACGTGCCCGCGCAAGGGGCGGCCGGGAGGAAGTCGTCGAACACCGCCTCGTGCAGGGCGCGGAGCGCGAGGACCAGGTCATCGATCCGGTGGCTCTCGTGGTACGCCTCGAGGTACGGTCGTGCGGCCCCGACGATCGGCGACCCGGCGTCGTGATCGAGAACCGCGTCGGCGATCGGCGTGTCGGGCAGCCAGTCCGTGTCGTCGGCCTCGGAGGACCACAGCGGCAGGTGGAAGGCGACCGGGACGTCGCGCGGATCGATCGCGGCGAGATCCGTCGGCGTGAGGTCCGCGGGCCACGTATCCTGTCCGAACAGCTCCACGGCGAACTCCGCGTCGCTCGCGAGCACCCGATCCCCGGGCTGGAAGGGCCTGCCGTCGCGGTTCGACGTGGCGGGCCCGAGCGAGCGCACGTAGGCCGCGATGTCGCGGGCCGTGCGCTCGGGGACGTGCTTCAGCGCGCGGCGCACGATCGTCGAATCGGGGAAACCGAAATAGGCCAGGTCGATCGCGTCGCGCGACGTGTGACACCCCGCGCAAGACTCTGCGAAGGCCTCCCGCCCGGCCGCGATCGTGGCCGCCGAGGGGCCGTCCGGGCCGTCGACGGGACCGGTCGAATCGGAACATGCCGCGAGGACGAGGGCGGCGAGGATCACGAGACGGGAGAGAACGCGACGTCGGGACATGGCTACCTCCTCGTTCCAGGCTGCCCGGGCGGCGGCGGCACGTCAACCGCGCCGTCCACAGGCCCCTGCGTGGGAACGATCGGAGCTCGGGGCCTGTGACCGGGGGACAGGGGTGACCCCGCTCCGGCGCCGAACCCCGATCCCGGGAGAAGGTCACGACGCTTTGACACCGCTCGACGGCGGCCGCACGCCGCCCCGGCGCGTCAGTTCTCGGTCTTCAGGACCTCCATCGGATCGACGCGTGCGGCGCGCACCGCAGGAACGGCGGCGGCCAGCAGCGCCGTGATCGCGAGCACGGATCCCGCACCGAGCAGCGCGAACGGATCGGTGGCGCTCGCCTCGTAGAGCAGGCCCCTCATCAGACGCTCTGTCGTCACCCCGCCCAGACAGGCGATCGCGCCACCGATGGCCGCCAGTACCAGCGTATCGCGGAGGACCATCCGCACCAGGTACGCGCCCCGGGCGCCCAGGGCCTTCCGCAGCCCGAGCTCGCGGGTTCGGTCGCTGACCGCGAGCGACATCACGCCGTACACCCCCACCGCGGCGAGCACGAGCGCGACGATCCCGAACGTCTGGAGAAGACCGGTCACGAAGCGGCGGTGCGCGAGCGATGCGGTCACGCGGGCCTGCATGGTCCCGACAGCGGAGACCGGCGCGAGTGGGTCGAGCTCGCTCACGACCGCCCGCACCGGGGCGGCGAGGGCCGCGGGGTCGGCCGTCGCCCGGATCGCGTACGAGTACCCGAGCGGAGAGAAGTAGGCCGTTCTGTACGCCTGGGCGTGCGGAACGTAGAACCTGGGCTCGGCAGGCTCGTCGGGACCCCCGTGACGCACGTCCGCCACGACCCCGATCACGTCGATGAACGGCGACCCCCGTCCGAACATCCTGAAGCGACGGCCGATCGGGTCCTGCCCCGGCCAGAGGACACGCGCGAGCGACTCGTTGATCACGGCCACCGGCGGCGTGTCGGCCTGGTCGGTGTCCGAGAACAGGCGCCCCGATCGCAGCTCGATCCCCATCGCCTCGAAGTACCCCTCCGTGACGATCTGCGAGAAGCCATCCGGCGCCGCGGAAATGTCGACGTCGGGCTCCTCTTCCAGGACCAGCGACAGGTTCCCCCCCGAGGGGCCGAGCGGCGTCGCCGAGTGCCCGCCCACCGCGACCACGCCGGGAATCGCCTTGAGACGGCGCACGAGCTCGCGGTGGAACGCGACCACCTCCTCGGGGGTCGTGTAGCGCGCCGAGCTCGGGCTCACCCGGAACACGAGCGTTCGGTCCGCATCGAAGCCCGGGTCCACCCGGTACAGGTTGGCCAGCGTGCGCACCATCGTGCCGGCGGCGATCGCGATCACGCCGGCCAGCGACAGTTGCGAGACGACCAGCACCCGGCGTACGAGCCTTCGCCGCCGTCCGCCGGGGCTTCTCGCGGACACGAGGGCTGAGCGGATGCTCTCCCCCGCGCCGCTCACCGCCGGACCGAGTCCGAACAGACAGATGCTCGACACGACCAGCGCCGCCGAGGCCAGCAACGCGGTGCCGTCGATCCCGAGCTCCGCCGCGCGCGGCAGATCGTCCGGGGCGATGGCGATCAGGGCCTCGAGACCGGCCCAGCCGAGGGCGAGCCCGGAGAGCCCGCCCACCGTGGCCACGATCGCGCTCTCGACGAGGAGCTGGCGCGTGACGCGGCCGCGACCGGCCCCGAGGGCGCCGCGAACCGCGAGCTCCGTGCGGCGCGTGTCTCCCCGGGCGAGCGACAGGTTCGACACGTTCACGCAGGCCACGAGCATCACGAGCACGGCGCCGCCGAGCAGGAGGAGCACGCCCGCGCGCGCCTCGCCGACGGTGCGTTCGTGCAGCGACTGGAGCCGCGTGCGGTACCCGCGGACCGCGTAGTTCTCGGGGTACCGGTCGCGAATCCGCGACGTGTGGAGCTCGAGCTCGCTCGCCGCGGTCTCGTACGCCACGCCCGGTCTCAGACGTCCGACGACGGGGAAGTTGTGGTTCGCGCGGTTCACGGGGTTCGCGGGGTCGAGACGGATCGGGAGCCAGGCGGCGAGTCCCGGCTCGGGGAACGTGAAGCCAGCGGGCATCACGCCGATGATCTCCCAGGTCTGCCCGGCCAGCCCGATCGACCGCCCCACGACCGACGACTCGCCGGCGAACTCTCGCTGCCACGTTTCGTGAGCGATCACGGCGACTCGTGGGGCGCCCGGCAGATCCTCCTCCGCGGTGGGCAGCCGCCCCAGCACGGGCGGCACGCCGAGCAGGGGAAGGACCTCCGATGACACGATGCCGACCCGCGTCCGGCGGGCGGCGATCGAGTCTTCGAGGGTCACTTCGGCGGCGAACCAGATGCCGAGGCTCTCGAAGGAAGCGAGACCCTCCTGGAAGTCCATGAACTCGGGTTGCGAGCTCCCGTACCAGCCGGGTCCGCCCGTGTTCGTCTGGATGACCGCGACGCGGTCGGGCTCGGGCAGCGAGAGCGGCCGAAAGACGATGCCGTTCGCGACGCTGAACACGGCGATCGTCGCACCGATCCCGATCGCGAGCGTGCCCACCGCCGTCGCGGTGAACGCGGGGCTCGCGCGGAGCGCCCTGACGCCGAACCTCACGTCCTGAAGAAGAGACTCGAGCTGTCGCGCGCCCGGACGACGACTCCCGCGCCGGGGCAGACGGAGCAGCAACGAGATCGCCGCGACCCAGTACCCGAGAGCGGCGATCCACCGCGGGAGCTCGCCGAGTCGCCGATCGTATTCCTCGCGCAGATCGCCGAGGATGGACTCGGCCCGTGGGCCGACACCGAGGTGCGCCGAGAGCAGGCGCTCTGCGCGCTGCGGCGGCTTTCGGGCGATCGGACGCCGGTCGCCCGGCGGAGAATCGGGGATGAATCTCATGTTCTGCCCCTCACCCGATCGGCACCTGGGTGAGACCGGCGGAGAGCCGCAGGATCGCCTCCTGGGATTCGCGAAGCGCCTCGACCCCCCGAGGGGTCACGGCGAACCGTCGCTTCGGGATGCCGCCGCGCGCCGGGGTGGTCGACTCGGTCTCCCAGCTGACGAACCCCTTCTGCTCGAGACGATCGAGCGTCGCGTACAGGGCGCCGCGCGAGGCTCGTCTGCGCGCGCGCTCCTGGATCTCCCGACGCACCTCGGCCGCGCCTCCCCCGTTCTCCAGCCGCAGGATCGCGAGCAGCACGAGCTGCTCGAATTCCCCCAGACTTCCGTGTCCGCCCACCTCGGCTCCCGGCTCTGGACGTAGACGTGTCGGCGACGCCCGGCTCGACGACGCCCCCGGTCGGTGTCTATAATGCAGACACCGTCTGGATTGTAGGCAGCGATTGCCCCGGGGTCAACCCCCGACGAGATCGGGCCGAAGCGGGCGTGCTGTACGCACCGTGGCGCGCGTCCGCGGGCGCGCGTAGGCTGCCCGGACGTCGAGTCGAGAACGAGCACGAGAACGAGAGCGGGAGCGGATACGCGGTGGACCACCGGCACCTCGCGGCTGGCGCGTGAACGAGGCACCCGCCTGGGACCCGATCACCCTCGAGGTCTTCCGCAACCTCTTCTACTCGGTCGCGGAGGAGATGGGCGTCACGCTGTGTCGCACGTCGTTCTCCCCTAACATCAAGGAACGCCGCGACTACTCGTGCGCGATATTCGACGGCGACGGGCGGATGGTGGCCCAGGGCGAGCACATGCCCGTCCACCTCGGCTCGATGCCGGGGTCGGTCGAGGCGGCGATCGCGGCCGTCGATCTCGGGCCGGGGGATGTCGTGATGGTGAACGACCCCTTCCGGGGCGGGACCCACCTCCCCGACATCACGCTCGTCGAGGGCGTCTTCCTCGCGGACGACGGTTCGAGCGCGGACGACGGCGATGAGACGAAGCGACGCCCCGCGTTCTACGTGGCGAACCGCGCGCACCACAGCGACGTCGGCGGGATGACGCCGGGCTCGATGCCGCTCGCGACCGAGATCTACCAGGAGGGGATCCGGATCCCGCCCGTCCTGCTCGTACGCGGCGGCGAGTTTCAGCGCGACATCCTCGATCTGGTGCTCGCCAACGTCCGCACCCCGGTCGAGCGCGAGGGCGATCTGACGGCGCAGATCGCGTCGAACCGCACGGGTGCGCGGCGGCTGCTCGGGCTCGTCGAGCGGTACGGCGCCGACACCGTCGCGGAGTACATGCGCCACCTTCAGGACTACGCCGAGCGAATGACGCGCGAGGCGATCCGTGGGATCCCCGACGGCGAATACCGCTTCGAGGACGCGATGGACGACGACGGACAGGGGAGCGGTCCGCTTCCGATCGTCGTCACGCTGACCGTCGATGACACCGACGCGACGATCGACTTCACCGGGACCTGCGACCAGGCGGCGGGCTCGGTGAACGCGAACGACGCGATCACCCTGTCGGCGACCATGTATTGCTTCCGGGTCATCGTGCCCTTCCCGGTGCCGTCAAACTGGGGGACGATCCAGCCGCTGACGGTGATCGCGCCCGAAGGGTCGCTGGTGAACGCGAGACCCCCGGCGGCGATGGCGGGCGGGAACGTCGAGACGTCGCAGCGCATCGTCGATGTCGTGCTCGGGGCGCTCGCGCAGGCGATGCCCGACCGGATCCCCGCGGCGAGCTACGGGACGATGAGCAACCTGACCATCGGCGGGGTCGACCCGCGGACCGGCGAACGGTTCGCCTACTACGAGACGATCGCGGGCGGGATGGGCGCCCGGCCCTGGGCCGACGGGCTCGACGCGACGCACTGCCACATGACGAACAGCCTGAACACCCCCATCGAGGCGCTCGAGCACGCCTACCCCTACCGCGTGCGGCGCTACGCCGTGCGGCGGGGCACCGGCGGCGCCGGGCGGTACCGGGGCGGTGACGGCGTCGAGCGCGACCTCGAGCTGCTCGGCGACGCCACCGTCACCATCCTGAGCGACCGGCGTTTGGGCCGCCCGTACGGGCTCGCGGGCGGCGAGCCGGGCGCCCCCGGCGAGAACTCGGTGGTCCACCCCGACGGCGGCGTGCGCGAGCTGGCCGGTAAGGACAGCGCCCGCGTAACAGCCGGCTCGGTGGTCCGGATCCGCACCCCGGGCGGCGGGGGCTGGGGAGCCTGATCGAGGACGGATAGGCCGCGACTCGCCGGGGATACCCGCCCACGGTCGGCGAAAGCGATACGGCCGGGTCGCGGTCTCGTGGCAGCCGCGTTCGACTGGAGGGACGTCGCCGACGCTCTCGGGCTCAGCCCGGTCTGCGACCCCTGACCACGACGAACTCGCCCGGCATGTCGTAGCCCGCGGGCGTGCGATACGGAGCGATTGTCTCGAGGTAGGCGGCGTGGGCGTCCGCGCGGGTCGCGTCATCGAAGCGCGAGTACGCCATCGCGACGGGACCGCCCGCGAACGCCGCCCGGAGGGCGCTCTCGTTCGAGTCGTACTCGAGACGCGTCTCGATCCGCCGGCTCTCGACATCGGTGAAGCCCGCCGCCTCCATGCTCCGGGCGAGCGTCTCTCCGGTCCCGAGCCTGAAGAACATCGGACAGACCTCGGTGCTCACGCGCTCGTCCACGACGTGGAAGATGCCCGACCAGCCGCAGCTCGCTCGCGCGCCCCACACCGCGACGACCGCTCGCCCGCCGGGGCGCAGGACGCGGAGCATCTCCTCGAGCGCGCGCCCCGCATCGGGGACGTACATGAGCCCGAGGGCGCAGAGGGCGGCGTCGAACGCGCCGTCAGGCGCCTCGAGCGATTCGGCGTCGCTTCGCGCGAACCGGGCGTTTCCGACCCCCTCCTCGGCGGCGCGGGCTGCGGCCCGATCGACCATTCGGCGGGAGATGTCGGTGCCGAGCACCGTGCCGCCGGGGGCGACCGCCCTTGCGGCCGGGATCGACAGGAGCCCTGTCCCGCAGGCGACGTCGAGCACATCCTCGCCCGGGGCCAGCCCGGCGAGATCGAGAGACAGCCGCTGAGCCGGCTCGAGCTGTCGCCGCCAGCCGATCTCGTAGTCGTTCGCGGCACGGTCCCACCCGTACCGCTGCACCCTCCGCTGCAGTCGCGCATCCATGTCGTCGCTCAGCCGATGCGAAGCTCGCGGGTGACCGGCACCGGGTCCTGCCACACGTGCAGGTACGGGCACCGCTCCTCCGCCAGATCGAAGACCCGCCGGACCTCCTCCTCGGGCGCGTCCGTGTCGACCGAGACGATGTAGCGAGCCGCCGTGTACGCCGGGCTGATGTCGGCGAGCCCGAGCTCGCCGCGGGCGTCGTAGTCGGCCTCGATGTCGATGGTGAGCGAGCGGATGGACAGCTCGTTCTCGGCCGCCCAACGCCTGTACGCCATTGCGAGACAGGTGCCGAGCGCCGCGCGTCCGAGAATCCCGGGGTTCGGCCCCTCGTCGCTACCTCCCCACTTTTCGGGGAAATCGGCGGTCAGCTCCCAATCGCCCTCGGTCACACGACATGTGAACGCCCCATCCAGCCTTACGCGGGTCCTGGCCGTACCGCGGGCCTTCTCGGGTCGGCGCTCCAGGATCTGAAGGGCGCGGTCGTACGCGGCCCGTATCTTCTCGACGCTTCGATCCAGTGTCGTCGTTGCCATCTGCGGTTCCTCTCCTGAGGTGTTCATGCGGATAGACAGCGGAACCGGGCGCGGCGGCTCAGTCCGTCGGCGCCGAGAGAGTGATCGCCGCCGGCCTCGGCGTCAGCGCGGTATTCCATCGAGCGTGTCCGACGAGCCGGCGGTGTCCGGCGCGAACCAGAGGGCGTCGTTCTCGGGCAGAAACGACGTGTCGTTCCTCGACCGCGAGACCATCAGCATCGTGACGGCCGCGGTGGCGAGGAGCGTCGCGAGGACGACGGCGACGACGGGCCCCCGCAGCGCTCTCAACTTCATCGGATCCGGCCCGGTCCGGGGCCCCGACAGCTTGAGGGGGCTCATCGAGTACGCGGATGGCGGCGACCCCGACTCCGATGGCGCGTCGGCTACGGCTGACGGAGGGGGCTGCGGGCCGGCCGGGCGGGGCCCCGGCGGGAGGACGGTGCCCAGGACGGGCCACGGGGGGCGAACGACGTCGGGGCCGGGCTCTCCACCGAGCCAGACGACGCCGGAGGCCGGAAGCCCTTCAGCGTCGGCGAGGGCGTCGAGGGCGAGGAAGGCCAGGAGCGCGCCGCCGCGGCTCGTCGCGCTCTCGGACAGCCGGCGGAACCGGGGTGAGCGCAGCACCTCGCTCGCCGGGCGGGGCGCCGCACCTCCGGGGACGTAGATGAACCCGCGCGCCCGACCGTGCGCGGCGACGGATGCGGCGGTGGCGGCGCCCTCGAGAACCTCGGTGAGACCCGCGCCGCCCTCCACCCCGATCTCGTGGTCGAGCGCCGGTGGAGCGTCCTCGACCGAGACCAGCATCGTGTGGCCCCTCCGGGCTCGACCCACCAGCTGCGCGAGATCGCTCGCCAGCGCCGCCGCCTGATCGGTCGAGCTCGTCGCGACCAGCGCGATGAGGCATCCGCGGTCGGGGACCGCTGCCGCGGTCCGCTCCAGCTCTCGTTCGTACGTCTCTTCCATGCTGCCTGTCGCCCACCACCCGGGGGGCCGCATGAGGCCGCGGGACTCGTAGCTTCGGAGTCCGCGATGCGGGCCCGCGGGTCGGACCGCTGGCACACTCCAGCGGCGTTCCTCTAGAACCTGGGAGTTACAGTAAGACGAAAGCTCCTCGTGCGCCCGGGGCTCCTCTCCTGGACGTCGACGTAGCTGTTCTGGAACAGGTTCTCGACCTTCGCCTGGAGGTCGAACTTTCCGATCCGGTATCCGCCGCGCAGGTCGAAGACCGTGATCGCCGTGCGCGGGTCGAGTGGGAACGCGAGCACCTCATCGACCCGGCTGCGGTAGCGGAAATCGACGGCGATCCGGTCGCCCAGCGCCGAGAGCGTGGTGGTCAGGTTGTGGGTCGACCGATACGGGAGCGATCGGCCGGTCGACTCGTCCTCCGTGTCGAGCAGGACATAGTTCGACGACACCATCAGCTGCTCGGGGACGAGGCCGACCCGTACGCCGGCGTCGAGACCGCGGACTCGTGCGTCGGTGATGTTCTGGAACTGGAAGACGAACGGCTGTCCGGGGGCGCCGCCGGGCTCGATGAGGTTCGTGTATTCGCTCCAGAACAGCGCGGCGTCCACCCATACCCGGTCGGTGACCTGCGCGGTCCCCCCGATCTCGGCGGCCCACGCGGTCTCGCCGCGAAGATCGTAGTTGGGCACCACGGAGAACCCGAACACGGTCGTCGCCGTGTACTGCTCGGAGATGCTCGGAGCGCGATAACCGCGACTGATCGAGCTGCGAAGGCTCACCCGCTCGGTCGGCTCGAAGACGACGCCGACCTTGGGGCTAACGGCCACGTCGGTCATCGCATCGGTCGCCTGGTGATAGTCGAGTCGGGCTCCGATCGACCCCCGCCACGTATCGGAGAGCACGACTTCGTCCTGCGCGAAGAGCGCGAAGTCGACGACCGTCGGGTCGCCGGCGAGGAAATTGGACGTGACGGGCGTGTACGCGATCTCGCCGCCCACCGTGAGCGCATGGTCTCGGAACGGGTACAGCGACGCCTGCACATCGGCCCCGTAGCGCGTCGATCGGTGAAACCCATCGTTGTCGTGGAAGTGGTTCGTCACCGCGGCGTGGTAGAGGCTGGGCCGGATCTGGAGCCGCAGGTCCTCGGTGACGACCGGGTTCGCCGTGAGCCCGAGCACGAAGTCGTCCTCGCGTGTCCAGTCGCCGAGCTCGATCGGGTCCACTTCGAGCGGGCGATCTTCGGAGAGCCAGGTGAAGAACTCCTCCTCATCCTCGCGCGTGAAGCTCGCGAACAGCTCCCACGGGTTCGCCGAGGCGGCGGGGAACACCGTCTTGACCCGCCCGCTCCACCGCTCCTCGCGCCCGTTCTGTCGGAACCCGTCGGTCCCCTCGCGCCCGAAGAAGAGCGTGGCACCGACGTCGCCGAAGCGGTTGGTATGCTGCACCTTGAGCCCCGACATGGCGAGCGACTCGTCGGTGAACTCGTACTCGGACGGCTGATCGAAGAGGCCGTAGTACAGCTGGACGATCGTCTCGGGCGTCTCCGACGGGCGTCGGGTGATCACGTTGACCACGCCGCCGAGTGCGTTGGAGCCGAAGAGGGTCGAGTGCGGCCCCTTCACGATCTCGACGCGATCGACGTCCAGCACCGGCAGCGCATCGAATTCGATCGACGAACCGACGCCGGAGAGAACCCGGTGGCCGTCCTGGAGCATCAGGACGCGGCTCCCGACGCCGCGCGCGAGACCGGTGGCGCCGCGGATGTCCATCTGACCGGCGTTGAAGAGCACGCCCTGCGCGTAAGGGAGCGCCTCGGAGAGGCTGATCACGTCACGGCGCGCGATCTCCTCGCCGCTCATGACGGCGACGCTCACGGGGGCATCCCCCGGGCGAGCGTCGTTCCGGCTCGCCGTCACGACGAGACCCGGCAGATTGAAGACGACCCGGTCGAGCCGTACCTCTACCGAGATCGCCTGTCCGGCCGCGACCTCGACCTCGCGGGTCGCCTCGGTGAACGAGGCGTGAGCGAGCAGGAGCGTGTAGGTGCCGGGTGAGAGCGGGCCGAGCTCGAACCGGCCCCCCTCGTCGGACAGGCCGCGCAATCCCGTCCCCAGCGCCACGACGCTCACGTCCGCGACGGACGTCCCGGTGTCGCCGTCGAGGACCACCCCGCGGATGGCTCCGCCCTGCGCGTACGCGACCGAAGGTGCGACGAGCAGACACGCGACGACCGCGACGACCCGCCCCCCCCGGGCCATCCATCGCCCGCGGCGGCGCGGCGCCGACGCGCCTGCGCGCCGCCCGGTCGTCGCGTCTCGTGTCACCCGTGCAGCTGGTCTACTGCCGCTGCCAGACCGACGTAGTTGCAGCCTGGGGCGGATCGGTGACGATCACGGTAAGGGTGCTTCCGACGAGGGTGTAGGTGCCGACGGTCTGCAACGTCGTCGACTCCTGCTCCCAGGTCCCGTCGGATCGGATGGTATAGGTACCACTCTCCATGATCGTATTCTGTCCTCCCATCCCGTCCGGGATCGTGATGTCGAGATCCACGTCGCCGCTGGCCTCCGTGTCCGAACTGGAGGTCTGATTGAGAACGAACGTGCCATCGGCGATGGGCGGACCAATCGGGGTCGTCGAACCTGGAGGAGTGAACGAGACCAGGTCATAGGTACCAGAGAGGTCAGGGGGCGGCCCCCCACCCGGTCCCATCGGGTCGTCGTCGTCATCGCTGCAGCCGACGGCGACGAACGCCGCGAGTACAGGCACGAGCAGCTTCCGAAGTCGCGTCATCCTCATCGTCATCTCCTTCAGGTGTATGTACGGGGCCGACTCAACCGTCGTCCCCTCTCCCTTCCATCATCTCGTCGCGACGCGCGCGGAACTCGTTCCCCTCGCGCCAGTTCGGCCAGGTCGCCTCCTGCGACAACCTGTAGCCAACCTCGAACAGCAGTCGCAAGTCGTCTACCGCCCCTCGAAGATCCCAGCTCTCGTCGAACTCGTCCGTCGGCTTGTGATACCTGTCGGCGGTGTAGTCCTGGCGCATCCGCCGGCCGTAGCTCTCACCTCTCTCGACATGGTCGATGCCCGTGTCGGTGTAGAGAGAGGGGACCCCGTGACGCGAGAAGTTGAAGTGGTCGGAGCGGTAGAAGAACCCCTTCTCGGGCTCGGGGTCGGGACGCACGACACGGTCGTGCGCGGCGGCCGCGGCGGCAACGTAGTCGTCGAGCTCGGAGTTCCCGAGCCCGATGACCGTGATGTCGTTCATGGGTCCGGCCGTGTTGAGGCCATCCATGTTGATCGCCGCCACGGTGCGATCGTGCGGGTAGATCGGGTGCTCGCCGTAGTGGGCCGAGCCGAGGAGGCCCTGCTCCTCGGCGGTCACGGCAAGCAGGAGGATCGACCTCGCCGGCGGGGTGTCGAGCGAGGCGAAGGCCTCCGCGATCTCCAGCAGACCGGCCGTTCCGGTCGCGTTGTCCACCGCGCCGTTGTAGATCTGGTCGCCCTCGAGCGATTCGTCCTTCCCGAGATGGTCCCAATGGGCCATGAAGACGACATGCTCGTCGGGCCTCTCGGAGCCCCGGATCCGTCCGACCACGTTGTCCGACGTCGAGCGCTCGACCCGGTTCCGGAGATCCATGCTCGCCGTCTGCCCCAGGGGGACGGCCGCGAACTCCCGGCCGGCGGCCGCCGTGGCCAGCTCGTCGAGATCGAGCCCCGCACGGCCGAAGAGATCGCGGGCCGTCGCGAGGGTGAGCCACCCTTCGACGGCGACCCTCGACAGGTTGGCGTCATCCGACACGAGACCGAACTGCGGGCCCGACCAGCTGCTCTGCACGACCTCCCACGGATATCCCGCGGGATCGGTGTCGTGGATGACGAAGGCTGCCGCGGCGCCCTGGCGGGCGGCCTCCTCGTACTTGTAGGTCCAGCGGCCGTAATAGGTCATCGAGCGGCCGTTGAAGGTCTCGGTGTCGCCGGTCGCGTAGCCCGGATCGTTCACGAGCATGACGACGGTCTTCCCCGCGACGTCCAGACCGGCGTAGTCGTCCCACCCGTATTCGGGTGCCACGACGCCGTACCCGACGAATACGATCTCGGAGTCCTCGACGCGGCTGCGGTCGATCACCCGCTTCGTCCACGCCATGAAGTCGGTCCCGTACGCGTACGCGACGCCCCCCCGGGCCCCCTCGATCTCGAGGGTCACCTCCGGATCCGCCGTGATGGACACGAGGGGGACGGACTGGACCCATTCGCCGCCATTCCCCGGCTCGACGCCGAGCGCTTCGAGCTCCTGCGTCAGGTACGCCACCGTGCGGCGCTCACCCTCCGTCGCCGGGGCCCGTCCCTCGAACTCGTCGGAAGAGAGGACTCGCGTGCGCTCGGCCAGCCCTTCGGCATCGATCCGCTCGAGCGCGTCGAGGGGCGGGACGGTCGCGTCGCGGGGCGTACACGCGGCTCCGCTGAGCGCGACGAAGATCGCGAGCGGCAACGCCTTCACGGCGTGCCGGGGAGTCGGATGCGTCAGGGGGCGAGGGATCGACGAAGGGTGCACGGGGCGCGGCCGGGCTCGGGTGTCTGCGACTTCGGATCTCGCGGGAGACCCGGCTCGACCTCCGCCTGCCTCCCGCGATGTTACATACCCGATCGGGCCCCCATCCGCCACGCCGCCCCCGTGGACGGGGCGGGATCGCGCGGTCTCCTACGAGTCGAACAGCCGCTCGAAGCGATCGAGACAGCTCGACCAGCCCTGGCGGTGACCTTCCGCCGCGGCCGGGGTGGGGAAGAGGTCGTGCTCGACGATCACCTCGGTGCTCTCGCCAAGATCGTTGAAGGTCACGGTCACGATCGTCTCGCCGACGGCGTGCTCCGGTTCGTCCCAGTCCCAGGTGTAGACCAGCCGTCCCGGCGCCTCGATCTCGCGGTAGCTGCCGAGCGCCGTATACCGCGAGCCATCCTGTCCGCTCATCTCGACGCGGAACGCGCCGCCGACGGACAGATCGACCGTGACGCCCGTGACCTCGGCGCCCTCCGGGCAGGCCCACCGGCGCATGTGCTCGGGCTCGGTCCACGCGCGAAACACCCGGTCGCGGGTGGCGGGGATGACGCGCGAGATCGAGAGAGACGTCCCGGTTCCGGTGTCCATCGGGTTACTCCTTCTTCTCGCCGGCGGCGCCGGCATCGTCTGTCAGATAGCGGGACAGCGCGTCGAGGCGGCCCTCCCAGTAGCGTCGGTAGGTCTCGACCCACTCCGCGGCGTCCCGCATCGGCGACGCATCGAGCTCGCACCGGCTCACGCGGCCATCGCGGGTGCGGGTGACGAGCCCCGCCCGCTCGAGCACCCGGAGGTGCTTCGAGATCGCGGGACGCGAAATCTCGAACGGTCGCGCGAGCTCGCCGACGGTCGCCTCGCCACGGGCCAGACGCGCCAAAATCGATCGCCGGGTGGCGTCCGCCAGCGCGCCGAAGGTCAGGTCGAGCGCCTTGCCATTGGTAACCATATAGTTACCAATACTCGCGGGCGGGACCGATTGCAAGGGGAGGTGGATACGGGCCGTCTCAATCCTCCGAGAGCAGGTCTCGCAGGGCGCGGCGTTCTTCCTCGGAGACTATGTAGGTCGCATCGGTCGTGACGAGATCGGAGATCACCTCATCGATCGGTCGGGCGTCTCGTGCGCGACGGTGCTCGCTCTGATCCCCCACGAACGGCCAGAGCCTCGTGCCGATGTCCTCGGGCAGCGACTGCTCGAGGTATTCGAGCGCGAGGCTGCGCAGGTGCTCGTCGCCGCTGGTCAGACCGCGGTACGCGGAGCTCACCGCCTCGGGGTCGAGCACCATCGTCAGGAGACGGAACGTGTGCTCTAGACTGAGCGCGCCACGTGACCCGAGCGAGGAGGCCGCCAGGTTGTCATCCGCGGGGTCGTCGTCGAGGAGCCGCTGAAGCTCCCATACGGGACGCTCGCGTGAGACCTCGGCGCGGACGGCCGCCCAGACCCGGCGCGCCGCGCCGGGGCTCGTGGAGTAGCCCAGACGACGCCGGCGCAGCAGCCCGATCGCCGCACGGTATCGGACCTCGAAACGGGGCGCCGCGATCCCGTCGAGGAGGGCCTCGTCGGCCTCCTCCGATTGGTACTCCGCGAGTACGGCCGGAATGCGTCTGCGGATCGCGAACGCCGTGTCGGGATCGCGAAGCAGCTTCGCGAGTGGAGCCAGGGCGATGGCCTCCTGGCGGGCGAGCGCGCCCGAGACGAGCCGGTAGAGCCGGTCTCTCGCGAGCAAACGCGCGATGGGCACGACCCGGTCCGGGGTCCACTCCGCGTCGTCGTCGAGGACGCGGCGGATGGCCTCCGAGTCGCCGCCGCGGAGCAGCGTCTCCACCTCGGCACGGTCCACGGGGCCGAGCCGGGCGCCCCCGGCGGCCGTCGACTCCGAACGATGCCGCGGCGGCCCGCCGGTCGGCCACTCGGCATCGACGACGGCCCGGGCCAGCGCGAACTCTGTCGCGAGCCCGCGCGTGGCCATGATCACGGCCGGATCACGCCACCCCTTTCGGATGTCCAGGTTCGTGAACGTCTCGTCGAGAAGGGCACGCTCGCCACCCGATTCGCGCACCCGGTCGCGGAGCTGTCTCGCGATGGTCGTCGCGTAGCTGCGCCCCGACTCGCGGGCGAGGACGAGCAGCGCAAGCGCCCCGGCGGCGACGAGCACCGAGAGCCATCGCGACGGCAAACCGGCGAGCGTCACGACCCCGAAGATAAGAAGGGCGCCGAAGCCCTCCGCAGCGCTGTCGGCGACCGAGTCGACGAACGTCTTCGTCCGGCGTCTCACGCGGGCGGGGATCGGCACGTACAGGAGCTCGAGACCGGCGCGGTGCAGCGACTTTCGCAGCGAGTTGTCCGCGCCCCGCACCAGCGTCGCGACGAGCAGCGTTGGGATGAGAAGGGTCGCGCCGGCCCCGAGAAGAAGCATGGTCGGAAGGACCGCGAGGGTGACGGCGATCCCGGCGCGGCTCAACAGCCGGGCGCTCAGGAACAGCTGCACGACCAGGGCGATGGCGCCGGTCCACCCGTAGAACGCCCCGAAGAAGCCGGCGAGGCGCTCGCTGGTGTCGATCGAGGCTCGCGCGAAGTCCTTGAACTGGTAGTCGACGAGCGTGCTCGCCACCGTCGAGACCGCGACGATCAGCGCGATCGTACGCAGGTGGGGGGTCGACCACGACAGCCGAAACGCCTGTCGCACCGATGTGCGGCCGTCCGACTCCACCCCGCCCGGTGCGGCGGCCAGCCGCGGGAGCGCCGACTGTACGAGGAGGAAGAGCGCGAGGATGGCGAGCACCATCGGCACGAGCGCCACCACGCTCACCGCGCCCGACGTGAGTGCCAGCACGTTCCCGCTCACCATGGCCCCGGCCGTCCCGCCGGCGCCGATGAGACCGAAGACCCGCTTGGCCCCCCGAATCGGGAACAGCTCGGCGGTGATGAGCCAGAAGCCCGAGGTCACGACCATCGTGCTCAGGGCCGTCCACAGGTAGAAGACGACCACCGCGACGTCCGAGCCGGCCAGAAACGGCGCGAGGGCGCCGATTCCGAGTCCGACCCCGATCACGGTGCCCGCGAAGGCGCGCTGCGGACGGCCCGTCGCGAGCGCGCGCGCGAAGAGACCGGCGACGGGTACGCTCAGCAACGCGACCGCCCCCGTGACGTACGGCAGAGTCTCGACGGCGAATCGCGTCAGGTAGAGCGCCTCGCGCAGCGAGCGCACGAGGACAAGGAAGCCGAGCGCGAGGAACGCCCCGAGGGCGGACAGCGCCACCGTCCGAACCTCGGTGGGTCGGAGGTCCAGCCAGCGGGCCAGGCGATCACGCACGTTTAGAAGCCTGTTGAAGAAGTACGGCGGGTCGCGTTACGCGCGCCACAGCCCCGGATCCAAGGAAGAACGGGGGCACCCACCGAAGGTGGGTCGGCATAGCCATAGCTACGTCGAGGAGTTCTGACGCCGGAGACGGGGCTGTGCCGCCGTAACCGTCCACCATGGGAGACCATGTCATGCCTCGTGATCGGCGCAGGGGGGTCACGTGGTTGATCCATCGTCCTTCCTCCTCGCCGTAGCTATGGCTACGACTCGTCGTCACTCCTCGCCTGAACCGCGTGAGAGGGGCCCCCGCTTGCGGGTCCGCGCGCGACCCACCGTACTTCTTCAACAGGCTTCTATCCCCCCAGCCGGCTGCGGGGCGCCGGCTCAGACCCCGACCGCGGGAGCGATCGCGTCGGGGCGAGGAGCGTCCACCGTCGGGCGGCCCGGAAGACCCCCGACCGGGGCGAGGTCCGGCGCATGGAGATCCCACCATTCGTGGGCGCGCCGCTGGTCCCAGGGTCTCGCGAGCGGGACATCCCGGAGCGCCTCGACGACGGCCTCGGCGGTCTGGTACCGGCGGTCGGGCTCCTTCTCGAGCAGGCGCATCACGATCGCGTCGAGCTCGGGCGAGATCGGCAGCTCCGAGACGGCCGACGGAGGGTCGGGGATCGTCTTCACGTGGTCGATGATCAGGTCGATGCTCGACGAAGACGAGAACAGGGGTCGCCCGGTGAGCATCCAGTAGGCGACGCCGCCGACGTTGTACAGGTCCGACCGCGCGTCGGTGCGCTGCTGCCCGGCGACCGACTCGGGCGCGATGTATCGCGGGGTCCCGAACACCATGCCGGTCTTCGTGAGACTCGAATCGCCGTCGCCGCGGATTCGACGCGCCAGCCCGAAGTCGAGGACCTTGACGAAGTCGTTGAGCCCGCCGCGCTGTGTCACGAAGATGTTCGACGGCTTGATGTCGCGGTGGATGATGCCCCGTCCGTGCGCCTCGCCGAGCGATCCGCAGATCTGCCGCAGCAGGTATGCGACTCGTTCCTCGGGGAGCGGGCCGAACGACTCGACCATGCGCTGGAGATCCAGACCCTCGAGGTATTCCATCGCGTAGTAGAACGTATTGTCGGCGGTGCGCCCGAAGTCGAAGATCGTGATCGTGTTCGGGTGCGTGAGCGACGCCGAGAGACGGACCTCGCGCTCGAAGCGGGCGAGACCGGCGCCCCCGTCCCCCTCGTCCGGCGTCGTCAGGACCTTGACCGCGGTCGGCCGACAGATGAGCGCGTGTCGGGCCACGTATACCTTCCCCATCCCCCCCTGTCCGAGCTCCTTCTCGATCAGGTAGTTGCCGAGACGCCGGGCGTTGTGGGCGCTCCTGTGCAGCCGGTAGAGCGAGCGGCTGACGAGGACCGAGACGCCCGAGAGAAGCGTGACGCCCATCACCCGCCACGCCTGCTCGAAGAACGCCGTCCTGGCGCCGAGGGCGGCCCAGTAGGCACCGACCTCGGGGATCAGCCGCGGCACGGCGAGCGCGCAGGCGACCGTGAGGAGAACGGCGCCGGAGGCGAGCCACTCCTGGGTCCGCTTACAGGGGAGGAACGCCGCCGTCGTGAAGAGGATGAGTCCGAGCGGCAGAAAAGGCTCGCGCGAGGGATAGAAGATCGCGATCACCGGCAGCAGTACGAGAAGGTTCGCCGCGACGATCACGAACGCGAGACGCTGGACCTGTTCGAGTGTCCGCTCGCCGCGGTGTACCAGCACCAGCCCGATCGCGAACGACAGCGGATGGAAGAGGTGCAGCGGCTCCTTCCAGGGGCGCATCACCGGCTCGACCGGCGTCAGCCCGTAGATCTTGTTGAAGACGAAGACGAGCGTACCCGCGACGAGCCCCACGACGAAGATCAAGCGCGTGCGGCGCCACAGCACCGGCGCGAACGACGCGTCGAACGAGCTGCCCGCCGTGGTATCCCCGAGAACGGGGATCTGGATCGTCTGTTCCTCTCGCGCCATCGGTTCCTCGAACGGTCTCGCGGGGACCTCCGTGAAAGCTAACGGGTGCCGTACCGGCCGCGAGGGTCTTGCTAGCGGAAGCCTGCCCACCGCAACGTCCAACCGTCACACGATGTAGGCTCCCGCGTTGAGAACGTACGAGCGGGAGTCGACACCCCGGAACGAGAGAGTCGAGATGAAGAAGACTTACTTCACCCTGACCGCGGCCGCGGTCTTCCTCGCCGCAGGGTGCGGCGGAGGGGGCGGCACGTCCGGGCAGGTTCAGAACCCGGAGATGACGCTCGCCGAGGCGGCCGAGAACGTGCTGATCGTAGAGATCCGGAACAACCTGATCCCGGTCACGACCGTCACGGCCTACGTGCAGCAGCTCGGCGGCCGGCCCCGGATCCTCGGGACGGTGCAGGCCAACCAGACCGAGACGTACACCGTGCCCGGTCGAGAGGTGGCCAGCGGGTACACGCTGATCGCCGAGGGCGAAGGGCGCGAGGCGATCCGGTCGCGACGCATCAACGAGGGTGCCGGCTACAAGACGTCATGGAACCTCGCAACGAACATCATCACGACCGAGCGGCTCGACGACCACTGAGCCCGGCCGGGTCCGGGGGCCGGCTTCACGGCCGGCCGCCGGTCCGTGCTAGAACGGCATACCGAACCAGAAGTAGAACGATACCTGCTCTTCGCTGAGCCCGACGACGGTGGACAGGGTGTTGTCGAGCCCGAAGACCGTGAGCCACAGCCCGCCGCCGTAGCCGACGTGCCATCCGCCCGGCGAATCCCCGTCGACGAAGACGCGACCGGCGTCGACGAACCCGAGCAGTCCTACGTCTCCCAGCATCGCCACGCGCAGCTGGTCGATGAGCAGACGCAGCTCGACCGTCCCGAATACCGACGCGTCGCCCGCGAACCGCTCGGTCGCGTACCCGCGCACGTTCTCGTCGCCCCCGAGGAGCGCCGCATGGAAGAAGGGCGGCGTCCCCCACACGCGCGTCGCGCCGGCCCGCATGGCGAGTGTCGGGTCCAGGGGAAGACGCCGGGCCGACAGATACGTGGAAGCGCCCGCCGCGACGGAGAAGTAGTCCTCCTCGACGCTCAGCACCGCCGGACGCCACCCGGCACGCAAGTCGAAGCGGACGCCGCTGGTGGCGGCGTCGCTGAAGTCGCGCGTATCGAGACTCAGGGTCCCGAACAGCTCGGAGGACAGGAACTCGCCCCGCCCGTAGAGCGCGACCGAGTCGGCGAAGAACGGGTTCCCGTCCGACGAGGCGTTCGAGACCTCGAAACCCGCCCCCAGCGTGCCCTCGAGGGGGCCGACCACGCGTCGTCCCCACGCCGCCCATACGTCGATGCTCCGTCTCTCGATGCGGTTCTCGGTCGCGTCCTCCGTCTTCTCGGTATCGTTGCCGAAGCCGAAGAAGTTCACGACGTCGAGCTCCGAGAGCCCCGCGAACACGGACACGTGCTGGGTGGACGCCTCTTTCCTGAAGTCGTAGTCGGCCTCGACGAGCACCTTGCCCTGCGTCGAGATCCCGCCCAGCACCCGGGCGCGCGAGGCGTAGGGGTCCCTGCGAAAGCCATAGCGGTACCACGTCGCCCCACCGCCCGCGAAGACGCCGTAGTCCGAGCTGATCCCCGCCAGTCCCCGGGGGACGACCCACCGCCCCCAGTCGATGGGCTTCTCCGGCTGCTCGTCCGTGTAGACCCAGGTGTCGTACCGATCCCGATCCACGCGGGGCTCCGGCGTCGCGTCGACCCCCATCCCGCCGCGGTCGTAGAGGTGGATACGACCCGGAGACCCCTCGATCCGCACGCGGTCGTCTCCCTCTCCGCCGACCACGCGTAGATGGATCGGCGATGCGCGAGGGCCGACCACGACGAGCTCGTCGGATCCACCCCACAGGTGGAGACGAACCTCGCTCGTCTCGGCCGGATCGAAGGTGCGGCGGAAGGTCGGCAGACCGTCGGCCGTTCGTCCGTCGACCTCGAGGCTGCCATCGGGATGCCTGGAGATCCGGATCTCGTCGGGGCGATCGGTCAGGTGGACCTCGACGTCGTCGGCCAGGAGTTCGTAGAGCCTCGTAGACGCGACGACGAGCGAGTCGCGTCTGAGACGGAGCGCCGTCTCGAGGAAGGCCCCATCGAGGGCCCGGTGCTCGGCCGGAAGACGCGAGACGGCTCCGGCGATCACCTCATCGGTGATCCGCTCCCTCGTGGCCAGCGCGACGGAGTCCCACGTGGGTCGGTCGAGCGCGACGAGGAAGCGGCGGTCGATCTCCCGCGCCACGAAGTGAAGCCCCACGATGTCGGGGTATTTCTCGCCGAACCCCACGTACTCGCGCACGAAGATGTGCGCGCGAGCCGGGATGAAGCCATCCAGCCGCAGAAACGCCTGGTCGTGATCTTCGGGGATCGGGACCCACCGCGTCTCTCCCGCCCGTCTCCCCCACCGCCACTGGAGCCGCTGGCGATCGCGGTCGCCGACGAGCATGTCGATCAACCGGGCGGCGAGCAGACGACGCGCGTCCACGACGCCGTCGCCCGCCATGATCCGGTCGAAGACCCCGTTCCCGTCCACGACCTCCTCGAAGTCGCCGAAAGGCGGCGCACCGGTGGCCCGTCCACCCGGAACCTCCGTGAGGAGCCCGACCGCGTTCCCGAACGTCTCGCGGAATTCCCCGAGCGCCGGGTCGTCGGGCATGACGAAGAGCTCCGGCGGTACGGCGGACAGCCCCGCGGCCGTCTCGAGCTCGTGGGTGACCAGGCTGCCCAACGGGTGCTCGGCGCTTACCTGGTCTCGCAGCACGTCGCCGGCGGGCGACGTCGCGATGAACGGGTGTAGACCCAGCGTGGGGTCCTTCAGGACTCCGCGAAAGATGTAGGTTCGCCCGTCCCGCGCCCGGAAGACGAGCGATCGCGTCTCCTGACCGACGATCGCGTTCGCCGGCGCAAGCCCGCCTCCGAAGGTCCGCAGGTCGAGGACCGGGATGTCGACCGCCGCGCCCCACGCGTCGCGGAAGTCCGAGCCCCATAGCCAGCGGTGTGCCCCGCCGCGCTCGAATGCGGTGGAGATCGGACTGCGGATCGTGTCGGCGCGCGCCCCCTCGTCGGCCGTCGGCGGGCGCGGCCCCGTGGTCTGGCCCGCGAGCGGGATCGCGAACGCGAGCAGCACGACCGAGACCACGGCGTCCGGCCCACGACCGCGACGCCGTCGGGTGCATCGAGCATCCGTTTGTCGAGACTGGCCGATCGCTTGCAAGCGGGGAACCTTTCGCCTCGGTTCGTATACCTATCCGGCGCCGCGCAGCCAGTCCGGACGAGGCCCGGGCGCGAAACCCCGCAGGACATTCGAGAGGGCGTCCCATTCTGACAAGCGAGACTGGAGGATCGTGGCGGTCTCGGTGCGCCGTTGCGCCCGCCGTCGTGGCGGTGTGCGTGGTGTGCGCATCGGCCGTCCCCGCGGGTTCCGCGGCCCAGATGCAGCCCGCGTCTCCCGCGGAGGGCGACGCAGCGACGACCCTCGCGGGTGCGGCGCTCGGGTCAGTCTCGATGGGGGCCGTCTCCGCGGCAGCGTCGCTGGTCCCGTGCCGACGAACGGAGGCCGGACGCGACTGCGTGCGACTGTTCACCGCGAGCGGCGCGGCGCTGGGTCTCGCCGCCGGGGCGACGGTGGGTCAACGGGGGACCGACGCCCTCGACCCGGTCGCGGGGGGCGCGGCGATCGGGCTGCTCGCCGGCGCGGTCGTCGGCCTCGGGCTGCGAGCCACCCTCGACCGGTCGTCGTGGCTCGACGTGCTCGCCCTCTCCCTCGTGGGAGGCGCGATCGGGGCGGCGCCCGCCGGATCGGCCGTCGGATTCGCTGCGGCCGGAGCCGTGGGGCTGATCCTCTGGCGGGCCGTGCCGGACTTCACGTTGCCCGATGCGCTCGGTGCGGGACTGGTCGGGCTCGCCGTGGGCGCGATGCTCCAGTGGTTCGACCGGGCCAGAGGCGACGCCCTCGAGTCCCCCGCCATGACGATCCGCTTGCCTCTCGGAGTGGGCCCTTGAACCGATCGTGCGCCCTCCCGGTCGCCGCGGTCCTCACGATCGCGAGCGCGGCGTGCGTCCACCCGCACGCGATGTCGACGTCCCTGGCCGGGCCCTCGTGCGGGTCGCCGCTCGACGAGGGGCGGGCGGTCGGCTGGGTCCGTCCGGTCCGGGACGGCGATGTCGACGCGTTGCGCGAGTGGTGCGCGTCGGTCGGACCAGCCCAGCTGGCGGCGAGGCCATCCCCGCTCGGCGGTGCGGTCGGTGTGGCCGCGAGCACGCCCGGTCTGACCATCGCCACCTGGAACGTGGCCGGACGGGATGGCGATATGAGGGGCTTTCTCACGGGCGCGCTCGGCTACAGTTGTGACGCGCGTCACCCGGAGGGCCACTTCGTGCTGCTGGTCCAGGAGGCGGTTCGACGGTCGCCGGTCGTACCGGACGCGGCGTCCGAGTACGCGCCCCCCCTGCCGGCCAGCGACGCCGGTCTCCCCGATCTCCCGACCGCCGCCCGCGACTGCGGGCTGTCGCTGCTCTACGTCCCGGCGATGCGCAACGGTGCCGAAGGACACGTCGAAGGACGCGAGGACCGTGGAAACGCGATCCTGTCGACCCTGCCGCTCGTCGATGCGGGAGGGATCGAGCTACCGTTCGAGGGCCAGCGGCGCGTCGCTGCGGTGGCGTCGGTCGTCCTGCCCGAGACGGCCGACACCGTGAGGGTCGCGAGCTTCCATCTGGATGCATTCGCCGGTCTCGCGCGAACCCTGCTCTCGGGCGGGTCGTCGAAAGAGCGGCAGGTGCTGGGGCTCGTCGAGGCGCTCGGTATCCCCGACGAGGCCGGCGCCCCCCCCGGCAACGTGACGACAGTCGTCGCCGGCGATCTGAACACGTGGTCGGAGCGTCAGACGGCCGTGACGCGGCTCACCCGTCACTTCCCCGAATCGCCGCCACCGGACGCGACGCCGACCCGGGGTGCGTTCCCCACCGACCACATCTTCGTGCGGACGGCTCGTCGCCCCGGTGAGAGAGCCCCCTCCCCCGGTCTGCGGGTCATCCCCGACTCGTATCGGGCGCTCGCGGATACGTACGGATCCGACCACCGACCGCGTCTCCTGCGTCTGGCCGTCGACCACCCCTCCCCGGCGACGAGCGATCAGCCTCGTAGCCGATGATCGCGGTGAGACGTTCACCGTTGGAGACCCCCCGCCGATCACGTATGCTGTGCGGCGTAACAGTCGCAGGGCCGAAGGGTTCCGCGGGACAACGGATCAGGAGACTGTGCATGCTGAAGAAGATGACGTTCGCGATCGTCGGGCTCGGTCTGGCGGTCGGGGCGACGCCGGTGTCGGCGCAATGGGCGTTCTCCGTCACGCCCTACGTGTGGTGGAGCGGGTTGAACGGAGACGCGAGGGTCGAGGGCGGACCCGTCGTGGAGCTCGACTCGTCCGCGTCGGATTTCGACTTCGTTCCGATGCTCACCTTTCGCGGAACCAGCGGCACCTGGGGGTTCCTGACGGATCTCGCGTTCACGCCCGGGTCGGTGACCGGACGCGTGCTCGACAACGCGCTGATCGTCGACGTCGACAACTTCATCGGCACTGCGATGGTCACCTACGACGTGACCCCGGCGGGCGGGTCGGAAGTGTTCGTGGCGGGCGGCCTCCGCGTGCTCGACGCACGCGCCACGGTCCCCACGTTCGACGGCGAGCCCGAGAGGGAGGGAGGCAGGACGTGGGTGGATCCGGTGTTCGGCGCGGGCGCCAGGTACGGAACGAGCGTCCTCCTCAACCTGTACGGCGATCTCGGCGGCTTCGGCATATCGTCCGACTTCACCTACCAGCTGTACGGAACGGTCGGCTACGCGTTCACCCGTGTCGTGTCGGCCCGGGCCGGGTATCGGCTGGTACGCAACAACTATCAGGACGGCGGCGAGTTTCTGTACGAGGTCAGCCAGAGCGGCTTCCTCCTTGGCGTGACCTTCGGATTCTGACCTCACGAACCGTGGTGCGGAGGGGATGACAATGAAGAGAGTGAAGCGGATCGCGTGCACGGCGGCGTTCACGATGGCGGCGGTGGCCGGCCCCGCGAGTGGGCAGCTTTCGGTCACGCCCACGGTCGGGTGGGCGACCGGCGGATCGGTGGACGGGTTCAACGCGGAGTACTCGCTCGGCTCCGACATCACCTACGGCGGCATCCTGGGTTTCGGTGTCGCGCGGGGCGGCCACCTTGAGCTCGTCTTCGACTGGAACTCCACCGACGTGGAGGAGAGGCCGAACGGCCCGGGAACCAGCGAGATCATCGGCGACGTCGACATCTGGTCGTTGCAGGCGGGCGGGACGTACGAGTTCGTCGGATCCGACAACGTCGCGCCGTTCCTCGCCGGCGGGCTCGGCATCACGGTCTTCAACCCCGGCGAGGATCTCGGATCGGATACCGAGACGCGGTTCTCGCTGCACGCGGGGCTCGGCGCCGACCTGGCGCGCTGGATCAAGATCGGCGGCCGCATGTGGATCCCGTTCATCGACACGTCGGGCGGATTCTGGTGCGGACCGGGCGGGTGCGGCGTGGGCGCCGGCGGCGAAGTGCTCGTACGCTGGGAGGTCTACGGCGGGATCAACATCGGAAGCCGCCGCCGCTGAGACACGGCTGCGCGTGATGTGGAAACGGGGCCCGCCGATACGTCGTCGACGGGCCCCGTTCGCGTGAAGCGCGGCAAATGTCTCGCCGGGCCGCCTAGTTACGCCAGGCGAACCCCAGGTTGATGTTGAAGTACCGGTGCTCGATGTCGTCGGTTTTGAAGCCGAACGTGTACTTGCCCTGGGCGAACAGCGCCATCACGTCGTTCACCGGATAGACGACCCCGGCTTCGGGCGCGACCGACAGGTGCCACGGCGACTCGTCGACCGTGAAGATCCCGACATCGACGCGGTTCTCGCTGATCATGGCTCCCGCCCCGGCACCGAGCCAAAGATCGAAATCGCCCGAGTTCCGGCCCTTGAGGAAGTACCGACCGGTGACCAGCAGCGGGAACGCGTTCACGTAGCGGATCTGCGTGCCGGTGATGTCCGAGCCGCTGAGCGACGTCGTGACATCGGCCTCCCGCTCCACGAACACGTTCCATGCGGCGCTGAAGCCCACCGCGATGTGGCGGCTCGTGAACCACGAGTAGTCCGCCCCGATGTTCCGCCAGCTCGTGTTGTCCGTGAAGTCCTGCGTGGGGCCGCTCGGCAGCGCCACGCCGTACGACAGCGAGAACCACTGGTTCTGCGCGAGCGCCGGCGCCGTCCCGAGAAGGCCGAGGACGATCGTCGCCAGCAGCGTTCGTCTGAAGTTCGAATAGCTCATGTCGTCCCCCCCTACGATCCGACGCGCAGATACTGCGACTGCGCGAACATCTGTTCGACTCCGTCGGACAGCCGCTGCGAGATCGTTCCCTGCGACTGGAGGAGACCGTTGAGCACCCCGTTCCACGGGGCGACGAGCAGCTGATCGGATCCATCCGGCGGAGGTGCATCCGGATCGACCATGCTTACGACCAGCGAGCCCGTCTCGAAGGAGGACGCGCCGTACGCCGGCGGGTAGTACCATCCCCACCCGCCGCCCCAGCACCCCGGGCACCAACCCCACCCCGGCCACCAGCCCCAACCCGGCCACCACCCGTAGATGATCGTCGTTCGGGTTCCGATGGCCGACACGAGGACCACCGCATCGGGGACGTTGGTGTCGCTGATCTGGTCCACCGGGATCCGCTGGTAGCCCAGATCCGCGAGCTCCTGCGCGACCTCGCTCAGGATCTGCGCGTCGTTGTCCCGGCCGAGTTCGACACAGTTGTCGCGGTCGACCTCTTCCAGATCGCAAATGTGGAGGATCGAGTCGGGCATCGCGTAGGTGCGGTTGGCGGAGAAGTCGTACGCCTCGTCGTAGAACGTCGCGACGAGGTCGACGTCCTGCACGCTCGTGATTTCATCGGGATAGCAGGCCGCGGCGACGATGGCGATCAGAGGGACGATCCCCCACAACCATCGACGCCTCGGCATCGGTGTGTAGCTCAATGGAAACTCCTGTAGTTCCTGACGTCAGGACTATGGCCACTCCCTATGACACATATGCAGCGGCCGGGGTTGGTGGGTCGGCCCGGGGCGCGAAACCCGGGCCGTCTGTGGGGGGCTCTACCAGACTCCGGCTCCGAATTCGAGCACGTACGAGAGCTTCTCGATCTCGAAGAAGCCCTTGTTCTTGATCCCCGCCCTGAGCCCCCAGAAGTCGGTGAGGAAGCCGAGGAACTTCAGCGGCGACGTCGACAGGTTCACGCGGAACTTGATCCCGGTCTCCCACACGAAGTCCGTGTCGACCTGCGTGACCTCCATCGGTTCCATCCCCGGCTCGGGGTCGGGGATGATCTCGTACTTGTCCCACTCGACCCCGGCGGCGACGTACGTGTCGATCCACCTGGAGGCAGACGGCGTGTACATGATCAGCCAGCCGAAATCGCGCAGCTGCTTGTCCTTCAGGTACATGCGGTGGACGAGGAATCCGCCGCCGAGCTGCATCTCGAAGTTCTTCACGATGAACAGCGGGAACACGAACGAGAAACCGAGGTCGCCATCAGCGCGAAACGCGACCCCGAGCGACTTGACGATCTGCCCCTGGTATGTCCAGTCGAGAAACCCCTGGAGATCCGACGCATAATGTCGCTCCGGCCAGTCCGGCACTTCCTTCTGGAGCATGAACCCGTGGAGGTGCTCGTCGAACGCGCCCAGCTCGGCCGGGGGCAGCGGCCGCAGCTCGTATTCCACGTAGGGGTTGGCGTAGTCGCCGCGTCCGTCGAGGAACTCCCGTGCCGGGCTGTCGGCGGGTAGCGGGGGGAACACCCGGTGTTCGTCCTGACGCACCTTGGTCATGAACGAGTTGTAGCCACCGCTGAACAGCGCCCCGGTGCTGATGATGTCGCGGACCCCCCAGGCGTCGTTGACATGCCGCGAGACGTCGTACCCCGGCGTGAAGTAGCCATCGGCGTTCTTGTCGGTGGCGAGCCCGTGCTTCCCTTCCTCGACGAACAGGTGCATCGGGAAGCGCGTCTGGTCGTCCACATCGACGATGTTCCAGAACCACACGATGCCGTGCGCCTTGGCGTAGACCGAGCTCACGATGATCACGTACGTGAGCTCGTCGCACACGGCGTCCGTGAGGTCGGCCAGGTACGGCCCTCCGCTCCTCGCGATCCCGACCCGGAACTCGGACGCCTCGAGGTCGTGCGGGTGCGCGCCCAGACCCGCCTCCTCGCTGAAATACGCGAAATACCCGAGCTTCACCGCGCCCACCGAGCGGAAGTCGATGATCGACTCGGCCTTGTCGTTCGGGTCCTCGATCCACCCGGCGATCTCGAGACCCGCCTGCTGGACGATCTCATCGACCTGGAAGTAGACGACCGGCCGGTCGGGCGCGTCCTCGAACGGCAGCGCCTCGGGGATCCGGATGTCGGCCCCGCTGGCGAGCTGCCGGCTTCTCTGGCCGGTCGCGGTGCGCCGGGCGAGCAGGGGCTCGTCGGGCGAGAACCAGTAGACGGGCGCGACGTACGAGGCGAACTCGCGCGCCGTCATTTGACTTCGGGTGCCCCACCACACGGCGCCCGGGACGTCGCTGAAGTCACACGTGGCCTGCGCAAACGCCGGAGCGCCGGGAATCAGGGCCAGAGAGACGAGGAACAGGTGACGGACGAGAGTCGCTCGTCCGCCGCGCGCGGCGGGTGTGCTGAGCATCGTATGGCTCGTCGATCGAGGCGGGGCGCTATCGGCACCGCGTTGGGGGGTTACACCGCAATCAAGGTCGCCCCCCACCCCACCTTGCACAACATCCCCGGGGCGCTAGGCACGCCCCGGCGCGCTGCCGTCTAGAGCCTGACACCCACCTTCACGATGAAGGTCGAAGCCGTCCCGAAGTCGTTCAGCTCGGCCGTGTCGTTCGAGTCCGCGAACAGCCCGCCCCACAGACCCTCGCCGAAGAAGCTGCCGATGCCGACGTGCATCCCGACCTCGATCGAGAAGTAAGTGGCCGTGACGCTCTCCCCGTCGCTGAACTCGTCGGTGCTCATGGTCGTACCCCCCGCGCTGATCACGAGGTTGACCCGGTCCTCCGACCTCCGCGGGTCGAGGAAGCCGTACTCGCCGAAGACGTGGTACCGGTAGAAATCGGCGCCCGGCCCATCAAACACGTCATCGGTATCCGGGTCCGTGAACCGCTCGCCCGGCAGGAGGTCGATATCGAAGCTCAGTCCGACGTTGACGTTCTCGAACTCCTGGCCCGCCGCGACGCCGAACGTCGGTCCGTTCCTGAGGGCGTCTCCCATGTTGCCCACCGGCAACACCGCGCCGGCCTCGGCGTCGAAGAACCAGCCCGCCTGTGCTTCGGCATCGCCGGTCCACACGCCGAGAGTCAGAAGCGCAACGGCAAGCGGGACAAACGCTTTACGATTCCTCATGGATCCTCCGGAAGGTTGTTGACGCTCGAACCGCTCTTCGACCCCGAGGACACCGGGCTGCTCCGGTGGCGCGGCGGGCGGCGGACGGTCAGATGCAATGCCCATGCCCTCTCGCGCCATCGACCCGTTCAGTTGGGAGGGAATTCCGCGAACATCCTCGCGACCGCGTCGCCGACCACACGCTCGCCTTCCTCGGCGGCCCGCATCCCCGACTCCACGGCGCCCGTGGCAATCCCCCTCCACCTGACCCGGCGATCTCGATCGAGCAGATCGACGATCAGGGTGCCCTCCTGGAAGTAGGAGGTGTTCGTGTCCGCGGCCCACATCGATAGCCAGTAGCCGCCCCCGTACCCATAGAAGTCCCAGGTCGCCCGGACATCGGTTCGACCCGCGATGACGATCGCGGCGACCCAGATGTCGGGGTCGCCGAACGGCTCGAGCACGTATCCCTGCGCCTCGAGCTCCCTCTCGATCGCCTGCTCGACGATCCGTCGCACCATCGGACGGTTGCTCGACGCGTCCGGCGGCGCCTCGGGCAGCCAGGCGAACGTCTGGACGCCCTCGAAGGAGGAATCCGGGTCGTATTCGGTGTCCACCTGGAGGTTCGCGCTCGAGCACGCCGCCAGCGTCACGACGACTGCGACCAGCGCCGCGGCGACCGCCGGGGCCCGAAGTCGGCTCTTTCCCGCGGTTCGCGTTCCTCGCTCCGCCATCCTCACCTCATCTCGTCTCGACCCGCCCCGGCCCAACACGCGGCGGCTCACCAGGTCACGTCGACCGCGACGAAGAGCATCTCTCCGCCACGCTGCACATGGAACACGATCGGGCCGGGAGGCTCGTACCGCCCGAGCATGAGCCGCAACTCCGCCACGTTCCCGACAGGTACCCCGTTGATCGAGTAGATCACGTCGCTCGTCTCGAACACGTTTCGTCCATCGAACCCTTCCAGCAGCGCCGCGACCACGACGCCGCGGCGACTGCGGGGGCCCGGCAGATACTGGAACACGCCGGCGAGATCCACCGCGAAGATCCCGAGCTCGCGGACGAGGTTCCGCCCCGACGCGAGGGCCTGGGCGAGCGGGTCGTCGAACTCGGGACGCTCGGCGACCTGTACCTGCAACGTGAGCGGCTCCCCGGCTCTCAGAATCTCGAGCGTCACCCGTGAGCCCGGCGTATACCGATACAGGTTGACGTCGAACTGGCGGCCGTTCTCCATCAGCTTGCCATCGAGCCTCAGAACGACGTCGCCGATCATGAGGCCGGCCGCGGCGGCGGGCGTGCCCGCCGGCACGTCGCTGAGGATGACGCCCCAGGCTCGCGGCAGACCGAGCCCGGCCGCCAGCCTCGGCGTGATCGTCTGTGCGCGTGCGCCGATCGCGCCGCGACGGACACGACCTCCATCGCGGATCTGCATGAAGACGTTCTGCACGATGTTCGAGGGAGCCGCGAAGCTCAGACCGTCGCTCCCGCCCGAACGCGAGAAGATGAGCGTGTTGATCCCGACCAGCTCGCCGGCCGTGTTGACCAGAGGTCCCCCGCTGTTCCCCGGGTTCACCGCCGCGTCGGTCTGGATGTAGATCATCGAGCCCTCGGGCTCGAGCTGCCGCGCGACCGAGCTCACGACACCCATCGACATCGAATTCTGGAGCCCGAGCGGGCTGCCGAAGGCGAAGACGAGCTGCCCCTGCTCGAGCCGGTCGGAGTCGCCGAACGGGATGTAGGGGAGGTCGGTGGCATCGATCTTGAGGACGGCGAGATCGCTCTCGGCGTCGATCCCGACGACCTCGGCGTCGATCAGCGGTCCCCGGCCGACCAGGATCGACTCGCCCGACGTGGGCACGCGCTCGGGCAGCGACACCTGAACGCGGGTGGCGCCCGCGACGACGTGCGCGTTGGTCACGATGTGACCCGTGGCATCGACCATCACCCCCGACCCGGTCGCGCTCTGCTGCGCGACGACCCCTTCCTGCCGCCCCGTCGGCTGCTGACTCCGCTGGATCGAGAGCCCGGACGCGAAGATCTGCACCACGGCGGGGCTCACGCGGGACGCGAGCCCCTCGAACGAGTCGCTCAGGCTCGAGAGGGCCGAGCCGCGATCCTGCGCTGCCGCTCCGGGGGCGGTCGCCGCCGTCCACGAAGCCAGCAGCAGCGCGACCGACAGGTCACGGAGACGCCCGACACTCGGGGAGATTCTCATGCCGGCAACATGCGTTGACGCCTCACGCGCGGCGAGTCCGGCAGGGGGGTGTGCAAGATCCGGAGGGATCCCCGTCCTATCCCGTGGAGCGCAGACGAAGGCGCGCGCGGCGCACGGAACAGAGGATCCGAGAATGATTCGAACCACGATGGGTACGGCACTGCTCGCGGGGCTCCTGACGGTTACGGGTGGCACGAGCCGCGATCCGGCTCACTCGCCCACGGTCGGGGATACCACGACGCTCGCTGCGGGGTCCACGCCCCGTGTCCGCTCCACCGCCGAGGATCGCGAATCCATATCGATCACGGTGTACAACCAGAACTTCGGGCTCGTTCGCGAGGTACGAGCGCTCCCCGTGGGCGTGGGGGCGGTCGAGCTCGAGTACGGCGACGTCGCCTCGGCGATCCAGACCGAGACGGTCCATGTCCGCCCGCTGCGCACGGGGTTCGACATCCTCGAGCAGAACTACCAGTACGATCTGCTCAGCCCCCAGAAGCTGCTCGAGAAGTACGTCGGCCGGACGGTGACCATCTACCGCTACGACCAGGCGACCGAGACCGAGATCCCGGTCGAGGCCGAGGTGCTCTCGGTCAACAACGGAACGATCTTCCGCATCGGGGACGAGATCACATTCAACTACCCCGGACGCATCGCGTTTCCGGAGGTCCCCGACAACCTGATCGCCGAGCCGACGCTTCTCTGGCTGGCGAACAGCCGTAACGAGGAGCAGCGGCTCGAGGTCTCCTACCTCACGAACCAGCTCAACTGGAAGTCCGACTACGTGATGGTCGTCTCCGACGATGACTCCGGGGCGGATCTGCTCGGGTGGGTGACCCTCACGAACAACTCGGGTGCCACCTACGAGAACGCCAGGCTCAAGCTGGTGGCCGGCGACGTCCAGCGACTCGGCGGCCGCGACGAGATGGTGAAGCGGGCCGTGATGGCCGCGGAGGCCCAGCTTGCCGACGCCTCCTTCACCGAGGAGGGCTTCTTCGAGTACCACCTGTACACGCTCGGTCGTCCGACGACGGTGAAGAACGCCGAGCAGAAGCAGGTGACGCTGCTCGAGGCGTCGGAGTTCGGCGTCGAGAAGACGCTCATCTTCTACGGCGCGGCGCACTACTACCGCGGCTCGTACGGCGACGTGATCTCGAACCAGAAGGTCGGCGTCTTCCTCGACTTCGAGAACTCCGAGGAGAACCGGCTCGGGATGGCGCTACCCGCCGGGACGGTGCGCGTCTACAAGGAGGACGATTCGGGGGCGCAGCAGTTCATCGGCGAGGACCGGATCGACCATACACCACGCGACGAGAACGTGCGGATCCGGATGGGCGATGCGTTCGACGTCGTGGGCGATCGGCGTCAGATGGACTACTCGGTCCTGTCGAGCTGTGTCTCGGAGTCGACCTGGGAGATCGACCTCCGCAACCACAAGGACGAGGACGTCGAGGTGCAGGTGGTCGAGCCGATCGGCGGCGACTGGGAGATCCTGTCGTCCACCCACCCCGCGATCCGTGTCGACGCGCACACGTTCCGGTTCGACGTCGACGTCGAGTCGCGTGGCGAGACGACCGTGGAGTATCGAGTGCGGGTCCGCTGGTGCTGACTCTCGTCGACGCAGACGCGGCATGAAGCGAGACCGCTCCCGAATCATCGATCCGGGGGCGGTCTCGTCGTGTAGCCCGGGTGCTGCCCGGGCGGAACCGGTGCTACTCCGAGTCGTCCGTGCGCTCGACGACGATCGAGCAGTTCGTGACGAGCGCGGCGATGGCGCCCAGCGCCGCCCACGCTGGCAGCAGGAGCGTCCCCACCACGCCGATCGTCAGCGGGATCTCGATCAGCTCCTTGCCGTCGTCGTTCCGGATGGTGATCCGGCGGATGTTCCCCTCGCGGATCAGCTCCTTGACCTTGGCGACGAGGTTGTCGCCACGCACCTTGTGCTCCTCGGTCCGGGTCTCCGTCTCGGTCTCGACGGTCTCTGTCGCTTCAGCGGTCATGTTATGGGCCTTTCGGTTGAGTTCCGGCACGCACGGGAACCTGGCCGACGCGCCTCCGTCCGCCAATGATGCGGTCCCGCGAACTCCTGTACGAGAACGAGTGGTCTGAGGTTTTTTCTGGAGGGATGGAATGCGCAACCGCTGTCTCGACGTGACGACGATCGGTCGTTCGACCCGCCGCTTCTCCCGCCCCGCCCGATGCCTCATGGTGGTCGCTATCCTCGCCGCCTGTGCCGAGCCTGCCGCCGACGGAACCGCCGACGCCGGCGGCGGGGTCGCCACGCAGCCGCCGGCTCCCGCGGCCGCGACCGTCGATCTCCCCGAAGGGGTTCAGGCGATCTCGCTGCTGGGCGACACGCTTCGGGCCTCGGTGTCCGCCGAGGCGGAGAGCCGGCTCGTGGCCGACCTGGTGGCCGCCGAGGCCGAATACGAGGCCGACCCGCAGGACGCGGATGCGCTGATCTGGTACGGGCGCCGCCTCGGCTATCTCCAGGAGTATCGCGAGGCGATCCGGATCTTCTCGGAGGGAATCGCCCTGCACCCCGACGACGCCCGCATGTACCGCCACCGCGGGCACCGCTACATCAGCACCCGACAGCTCGATGCCTCGCTGGCCGATTTCCGCCGCGCGGCAGAGCTCATCGAGGGCACCCCGGACGAGGTCGAGCCCGACGGGGCCCCGAACGCACTCGGAATCCCGACGAGCACGCTCCAATCGAACATCTGGTACCACTACGGCCTGACCCAGTACCTCATGGGCGACTTCGAGGCGGCGATCGACTCGTACGAGGCCTACCTCGATGTGACGACGAATCCGGATCAGCTCGTCGCGATCTCGCACTGGTACTACATGGCGCTCCGCCGTCTGGGGCGCGACGATGAGGCGGCCGCGATCCTCGAGCCGATCCACGCGGATCTCGAGGTGATCGAGAACGGCAGCTACCACGACCTCCTGCTGATGTACAGGGGGGAGATCGAGGCGGACGAGCTGTGGGGCGGTCAGGACGACCCGCTCGGGAGCGCGACCGTGGGGTACGGGGTCGCGAACTGGCACTTCTACAACGGCCGGACGGACCAGGCCATCGAGGCTTTCGAGCGCGTGCTCGATACGGGCCAGTGGGCGTCGTTCGGCTACATCGCTGCCGAGGCCGAGCTGGCCCGGCTGGGCCGGGGCGGCGGGTAACCCCCGCCACCCCGCGCCTCACGCGACGGCGAAACTTCCCTTCCGAAACCCTCGTCCACCCACCACCGGCGGGCTGCCGCGACCTCCAGGGGCTGCAACCCTCGGCCGGTCACGGGCTGTCCAACCCGCGTGCTCCAATGGATCGACCGGGGCGCCTCGTGACCGCGACAGCCGATCGATGACACGAACAGCGGTGGTGAAGTGCATAGATTCCTCCCGCGCGCCGCGCTGCTTGCGTGCGTGTGTCTGTACCTCCCGACGGGTCTGCATGGCCAGGGGGCGGCGACGACGGACGACCCCTCGCCGGACGGCCGAGGGGCCCGCGCGAACGCTCCGACGCTGATCGCGGCGCGCACCGACGTCGCGCCGAGCGTCGACGGGCGGCTCGACGACGACGCCTGGGCGGCCGCCGATGTCGCGACCGGATTCGTCCAGTTCCGCCCCGATCCCGGCGAGCAGGCGACCGAGCCCACCCTCGTTCGGGTCCTCTACACCGAGAACTCGGTGTACGTGGGCGCCCGGATGTACGACTCGAACCCCGACGGCATCATCCGCCGCCTGGCGAGACGGGACGAGCAGGTGACCTCGGACGAGTTCCTCGTCGGGTTCGACAGCTACCTGGATCGACGGACGGCGTTCGTGTTCGCCGTGAGCGTGGCGGGCGTGCAGCGCGACTGGATCATGTTTCGCGACACCCAGATGGATCCGAGCTGGGACGCGGTGTGGGAGAGCGCCACGGCGGTCGACGAGGACGGGTGGACCGCCGAGCTCCGCATCCCGCTGTCGCAGCTCCGCTTCTCGCGTCCCGACGGGGCGGATGGCGGGATGTCGTGGGGAGTGAACTTCCAGCGCGAGCTCGCCCGTGAGGGCGAGACGAGCCTGTGGTCGCCACGCCCCGATGACGGGTCGCGGCTCGTGTCGGCGTTCGGCACGCTGTCGGGGCTCGACGGCATCTCGCCGTCCCGGAGCGTCGAAGTCAGGCCCTACCTTCTGACCTCGGCGACCCGCTCCCCGCTCGAGTCCGGAAACCCGTTCTACAGCTCGACGGCGTTCGAGGGGAGCGGCGGGGCCGATCTCAAATACGGCATCACGAACTCGCTCACCCTCGACGTCACGATCAACCCCGACTTCGGCCAGGTCGAGGCGGATCCATCGGTGGTGAACCTGTCGGCGTTCGAGACGTTCTTTCCCGAGCGGCGTCCGTTCTTCCAGGAGGGCGCGGACATCTTCCAGTTCGGGCTCGGCGGAGGGGGCGGCAACGCCGAGTCGCTGTTCTATTCGCGGCGGATCGGACGGGCGCCGCAGGGCTTCGTCACCCGCCCGGTCGACTACGCCGACGCCCCCACGGCCACGACGATCCTCGGCGCCGCCAAGATCTCCGGGAAGACGGCCGACGGGTGGTCGATCGGGCTCATGGATGCGCTCACCGGTCGTGAGACCGTGAGCTTCGTCGAGGACGGCGCGTTCGGCGAGCAGATGATCGAGCCGACCACGAACTACGCGGTCGCGCGGGTCATCAAGGACTTCCGTGAGGGCGAGAGCGCGATCGGCGTGATCGGCACCGCCACCAATCGGGGCGTCGATCCCGCCGGCCCCGTGTCGTTTCTCTCCAGCTCCGCCTATACGGGCGGCGCCGATTTTCGCCACCGCTTCGGCGGTGGCAACTACCAGATCGAGGGATTCCTACTCGGGAGCTCGGTGAGCGGGAACACCGGGGCCATCGGGCGTCTCCAGCGCTCCTCCGCGCGCTACTTTCAGCGTCCGGATGCGGACTACGTCGAGATCGACGACACCCGTACGTCGCTGACCGGGTCGGCGGGCTCGCTCGAGATCACGAAGATGGGCGGCGGGCACTGGCGGTGGGGCGCGTTCGGCAACTATCGCTCGCCCGGGTTCGAGGCCAACGAGATGGGCTTCCAGCAGAACGCCGATCGCATCATGTCGGTCGCGTGGCTGGGCTACAACCAGTTCGAGCCGCAGGGGCCGTTCCGCCGCTGGAACCTGTTCACCAACGGATGGTCGGGCTGGAACTTCGGGGGCGAGCGGCTGTTCAGCGGAGGCAACGTCAACGGCAGCTTTCAGCTGAAGAACTTCTGGAACGGGTTCTTCGGTTACGAGGTCGAGACGGCCGGGCTGTCGCAGACGGCGCTCCGCGGCGGGCCCTCGCTGACGACACCGACGTCATGGGGCAGCTGGGTCGGGTTCCAGAGCGACTCGCGGAAGTCCGTGCGTCTCGGCGCCTTCTTCAACATGGGTGGGGAGCATGAGACGTCGGGGAGTCGCTTCAGCGTCGGGCCGAACGTCACGGTGCAGCCATCGAGCCAGATACAGCTCTCGCTACAGCCGAACTTCTCCTGGAACGACCCCGCCTGGCAGTTCGTCGACCAGGCGACTGCCGCGGACGGGACGCGCTTCGTGTTCGGTCAGCTCGACCAGCAGACGGTGTCCCTCACGACGAGGCTCAACTACACGTTCAGCCCGGATCTGTCCTTACAGCTGTACGCCCAGCCGTTTGTCAGCGCGGGGACGTACACGGGCATGATGGAGGTCGACGACCCGCGCGCGGCGTCGTTCGACGACCGCTTCAGCGAGTATCCCGACGCGCAGCTCGATCGCGTCTCGGGGCCGGGCGGCAGCTACTACGAGGTGGACGAGGATCTCGACGGCGCGGTGGACTTCGTCTTCAGGGACCCCGACTTCAACGTGAAGTCCTTCCGCTCGAACCTCGTCCTCCGATGGCAGTACCGGCCGGGGTCGTCGATCTTTCTCGTGTGGAGCCGCGACCAGGGTGATGCGGTCAACGACGGGTCCTTCGATTTCGGTCGCGACTTCGGCGACGTCTTCGCGATCCCGTCGACGAACGTCTTCCTCGTAAAGATCGAGCACTGGCTGGGGTTCTAAGCCGCGCAGTGGCGCCGCCGGGGCGTCGCCCCCCTCGGGGTCGCCGTGTCGGCTGGCGCCCCACCGCTCGCGGCGGGCATACTCCCGCCATGACGGACCTTCTGTGGATCGCGATGGGCGTACTGGCGGTGGTGGCCGGCATCCTGTCGCGCCGCGGCGAGCGCCGATCCGGGCTGAGCGATGACCTGATCCGCCAGATCGAGGCGACCGGCCGAATCGATCGAGAGGACGTCGATCCCCTCGATGTCGACGACATCCGCGCGCAGGAAGACGAGTTCTGGGCGCAGACGTGGGACGAGCCCGAGGACATGGGAGATCCCCGGGCGCCGCTCTGAGCCGACGACCGTCAGCGGAGCACGTCGCCGTACCCGATCTCCTCCGCTCCGAGCACGTAGAGCGTGGTGGGGAGCCCCACGGTCCTCTCCCTCAACCCGGCGAGGTAGTCGGCGAAGTCATCGCCGGGCTCGGCCATCCCGAGCATGACGAGATCCGCGTCCTTCGATGAGTCCCTCAGTACCTCGTCGAACGTGCGGTCTCCGAGCACCAGCACCTCGGGCGTGGCTCCGGTGCGCATCTGATCGACGAGCGCCTCCACGTTGGGGAGTGCGTCTCGCGCCGCCTCCTCCGTCGCGACGGCCATCTTCAGCCGCACCTCGACGCCACGCCAGTTGAGGCTCGACTGGAGCAGGTAGCCCAGGATCGTCATCAGCCCCCCGTTCCCGCGCAGCCCGCCCCACCACACATCGATCCGCTCGCGTCGCCCGAACCCGAGCTCCTCGGGATCGTGTACGATGATCACGTTGCGGCGGGCCCCGTGGAAGAAGCGGATCATCTTCGCGAAGCGCTTCTTGTGTCGGTCGTCGTTCGTATCCCCCACCAGCACGGTGTTCGGCGACAACGACCCGAGCCCGTACGTCTCGACGAGCCGCTGTGCCCCGGCCAGCGGGTTCCGGGCCGGCAGCACGCGCACGAGCGCGTGGACCCCGCGCCGCGCCAGGTGGTCGCGCATCGTCACCTCGAGCTGGCGCTGACGGTTCGGGGTGAACTGCTTCACCGGCACGACGGTGGCGACCGTCATGAGCGCCCGGTTGTGACCGAGCGAGCTCGCGAGATCGATCAGGTGCCAGCGCTTTGTCGGCGATCCCGAGAAGACCAGCAGGTGTGGGCGCCAGTTCTTCGGGTCCGGAGCGGTCATGCGGAGCCGCATCAGGCCGGCGCGGATGATCGCCATCCAGACTCCGCGACGGATGTCCCCCCAGGCGACGGTGAGGCCACGACGCTCGAGCCACACGAACACGCCGAGCACGAACGCGGCGGCGATCGCCGTCGCGATCGGATTGATCACGACCATCACCGCAACGCACAGGACGGCGCCGAGCAGGGAGAGCGACCAGTGGACGCGGAACGTCGGGCGAAACGACGGGCTCTCGACCAGCCGCTCGACGCCGGCCGCCACGTTCAGCACCCCGTACGTCGTGAGGAAGAACATCGTCAGGATCGGGGCGATCGTGTTCAGATCGAGCAGCCAGACGGCGGCCACGGCGACCGCCAGGGTGAACGCCGTCCCCCACCGCGGCGTATCCTCGGGGCCGCTGCCCCGACCGAGCCAGCGGAACCCGGGCGGCAGCACACCGTCGCGCGCGAGCGCCTGGAGCACCCGTGGGGCGCCGAGGATCGACCCGACGGCGCTGGACAGCGTCGCTCCCCACACGCCCAGGAGGATCGCCGGACCCCACGCGGCCATCCTGCGCATGACCAGCTCGTCGGCGATCAGCGTCTCGGGGGTCGCCCGCGACGCGAGCACGAACGGAAGGGACATGTAGATGAGGTAGCCGACCGCGATCGCCGCGAACGTGCCGCGCGGGATCGACGCGCCCGGATCCTTGAGGTCTCCCGAGAGGTTCACGCCGGCCATGATCCCCGTGACCGCCGGGAAGAACACCGCGAACACGACCCAGAAGCCCCCCTCGACGGGCGCGATCGATGGTTGTTCGGGCGGCCCCACCGGTCGGCCCAGCACCAGCGAGATCAGTGAGAGCGCGATCACGGCCATGATCAGGTACTGCGACCGCAGCGCGATCTTCGCCGAGGTGAGCGCGAGGGCTCCGACCAGCACCGTGACGATCACGCCGACAATCCGAATGTCGAACGAGGGAAAGACCGCCACGAGGCTCTCGGCGAACCCGATCGTGTAGAGCGGTACCGACAGGCACTGCGCGAGGTAGAGCGGGATGCCGATCGCCCCGCCGGCCTCCAGACCGAGCGAGCGGCTGATCATGTAGTACGCGCCGCCGGTGCGGACTCGCTGATCGGTAGCGATGGCGGCGACGGAGAGACTGGTCAGAAAGGTGATGCTGGTCGAGATCGTGATGATGACCAGCGTGGCGGCGAGCCCGACGTTGCCGACCACCCACCCGAGCCTCAGGTACATGATGACCCCGAGGATCGTCAGGATCGACGGAGTGAAGACGCCTTCGAAGGTGCCGAGACCACCCGCCGTCGGCTCGACGACGTGGGGACCCAGAGATGGTTTCGCCTCGCGGCGCGCGCTCATCCGAACAACCCATGGCAAGCGAGGAGCATCGAAACCGGGTGATGAGGACGGTCGGGAACGCCTCCGGGCGTTGTAGAACGGGCGCGAAGGTAACATCGTGCTGCCGGGCTCCACAGGAGGCGGTGTCGCCAGCCGACCGGGCCCAACCCGACCGAATCGTCGCGACCGCTACCGTTCCGACCTGACCGGAGTGACACCGATGAGAACGCACGCACGACGTACGGCCCGAGCCACATTCTCGCTGGCCGCGACGGTTTCGCGACGAATTGCCGTGCCGGCCGCGCTCGCCGCGATCGCCGCGCTCCTCGGCCCGACCACCGCCGTCTCGCAGGAGGACGATCGCGCCGAGATCATGGAGGTGATCGATCGTCTGTTCGACGGGATGCGCGAGAACGACGGCGAGAAGGTCGGCTCGGTGTTCCTCGAGGGCGCCTCGCTCATCAGGACGGAGGCTCCCGACGGATCGCCCGAGCCGCGATACATGGCCGCCGCGACGTTCGCGCAGGCTGTGGACGACGCCGACCGGCCGTTCGACGAGCCCTACTGGGATCCGATCGTCCACATCCACGACCATCTGGCTACGGTGTGGATCAAATACGCCTTCTATCTGGGCGAGACGTTCAGCCACTGCGGCGTGGACGCGTTCATCCTCGCGCGGACGGACGACGGCTGGAGGATCGCCGCGCTGGCCGACACCAGCGAGCGCGACAACTGCGAGCTACCGCCGGACCGGCAGCCTTTCGACGGCTGATTGATTCCGACTACCCCTCTCTAGAATGGTCGGCACTCGCCTAGATGGCGGATGAGACATCCGGCCGGCTCAGTCAGATCGCCCTTGCCGGCCGCTCCGGAGGCATCCTATCTCTCGGGTGAAGCATTGCGCCGGCACGGTGCTACGTTTCAGACCGGGCCGCGGGCAGCCCAAGGTGAGCTAGGCGAGGAAGTTAGCAGGCAAGGCGTTTGAGTGCCGCGAGCCTTCGAGGCTTCGTTCCGCAGCCCTCCTCGGCCTCATGGCAGGCGTCCAGATGGCCCTGTCCTTGCAGCGTCAAGGGCAGATGTTGCGTTCGCAGGTCTGCTCGACAGTGTAGTTGTCCGGAACAGACAGGACGTACCGGACGTAGACCGGTGGTGAGTGGGTAGAACCTCACCGTCGTAGTAGTGGGGGACACATCGTGACGAAAGACGAGTTTGCAGCGAAGCTTGCGGAGAAGTGCAACCTCTCGAAGGCCAAGGCCCGGGAGGCGATTGACTGCATTTTCTCCACGAGCGACAGTAAGGGCATCATCGCCGTCGAGCTAGACGCTGGCCGTGATTTCACGATCACGGGCTTCGGAACCTTCGCAACGCGTCGTCGGACGGCTCGCACTGGTCGGAATCCGCAGACGGGAGCGACGATCCGCATCC
>JAWWCR010000009.1:0-49600 GCA_033720355.1 Gemmatimonadota bacterium
GAGACCCTCGACACCGGTCGTCGCGGCGGCCAGCGGGAGCGTCCCGTTGTACGACGTTCCGGTCATCCCGACCCGGCCCGTCGACCACGAGGCCTCGACCCGTTCCCCCCCAACCGGCGCGGTGTAGCCGTGCGCGCGGCCGTTCAGCCAGTCGATCACGGCCTTCGGCGCGAGCGACTCGTTCGGCCCGCCCACCGTCGGGCACCCCTGCGATAGCCCCGTCCCCGGCGACGACGAGTGGACGACCGCGAATCCCCGCGGCACCCAGTCGCTCACGTATGCGCCCGAGATCCCCGGTCGCACACGCTGCTGGACGGGGGGCTGGCTCGCGCGCGGGGGAGGGGACTCGCCGAGCTCCTGACGGACGTCCCACAGAAACTCGCGCGGCCCGGACGTGCCCGAGTAGTACGGACTCGACCCGTAGATCACGGGCACCTCGAGCCCCTCGGTCTCCGTCTGCGCCGGCCGTACGACCGCGACGTGCATCCGGTCGGGCCGTCCGTCGCCGTCCGTGTCGAACCCGGTCTCGACCCACAGCTCCTCGCGAATCCAGGCGCTCGAGTCCGCGAACGCCTCGACCACCTGCGCCTGCCCGTCGACGAACACGGGGGCCGCCGGCCCGGCGGCAGTCGCCGACTGCTGCGCGTCCGCGGGAGCGGTGAATAACAGACCCGAAGCCAGCAGGATCGCGCCGACGAGAAACGGGCGAGCGAGCGCGGGGGGCGCGGGTCGAGGTGTCATGAGCGGTCCGGTGCACGGGCGAGAGTGGGGTCGCGGCGTCAGCCGCGGGTGGACGTCCGAAAGATACGTACACGGAGACGACGGGCCACGATCCCGACCCTTGCGCGAATGGTTATACTTTGGTATTCTCTTGGTATGAAAACGGCAGTGTCGATACCGGACAGCGTTTTCGAGGCGGCCGACGACCTGGCGGGACGGCTGGGGATGTCGCGCAGCCGGTTGTACGCGACGGCGGTGGAGGAGTACCTGGCGAAGCATGTCGGGGAAGACATCACGGCGCGTCTCAACCAGGTGTATGCGGAAGAGGGTGGAGGCCTGGACGATCGTCTGAGCGATGCTCAGGCGCGCAGCGTGGATTCGCCGGAGTGGTGATGCGGAGGGTCGTGCGGTGGTGGTGGAGAGACGAGACGTGTGGTGGATGGATCTGGCGGGGCCCGGCGGCTCCGATTCGGGTTCACGGCGACCGCTGCTGATCGTTCAGGCCGACCCCTTCAACCGAAGTCGCCTGAGGACGGTGCTGGCCATCGTCCTCTCCTCGAACACCCGCTTGCTCGACGCCCCCGGCAACGTTCTCGTACCTGCTGCGGAGTCCGGGCTCTCCCGCGACGCCGTCGCGAACGTCGCGCAGCTGGTCACCGTCGACCGCGACTACCTCGGCGAGAAGGTCGGCCGGATCTCTCGCGAGGTCATGGAGCGCGTCGACGCGGGGCTCCGGCTGGTTCTGGCGCAGTAGCCAGGCGGTCGCCCGTGACCGGGTCTCGATCGTCAGGCGCGCAGCGAAAGGAACCGTGTGCCCGACATCCAGCAGCTCCTCGCCGATCTGGGCATCCTCGTCGCGGCGTTCGCGCTCGCATTCCCGATCGCGCTCGACCGCGAACGAGCCGAGCGACCCGCGGGTCTCCGGACCTTCCCGATCGTGGCGGTCGCGTGTTGCGCATACGTCCTGATCGCGCAGCGCGCCTTCCCCGATTCCCCCGACGCGCAGGCCCGCGTGATGGGAGGGATCATGACCGGCATGGGCTTCATCGGCGGCGGGGCGATCCTCAAGGACTCGGGGACCGGCGTGGTGCGCGGCGTGACGACGGCGGCGAGCCTGTGGAACGTCGGCGCGATCGGGGTGGCCGTGGCCTACTACCGGTTCGAGCTCGCGATCGTCCTGGCCGCGATCAACTTCGCGATCCTCCGGTGGCTCAAGCCCGCGGTCGAGCGGACGGAGGACGCGTCATCGCCGTCGAGCGATTGAGCGCTGTCCGAGCACGCCCCGTTCGCCCGTTCCTTCATCGGAGCGCGTCGCGAGAGAAGGGTGCACATGAGTTTCCGTTCGACAGCCGGGGTGGGCCTCGCGGTCCTCTTCGTGGCGGCCGCCACGATCGCCGCCGCGGCGCCGCCCGTGGCCGACAGTCCGCGGGAGAAATGCACCCCGCGTGAGACGGGCGACGACCCCGATCTCCCCGAGATCGTGATCATCCTCGATGGCGAGATCCTCGCGGACTCTACGGGGGCACCGGTACGACCCGACCTGAACGACCTGGAGGCCTACGGCATCCAGACGTCCGACATCGATCACGTGGAGATCATCTGCTGGAACGTGGTGGAGAAGCGGTTCGGTCTACGCGTACGCTCCGGGGCGGTCGAGGTCTTCATGAAGGAGGGGTGGCGCCCGCCCGGCCCCGACTCCGACGGCTCCGGGTCGTCAGAGGGCGGGGGATCGCGGTAGTCCGACCGACGCCGGTCGGCGAAACCTCGATCCGTCCGGCTTCGTCCAGCTTCCCATGACCAGAATCGCGAAGTTCGCGCTCGCCGCGCTGTGCTCGATCTCCGTCTCCCTCGCCCCGGGCTCGTCCGTCGGGCAGGAGACGACGGCCATCACCGACGTCTCGATCGTCGATGTCGAGACGGGCGAGATCCTCCCCGGGAGCACCGTCGTGATCGAAGGCGGCCGGATCGTCTCCGTGGCTGAAGGGGCCGACGTTCCCGCGGCGGCGACGACGATCGACGGGTCGGGTCGGTTCCTGATGCCCGGTCTGTGGGACATGCACGCTCACATGCGCGCCGACGTCGCGCCGACCGTGTTGATGCCCCAGTTCATCGCGAGCGGGGTGACCGGGGTGCGCGAGATGGCGTCGGACTGCGCCGGTGGCGGGGTGTGTCTGGCGGACATGCTCGAGTGGCGCGAGCGGATCGACGCCGGCGAGCTGCCGGGGCCGCGGATCATCCAGCTGAGCAGCGCTCCGATCAACCCGCCCTTCGGCGGAGGGGCCGGCGAGAACGGCATGCGCACCCTCGTCCGCCGGGCGCACGACCGCGGGGCGGACCTCATCAAGGTTTACTACCGGCTCGATCCCGAGGCGCTCGGCTGGATCGTCGACGAAGCCGAGGCGCTCGGGATGTACGCGGGCGGCCACATCCCCATCCGGATGACGGCGGCCGAAGTGTCGGAGGCGGGTCTTCGCACGCTCGAGCACGCGCGCGACTTCCTCTTCGACTGCTTCCCCGGCTCGGCGGACTTCCGCGCGACCACCACCTCGCAGAACCCGCCGATGGATGTCATGCGGTCGATGGTGGACGACCACCAGCCCGAGGTGTGCGACGCGACGTTCGCGACCTTCGTCCGGAACGGCACCTGGTACGTCCCGACCCACGTCACGCGACGGATGGACGCGTACGCGAACGACCCCGACTTCCGGGACGACCCCCGGAGGATCTACATCCCGGCCGACGCGTGGGACTCCTGGCAGGCCGACGCCGACGGCATGGTGGCGCTCGACCCGAGCCCCGAGGGGCGGCGCATCGTGCGCGGATTCTACGAGAAGGGCCTCGAGCTGACCGGGCGGGCACACGACGCCGGTGTGAACATCCTCCTCGGGACCGACGCGGGCGACACCTACGTCTTCCCGGGCTCGGGCGCGCACGACGAGCTGGGCGAGCTCGTGAAGGCGGGCCTCACCCCCGCCGAAGCCCTCGCGACCGGGACGATCAACGCGGCCCGGTTCGCGGGGCTCGAGGACGAGCATGGGACCGTGGCCGTCGGTAAACGCGCGGACCTGGTGCTGCTCGAGGCGAATCCGCTCGAGGACATCGCGAACACGCGGGGCATCGCGGCGGTCGTCCTGGGCGGCCGCGTCTACGACCGCGTCGAGCTCGACGCGATGCTCGAGGGCGTGGTGGCGCGGATCGCCGAGTACGACGCCGGGGGGTGAGAGGTGCGAGCCCCGGGGCCTACCGGTAGTTCCCGAACATGAGCTCGACGCCGTAGTCGTTCCCCTTCACGAGCGCGATCACGGCCTGCAGCTCGTCCCGTGACGGCGACGTCACCCGCAGCTCCTCGCCCTGGATCTGGACCTGGGCCTTCTTGAACCCGCCCGACTTGATGTCCTTCTGGATCTTCTTCGCGGTGTCCTGATCGATCCCGTTCTGGAGACCCATCGTCACCCGCGCGCGGCCGAGCGAGCCGACGTCGATGTCGCTCTGCCGGAGGTTCTTGAGCGGGACGTTCCGGCGGGCGAGCTTCTCGCGCAGCACCTGGACGAGCTGCTGCATCCGGAACTCGTCGTCGGCTTCGAGCTTGATCTCGGCGGACTTCCGGTCGAACTCGACCTTGCAGTCGGTCCCCTTGAAGTCGTAGCGGGTGCGCGTCTCCTGGATCGCCTGGTTGACGGCGTTGTCGACCTCCTGGAGGTCGACGCCGGTCGAGATGTCGAACGATTGCTTCCTGGCCATCGCGTCGGTCGTCCTCGAATCGTTTCTGGAATGTCCCGCCTACCACCCGGCCCCGGTGGAGTCGGCCGGCGCCTCCGCCATCGACGACACCACCTCCCACGCGATCTCCTGGAGACGGGTCGCGGTCGCTTCGGGCAAGGGGTCGATCTCGTCCGCCGACTGGCGCGCGGAGTGCTCGGCGAATCCCGAGCTCCACCGAGCCGCCGTGGCGCCGACGGGCGATGCGTCGAACAGCGTCGCGTAGAAGACAAGGGCCGCGAGGTACGTCCCGGTGGGCTCGGGGTGCGACCCGTCCTCGAAGTGCAGGACGAGGTCGGGCGCGTCGGCAATGGCGCGCTGCCACGCCATCCCGACGGGGGCGACCCGTGCGCCCGCCTCGGCGGCGGCCGTCAGGTACGCGTGCGACAGGCTGTCCTGGCTCGCTGGCCGTGCCTGCCGCGCCCAGGTCATGTAGAGGACGGTCTGCGCACCGACCCGATCGATCTCCTCGTCGAACCGCCGAACGTATTCGTAGAAGAGCTCGGGGTCGTCGAGCGGCCGCGTGCTCTGCTCCTGGAGGACGACGTGGGTCCACCCGCCCTGCCGGATCAGCCGACGTGTGGCGCCGGTCTCCCAATGGTGCGAGAGGGTCATGCCGCCGGGCGTGACGCTCACCACCTCGAACGGCGTCTCGACGCCGAGCGACTCGGCGATCCGGCCGATCTGGTGGGGCAGGTCGTTGACGTACGTGTAGCTGTTGCCGATGAAGAGGACGCGGATGCGGTCGTCCGGTACCGGCGCCGCCTCGATGTCGGGGACGCTCGGCGGAACCGGAGCCGTGGCCGCCGGTGCGGCCGCCGTCTCGGGCTCGGGCGTCTGGCCGCCACACGCCGCGAACCCCGGCGACACCGCGATGCCGAGGAAGACGTGCCCGATCGCCGCTCGCCGTCCGAGGGTCATCCGGCTGCTCTCCACACTGTCACGAGTTTCTCCGGGTCACCGATTCGCGGCGGCCCCGGGGTCTCCCGGATCCTCGGGCTCGGGCACCGGGAGGCGGCGCTCCACGTGCAGGGTCTCACCCTGCGGGCAGTCGCTCAGCGCGAAGAACCGCGCCTCGACCGCGAGCTCATCGCCCGGCGTGAGGCCCTCGATATCGCCGCTCAGGGTGTACAGGTAGCCGTCGCGGTCGCGCATGGCGAGACACCCGTCGCCCTCGTCGGTCACGGCTCCGACGCGGTAGACCAGCCCGTCGGCGTTCGTGACGTGGAAGGGGTCGGAGAGTCCCGTGGGGCTGAAGTTGCCGTTGAAGATGATGAAGACGAGCGCGCGGTCCCAGCTCGCCGACTCGGGGACGCGCACCGAGGCCGTCACCTCGCCCATCTCCTGCTGCTCGGCGACTCCGAGCTCTTCGAACCCCGTGCCGATCGCGCCCACGCCGAGCACGACCTTCGCCTGGAGGGGCAGGTTCTTGGTGTGGACCGAGACTACCGTGCCCGGCGGGCCACTGCGCGGCTCGAGGTGCTGGATACGACGGATCGAGTCGGGGGCGACGGCCGACGTGTGCGCCTGGGCGAGCGCGGGGCTCGCCACCACCACCCCCAGCGCGAGCGCGACTCCCGTGCTCGAGAGCGTGCGGTCGAATCCGCGCGGGGTGCGAAGACGTGTGGACATGCGGCGCCTCCTTTCGGACGATCGGTCGCGGCACCTTCACGGTGCTCCGCGCGACCGTCCGCGGCAAGGTCTCGGACGGGGTGGCCTCGACCGTCGGGACCGGTCAGACGAGCGCCGCGAGCACCCCGAGCAGCCGTTCCACATCGGCGCGGTTGTTGAACATCGCGACCGCCGACCGTACGAGCGCGCCCGCTTCCTGAAACGTGACCGGCACGCCCTCGTCCCGGAGCTTCGTCGCCAGCGCGTCCACGTCGAGCCCGTGGTAGAAGCTCACGATAGACGATGGGTTGTCGGGCGGCGTGAACAGCTCGATTCCGAGATCGGCGACTCCCTGCCCGAGCTCGGCGGCGAGCGACTGCGTGTGCTCCTCGATCCGCTCGAGACCCACCTTCTCGAGCAGCGAAAGCGCCGCGTCGAGCGCCGTCACGGGCCCGTACGCGAGGTTCGCGTGCTCGTACTTCTCCGCGGTCTCGATGAGCGTGAAGCGGTGATCGGCGAGACTCCGGGCCACCTGGGTGTGGCCGTACCGATCGGGGCGCAGCCACTCGAGGTGCTCGGCCCGCACGTAGAACGGCGCGACCCCGTAGTCCGCGAACAGCCACTTGTACCCGTTCCCGCAGGCGAAGTCGACGCCTTCGTCGTGCAGGTTCGTGGCCGAGGTTCCGAACGCCTGGATCGCGTCCGCATACAGATACGCGCCGTGCGAGTGCGCCACCTCAGCGAGCTCGGGAAGCGGGTGGCGGTAGCCGTTACGATTCGAAACCCAGGCGACGCTGATCATCCGGGTGCGGTCGTCGGTGCGCGCCGCGAAGTCGTCGACCGGTGCGCGGCCATCGGTGGCCGGGACGATCCGAAGCTCGATGCCGTGCCGCTTTTCGAGCTCCCGGTACAGGACGAACGTGGTCGTGAAGTGGAGCTCGTCGACGACCACGTTGTCCCCGGCTCGCCACTCCATCGCGCTGGTGATGATGTTCTCGGCGTCGCTCGTCGAGAACAGGAGCGCGATCTCGGATTCGCCGGCCCCGAACAATCTCGCGAACTTCGCCCGCGCGCTCTGCTCGGCTTCGCGTCGGCCCGCGGGGTAGCGGTACATCATCCGCTCCTCGTGATACGCCAGCATCGCGTCGTACACCGTGCGGGACGCCGGACCCATCGAGGCCGTGTTCAGGTAGGCCAGCTCCTCGAGGACCGGGAACTCTCCGCGCACACCCAGAGGGTCTTCCTGCGACGGCGGGGCGAGGCGCGCCGTGCCGCCCCCCGGGGCGCCGCTCAACACCGACGGCCGGCCCACGACGGGGGCCGCGAGGCCGGCGGCCGCCGCCGTTCGGATGAAGGTCCTGCGGCTGAAGTCCGTCATCTCGCGCCTCCCTCGTCGGTCTCGAGCGCCTCGCCGCCACGGTTCAACCCGTAGACCGCGAGTCGCTGCACGTCGAACTCGTCTACCTGAATCCCGAGGATTCGATCCGGCTCGATCACGAGTGGCCGGAAGCCGCCCGGCAGCCGGAGGGTTGGGCCGGGAGCGCCTCGCGGGTCGAACACCAACCACTCGCCGCCGAAACGGTCGACCCCCTTCGCGACCCACAGCGCGTCGTCCGGGACGGCATACCGTCTCACCCAGACGAAGCCGAGCTCGTCGACGAGGAGTCCCGAAACGACGGGGATCGACTCGGGTCGTGGCGACGCCTCGAGCTGTTCCGGGGTGTTGAAGGGGCCCTCGGAGCTCAGGAGGGGGGCCAGAGCGGCGAGCGCCTGATCGACGTCGGGCGGCTCTACCGGAAGCGGGATGCTTCTTCCGGCGACTCCGTCTCGATCGCGCACCTCGATCGCGGGTGTCACCCCATCGGTGAAGTAGAGGGAGTCGGCAAAGACCACCGCGTGCGGGATCCGCGAAAACGCGACCGGTCCGCCCATGTTCGACGAGAACATGGTACGATCGAAGTAGGTCTCTTCCCCGAGCATGCCCAGGAACGGGCCCTTGGCCGAGAAGCGTCCCAGCACGTAACGGTCGGGGACGATCGAGCCGACGCTGGGCTGATCACCGAACGCCATCCAGCCGACACCGATGCTTCCGTCAGAGAAGGAGCCGAGGAACGTCTGCAGGGTCGCCCGCGGCGGGAGTTCGTCGGGTGGGGGAGGGAGCAGCCTGGGGCTGGTCGCCAGGGTACCATCGGCGAAGAACGTGGTGACGCGCAGCTGCACCGGATCGAACACGCCGATCGTCCCTTCGGGCGTCGTCCAGATCCCGCGAATCGACAGGAATTGACCCGGCCCGGCCCCCGCGCTCCCCATTCCGGCGAGCATTTCGCCACTCGTGTCGTAGACCCGAACATTCTTGAAGCCGTCGTCCGCCACCGCGATCTCGCCACCCGGCAGGGTCGTGGTCCCCACGATGGTCTGGAACAGGTATTCGTCCGACCCGTCCATCCGGCCGATGACGAGAACCGGCCCGGCGGATAGCGAAAGAGAGGCCGTCGACCCCTCGGGGATGGCGTCATCTCCGCAGGCGGTCAGGGCCGCGACCGCCCCGACGATGAGTGCGACGCCGAGTCGTTGCATGATTCCCCCCCCGGTGGTCCGGTGCCTGCGCGCTCCGACAACCTGGTCCCCGCCCCCGGTGGGGGCAGGAACCCCTCTCAGCCCTCGAACACCACCTGCATGCGGACGTGATCCGGCCCGGCCGGCATGCTCTCATCGAACCAGGCGCAGGTGAAGACGTGTGCCAGGCCGACCTCCTCGCCGAGGGTGGCGATCTCCGGCGGGTCGAAGACCTGCCAGTCGAGCTCGTCCACCTCTCGAGACCCCTCGTAGCTGATGCGGACACGGAACCTGTCCCCCACCAGCGTCCGCCGCGTCCTGAACTTCCTCCCGCGGCGCACGGCGATCTCCTCGATCGGCAGGGCCGGCAGCGCCTCGCGGTTGTAGATGTCGAGGAGGACACGGCCTCCCGGACGCAGGCGACGGCCCATCGCGCCCAGCACCTCGCGGTTCGTCTCGGCGTCGGACCAGCCGAAGCTCTGCCACAGACAGGCGACGACGTCGAAGCGGTCCTCGAGGCGGTCGAGATCGCCCATGTCCCGTTGTACGAAGACGGCGCCGGCGGGGGCGCCGGCGCGCGCGGCCTCGAGGGCCTTCGCGTCGTGGTCGAGCCCCGTGACCTCGTACCCGGCCTCGGCGAGGGCGCGGGCGTGCCGTCCGATCCCGCACGCGACATCCAGCACGCGGGGGAATCGACGGACGGGGAAGTGCCGGCGGAAGAACGCGACCTCCCGGTCTACCGGCGGCGGGTCCGCGGCCGGCAGGAAGGTGTCGAACCAGGCGGTCGAGTATCGGGTCATCCGTCACGGTCGTTCGTCGGGCGCCGCACATGGCGCCATCGATTCGCTCCTCAGCCTCTCGCCCCGGCCACGCCGGAGCAACCCACCGTCTGGCTCGAAGGCGCGGCCCGGGCCACATTCAGATCACGCACACACGCGAACAGGAAAGGGATCGCCTTGCTCAGGATCTTCTTCGCCGCCCCGGGTCGATCGATCGGCCGCGCCGCCGTCGGCGTCCTTCTGGCGTCGCTTCTCGCCGCTTCGGCGAACGAGGCCCAGACCTCGACCCGCGGCGAGATCCCTCGGCTCTCCGACGGCCGGCCCGACTTCAACGGGATCTGGCGCGCGATCGGCAACCACCACTGGGACATCGAACCTCACCTCGCGCGCCCCGCGCTGGCGATGCAGGAGGGTCCCGTCGTGCCGGTGCCGGCGAACGAAGTGCTCGCGCTCGGCGCCGTCGGCAGCGTCCCCTCCGGCTACGGCATCGTCGAGGGCGGCGGGATCCCCTACCTGCCCGAGGCGCTCGCCGTCCGCGACGAGAACCGCGAGCGGTGGCTCGAGCGCGACCCCGAGATCAAGTGCTACCTGCCCGGCGTGCCGCGCGCGAACTACATGCACCTGCCGTTTCAGATCTTCCACAGCGAGTCGAAGTTCTTCATCGCCTACGAGTACGCGGGCGCGGTCCGCGACATCCTGTTCGAGGATCCCGGCCCGCCCGAGGTGGACTCGTGGATGGGGCAGTCGTACGGGACCTGGGAGGGCGACACGTTCGTCGTCCGCGTGACCGGCCAGCTCGACCAGACGTGGTTCGACAGGGCGGGGAACCACCACAGCTGGGAGATGGTCGTGACGGAGCGCTGGACGATGCTCGGTCCCGACCACGTGATGTACGAGGCCACGATCGAGGACCCGGCGACGTTCTCGCGTCCGTGGACGATCCGCGTGCCGCTGTACCGGGACATCGACCCGAACGCCCGGCTGGGGCAGTTCAAGTGCGTGCCGTTCGTCGAGGAGCTGATGTACGGCGAGCTGCGGAAGAACCCGATCAGGACGCCCGAACGATGAGGACTCATCGCATTCCGCCATTGGTCGCCGCCGCCGCGCTTCTGCTCGGACCGGCGATCGCCCTCGCCCAGACCGGCGACGGACCCGTCCCCCGCACGCCCGACGGGAAGCCCGATCTCCAGGGCAACTGGTCGAACGCGACGATGACGATGGTCCAGCGGCCGCAGGGTCTCGCGAAGGTGCTGACGCCCGAGCAGGTCGCGGCGATGGAGGGCGAGCGCCAGGAGTTCATCGAGGAGCGCTCGCAGGACAGCGACCCGAACCGCGAGGCCCCGCCGGTCGGCGGCGAGTACACGGGGAATCCACTGTTCGACGCCGCCTCGGGCGGAACCGGCGGGTACAACCTGTTCTACATCGACGCGGGCGATCGGGTGGCGCGGTGGCGGGGCGAGCCGCGCAGCTCGCTGATCACGATCCCCGAAGACGGGCGCATCCCCGGCCTCACTACGGCGGGGCGCGAGCACGCCGCGGCGGTCGCGGCGACCCGTGGCGAGGCCGAGCCGTACGACAACCCCGAGAACCGCCCGCTGGCGGAGCGCTGCATGCTGTCATTCGGCTCGAATGCGGGTCCGCCGATGCTACCTAACTACTTCTATAACAACAATTACACGATCGTGCAGACGCCAGATCACGTCATGATCATGACGGAGATGGTGCACGACGTTCGCGTCATCCCGATCGGCGCGAAGCCCGACCTGCCCGACGACTACCGCCCGTGGTTCGGGGTGTCGTGGGGGCACTGGGAGGGCGACACGTTCGTGATCGAGACGACCAACATCAGCCCCGAGCAGCTCGCCTACTACGGCCAGATCTACGGCGGCGGCGTGGGGAATCCGATCATCACCGAGCGGCTGACCCGGGTGTCGGAGAACTCGCTCGAGTACGAGTTCATGATCGAGGATCCGGAGACGTACACGTCGGCCTACGGCGGACAGGTGCCGTTCATCCGGCTGCCCGAGCGTGTGTACGAGTACGCGTGTCACGAGGCGAACTACGCGCTCTTCAACGTGCTGAGCGGCGCCCGCGCGCAGGAGCGCGAGGCGACCGGCGGGAACGAGGACAGGTAGACCAGGGAGGGGAATCCATATGAGCTCGAAAGCGAAGATCGTCGCGTTCGCGATCGCGGGTGGTGTCGCGACCCTCGCCGTGGCGGGGCCGGTGATCGCGCACCACGCGTTCGGGGCCGAGTTCGACAAGGACGCGCCGATCAGGCTCGAGGGCGAGATCGTGAAGCTCGAGTGGGTGAACCCCCACTCGTGGATCCACCTCGAGGTCGTCGGCGACGAGGGGCCGGAGGTGTGGATGGTCGAGGGCGGTACGCCGAACGTGCTGCTTCGCCGCGGGCTGCGTCGCGACTGCCTGACACCGGGGACGACGATCATCGTCGACGGCTACCAGGCGAAGGACCACTCGCTCAAGCGCGCGAACGGGCGCGACGTCACGTTCACCGACGGCACGAAGATCTTTATGGGGTCGTCGGGGACGGGCGCGCCGGACGACGCCGAGCGGCTGCGTCAGCGTCAGGAGCGGGGCCGCTGCTAGCCGGCTGACCATGCCCCCGGTCGTGATCGAGCGCGGCCGCGCCGCACTCCGGGCGACTGCCGGGGCGGCCTTGCTCGCCCTCGCGCTGGCCGCCGCCGTCGCGCCGTCGTCGGCGCAAGCCACGAGCCGCGACATCCCGCGGACGCCCGACGGGAAGCCCGATCTCCAGGGCAACTGGTCGAACGCCACGATCACGCCCATCCAGCGGCCCGAGGCGCAGGGCCCCGTCCTCACCCCCGCGCAGGTCGCCGCGATCGAGGGAGCCCGGCAGGAGCACATAGAGGAGGAGGCCGCGCCGAGCGCCCCCGACCGAGAGGCCCCGCCCGTGGGGGGCGACGGCTCGACGGGCGCCGCGGGCGGGACCGGCGGGTACAACTACTTCTACATCGACGCCGGCGACCGGGTGGCCCGATGGGACGGCGAGCCGCGCAGCTCGCTCGTGACGTTCCCGGCGGACGGCCGGATCCCCCCGATCACGCCCCAGGGCCGTCGAGCGCGCACGGCGGCGTTCGCCGTACGCCGCGCGGGCGGCGAGTTCGCGAACCCCGAGAGCCGACCCCTCGGCGAGCGCTGCATCATGTCGTTCGGCTCGAACGCCGGTCCGCCGATGCTGCCGAACTACTTCTACAACAACAACTACACGATCGTGCAGACGCCCGATCACGTCATGATCATGACCGAGATGGTGCACGACGTGCGAGTGATCCCGATCGGCGAGAAGCCCGTCGTCCCCGCCGACCACCGGCCCTGGATGGGGGTCTCATGGGGGCGCTGGGAGGGCGACACGCTCGTGGTCCAGACCACGAACATCCACCCCGAACAGCTCCTGTGGATCGCCTACGTCTTCCCCGGCGGCTCGGAGAACATGACGGTCACGGAGCGGTTCACGCTCGCCGATGAGCGTACCATCCACTACGAGTTCCGCGTCGACGACCCCGACTTCTACACCGCGCCCTGGGGCGGCCAGGTCCCGTTCAACCGCCTCGACGAGCGGGTGTACGAGTATGCCTGCCACGAGGCGAACTACGCGCTCTTCAATATCCTGAGCGGCGCGCGTGCCGAGGAGAGGCGAGAGGCGGGCGGCGGTTCGGACCGCTAGCGACCCGCGCTCGGCGACTCCGGGGTCCTATCCGAGCTCGTCGAAGACCTGTTCGATGCGGCGGAGCATCTCGGCGTCGGGCAGCTCACCCATGCCGGCGCCCATGTTGTCGACGATGTGCTCGGGGTCGTCCGTCCCCGGGATGACGACCGTGACCGCCGGGTTCGCGAGGTTGTACTTCAGGGTGAGCTGCGCCCAGCTCGTCGCACCGATCTCGCCCGCGAAGTCGGGTAGAGGCCGGTCGCCGACCAGCGAGAATACGCCGCCGCGCCGGCCGGCGAAGGGCCGGGCGACCACGACCGCGACGCCGTGGTCCGCGGCCAGCGGGAGGATCCTGTCAGCGGCGGCCCGGTCGAGCACCGAGTAGTCGATCTCGATCATGTCGAGATCCTCCTCCAGGATGAGCCGCTCGAGCTGCGGATAGTCGTCGGCGCTCATCGTGGTGACCCCGAGGTAGCGGATTCGTCCCGCGTCCTTCCACTCCCTCAGGATCGGCAGGACGACCTCGACGCCATCGAGGAAGTGGACCCGCATGGCCGCGACCTGCTCGACCCCCAGCGCGGTCATGCACCCCTCGAGCGAGGCGACGGCCGCGTCGCGGGTCTCCGGCGTGGGGACCTTGGTCGCGAGGAACAGGTCGTCGCGGACGTCCAGCTCGCGCATGATCTGCCCGATGACCTCCTCGGCGCGGCCCCGGCCGTAGATCCGCGCGGTGTCGATGAAGCTGGCGCCGGTCTCGGTCATCAGTCGCACGATCTCGCGGATCGGCGCGATCTCCTCCTCGGTCTGTGCGCCCCACTGGTTCGTCCCGACCCCGACGACGGGAATCCACTCATCGGTGCCGGGGATCCGGCGGGTCAGCATCTCCTGGGGACGTAGCAGCGTCTGCCCGTGCAGGACCGACCTGCGGCCGACTGCCAGGCCGGCGCCGGCGAGGAGTCCGAGCTTGATCGCGTCGCGGCGGGTCGTTGTCGGCTGGTCGGCGTGGCTCATCTCGGCTCCTGGTCGTGTGTGTATCGCGTGCCCTCCCATCCCTCACAACACGCGACGGGGACGCTGGCGCTGAAGCGGACTCGCCTCGATGATGGGTCCCGTGAGTCTACGAAAGTACTTCACGTTCGCGGGGCGTCTTCATCGCCGTGGGTTCATCGCGGCCTACGGCCTGCCCTTCCTCGTCCTGGGTGCCCTACCGGGTCTGCTGCTTCCGCATGGTCCGACGCAGGTCGCCCTGGAGTCGCTGGTCCTGCTTCTCGTCCTGCCCGGGATCGCCCGACGTCTCCATGACGTGGGTCTCTCGCTATGGGTGTTCCTGGCCATCTACGGCATCTCGCCGCTGGTGCTGGCGCTCCAGACGACCGGGATGTTCGGAGACAGACGACAGCTGGCGCTCCTGCTCTCGAACGTCCCTCTCCTGACATGCGTTCTCGCCCTCTTCGTGGTGCGGGGCTCACGGGGCCCCAACCGATTCGGCGATGAACCGGGGAGTGCCGATCCCGGTGCATGAGCGTTGGCTCACGTCTCCCGGAACGCCTCGGCCGGCTCGACCGATGTCGCCCGCCGCGCCGGGAGCCAGCTCGCCGCGGCGCCGATCACCAGAACGAGGCCGACCGCCACACCGACCACACGTGCGTCGTACGGGCTGACCTCGAAGAGCAGCGACCCGAGGACCCGGCTGAGCGCGAGCGCGCCGAGCGTCCCCGCTACCGCCCCGATCGCCGTCACCGACATGCCTCGCCACGCGACGAGACGCCGCACGTCCCACGCACCGGCGCCGAGCGCCATCCGGATGCCGATCTCGTGCCGGCTCCGGCGCACGTAGTAGGAGAGGATGCCGTAGATCCCGAGCGCCGCGAGCGCGATCGCCAGCCCGGCGAACACGGACACGAGAAGCGTCACGAAGGTGTTGCCCGCGGTCTGTCGCCCGAGAACGGCGGAGAGCGGCTCTGGCTCGATGAGGACGAGGTTCGGGTCGAGCTCGGCGAGCTGCGCCCGGACGATGTCGACGAGACCGGGCACCGGCCCGGCGGTCTCGACGACCTGGAAGAGCGCCCAGTTGCGGTTGTACGCGAACTGCTCGTGGGCGTGGTACACGACGAGCGCCGGCGGGCCCGTGGGCTCCTTCGCGACGTCCCCCACCACCCCGATGACCTCGAGCGGCTGGCCCAGGACGAGGAACTGCCGGCCGATCGCGCTCTCGCCGGGGAAGAGACGGTCGGCGAGCGAGCTGCTCAGGACCGCGCGTCGGGGCGCGTCGGGGGTGTCTTCGGGGCCGAACTGCCGGCCCTCGAGAAGCGGGATCCCGAGCGCCGCGAACCACTCGCCCTGAATGGTGCGGTTCTGGGCGTCCTCGATCGTGGCATCGTCGAGCCGCTGCCGGATCGCCCACGGACCATGATAGCGACCCGTGGCCGGCAGGCGAGACGCCGCCCCGACCCTCTCGACGCCCGGGATCGCGCGCACGCGCTCGTGCAACGCGGCGTGGAAGCGGACCCGATCCTCCGGGTCGGCGTAGCGGGCGTTCGGCAGGTTGACCTGGAACGTCCATACGTTGCGGGCCTCGACACCGAGATCGCGGGTCCGGAGACGCTGGAAGCTGCTCAGCAGGAGCCCGGCCCCGACGAGAAGGACGACGGCGAGCGCGACCTCCGCGGCGACCAGGGTCTTCCGCATCCGCTGGTGACCCGCCGGCTCGCCGGCCCGGACCCCGCTGCGCACGTTCCGCTCGAGGGCGCGTCGCGTGACCTGGAACGCGGGAAGCCCGCCGACGAGGAGTCCGACCAGCAAGGCCAGCCCGGCGGCGAACAGCGCGACGGGCCACCCGTAGCCCACGGTGGTCGAGGCGGGCAGGGCGGCGGGCGCAGCGGCCACGAGCGCTCTCTGCACGAGTGCGCCGGCGAGCAGACCCGCACCCGCGCCGATCACGGCGAGCAGGAGACTCTCGATCACGAGCTGGCGGATCAGCCGGCCGCGTCCGGAGCCGAGCGCCGCGCGGATCGACAGCTCGGGGCCGCGGCCGACGCTGCGTGCCAGGACCAGGGCGGTGACGTTCGCGCAGGTGATCAGCAGGAGGATCCCCACCGCGCCCATGAGGACCAGAAGCATCGGCTCCGACGAACGCACCAGATCGTCCTGTAGCGGCACGACGGTGCCGCGGTAGTCGCCCTCGAGCCGTCCCTCCGCGATCCGCCGCTGGACACCGCTTCGCCCCTCCACCTCGGCACGGGCGCTCGCGAGGGAGGCCCCCGGGGCGAGCCGGCCGTACACGGTGAGGTAGTAGTTGTCCCACTGGGACGGCCGCGGCTCGACCCGCTGAGGCACCCACACGTCGATCGCTCCGACGACGGGGTCGACGAACGCCGACGAGACGACGCCGCTCACCCGGCGGCTCACGCCGTCGAGCACGAGGCTCCGCCCGACCGCGTTCGGGTCCGACTGCAACGCGCGCTGCCACAGCCCCTCGCTGATCACGACGACGGGCGCGTCGCCACGCTCGTCGTCCCTCGCGAACGGACGGCCCAGGATGACATCGGCGCCGAGGACGTCGAAGTAGTCGGCGCTCACCGGGAGGAGGTGGACGCGCTCGGCCCGTCCGTCGAGCGAGACGTCTGCCCCGTACTCGCGTCCCCCGTAATTGTCGAGCGCGGTGATCCGGATCGACGACAGGTTCTCGCGGAAGTCCGCGAACGCGGGCTCGCTCAGGTCGCCGCGGTCCGCCCCGTCCTCGACCCTGTAGAGACGGACGAGCTGGCCGGCCTCCTCGTAGGGCAGCGGGGCCACGAGAACCGAGTGGAGGACGCTGAACACGGCCGAGTTCGCGCCGATGCCGAGCGCGATCGTGAGCGCGACGAACACCGCGAAGCCCGGTCGTCGAACGAGGGCGCGGACGGCCGAGCGGACGTCGTGTCCGAGGCCGTCGAAGATCGAGGTGGCTCGCATGGTCGGATTCCGTTTCGTCGAGCGCCGGGCGTCGAGCCAGGCGGGGGCGAGCCCGGCGACCGCGTCGGCCACCTCGCGGCCCGCCCAAGACAGCCTCGCCGAGCCACCGGACCGCGCGGCCAGTCCGTCCCGAAAGGCGCGGGTCATCTCGGCTTCCGCGTTTCTGCGGAGGGTGCGGGGGTACATCCGAACCGTCGCGGCGAACGCGCGGGCGAGAAGTCGGTCCACGGCGCTACCCCGCATCGGGCTCATCGAGCAGCCGCGCCGATCGCGCGACCCCGAGAAGCGTGTCGAGGCGGCGGGCTTCCGCGGAGGCCGCCGCCCGGCCCGCCGGGGTCAGATCGTAGACACGCCGCCGATCCTCGTCGTCTTCGAGGTCGCGACGGCGCTCGATGAGGGCGTCCGTCTCGAGACGCTGGAGCGTCCGGTAGAGCGTGGCGATCCCCGGAACCGCGCGTCCCCCGTCCTCCGCCCTCTGGAGGATCGCCCAGCCGTGCTTCGCCCCGTCGGCGAGCAGCACGAGGATCTGGAACTCGACGGGTCTGAGCGGTCTGCGATCGACCGGGTCGCGGCGGTCGTTCTCGGCCATCGGCTAAGCCTGCTTGCGGTGTGCGAGTAGTCGCGTCATGCAAGTAGGACGGCCCCTGGTGCCGGATGGTTGGAAGCCGGCTTGCGCGTGTCGCGAACCACCCCCTGCTTCCGGCGCGCCGGTCACGGTCGTCCGCCCGAGAAGCTGCGCGCGACTGTCGTCGGGCCCGTAGTCTACCGTAGGCTCAGGAGGCGCGAGCGACGCGCGCCCATCGGTCGGGCCACCGACCCGAAGGAGGACAACGATGCCTGAGGACAGACCGGACGAGGATCTCCTGCTCAGCGAGCCTCAGGTGAGGGAGATCATCGAGCGGGCCGCGAGACGGGAGCCGGGCGCCGACGGTGTGACGGTCGCCGAGCTGCGCCAGATCGCCCGGGAGCTCGAGATCGATGAGCCAGCCCTGAACAACGCCCTTGAAGAAGTACTCGGACAGACGCCACCGACTCCTGCTGCGGGGAGTTGGTTCAGGCGACAGGTCGCGCGGCTCGGGGGTCTCCTGGACGACATTCTCCCGAGGCGGGGACGGCTCCTGTCCGGAGTGGCTCTTGGCGCGGCCCTCGGGTGGTCGAGTGCGGCGTTTTCGCCGGGCAGCGAGATGGACGTTCCCGTAGGGCTCGCCATGGTCCTGTTGACGGTCGCCAATTCGTTGAGTCGAAGGCTCTACGGGAGATTCGAGAGGTTCGTCGCCGAAACGGTGGGCATGTGGAGCGCGTTCGCGGCCTTCTGGTCCGTCACCTACGGCGGCCCGACGGGCGATCTCGCGACATGGGTCGGCATCAATCTCGTCGCGGCAACGATCTGGGGCTGGTTCGTCGTGCGCCGTTCGCGAGACGATCGGTTGCTTCCGTCGGGACCCGAAACGCTACGGGGATTCGTCGAGTCGTCGCCGGACGAGGAGTCGTCGGTTCGACGGGATCTGACGTTGCTGTCCGCGTTGCTCGCTTCCCGGGTACGCCCGCAGACGAGTTGACGAGCGACCGTCGCGGACGGCCAGCACGATGACGGCCGCGAGTCGCAGGCAACCCTCGCCGTTGGCAGGGCTCGAGGTTGTGGTTCTTCACGCCGGGGGCGTGACCGGCCATGCCCACCCGCAGGTCCTGGTTCGTCTCGAAGCGAGCTTCCTGCCGCAGTGGCCCTACAGCGGGGCCAACGTTTCCGTGGTGGCCCGATCGCGCGACGAAGGGAACTGGGGGGAAACGCGAACCGAGCTGACCGAAGAAGAGGTCCGCGCCGTGTTGGGGCTCTTCGAAGTTGCCGGTTTCCCCGACCGCGAGCCCCGCGTGAACGGGGCCCTCGATACCACGCGTGTCTTCAACCGGCTCTGGATCATGGTGTCGGATTCGGACAGCCGCTGGCAGGTCGACATCCATATGCAGGGCAGCGGATTCGAGGGCCCCGACTCTCCGGCCCTGCGGGCTGCCCTGGAGCGGCTCTTCGCTCTCGCGAACCATCACGAGTACGACCGATCGGTTTTCGGCGATGGTGACGGCTGAGCAACCCCTCGCCTGGTTGGCCCAGGTCGCCATGCGCTCGTAGGTGTCGTCGGGCGGGGCGTCGACGAGCAGCTCGTCCACCAGGGCGGCGAAGTCGGGATCGACGACCCCGCGGCCGATCCGGTCCCATCAGCGTCGTCCGACCCTTTGGAATGGTTGATCGGGATGACGTGTCGGTAGGCCAACCACGCTTCCGCGTCTCGAGCGTGTCAGGAGAACCCGATCCACCGCCCCGCCGCCGCGACGACGAACCACAGGGCCATCGAAAGCGCCCCGACCACACGGGTCGCGGTCGTCGCCTCGGTCGCGCCGCGGGTCAGCCGCCTCCGCACCGTGAACGTGAAGAGCAATGCGATCGGCAGGGTCGTGATCTTCACCCAGAACGACGTGTTGTAATACAGCTTGATCGGCTCGGAGAGGAAGAGGAGGGTGCCCGTCGCGAGCATCAGGATCACCGCGCCGACCAGCCACCGGTGCGCGTGACGCGCGAGCTCGGCGATCGGCTGCCCGGTGAGCCCGAGCCCCAGCAACCGCAGATCCACGATCAGGAGCGACCCCCCGAGCAGCGAGAGCCCGACGAGGTGGACAGACTCGATCACTGCGAACGACCAGATCGACTGCGCGAGGGCGGTCCCGATCGCCGTGGTCTCGATCCACTCGAAGAAGGGGAGAAGCACGCGGGTCGTCCCCGTCTACGGAAGCGCGAGGACGCAGTCGGAGATCCAGTTCACCCAGGCGGGCTGGGGCTGGATGCTGCAGTCGAACCAGTTGTACGCGACGAGCCGCCCGGAGATGACGATGAACGCCCACGCGGCGAGCGAGATCGCGCCGGCGCGGCGGGCCGCGCCCGGGAGCGGGTCCATGTGATCCCACTCGGCGACGCTTCTGTGGATGCGCCGGTGGAAGAAGAAGGCGTTCAGCCCCGCGATCACGAGCAGCACGACCTTGATCCGGAAGAACATGTTGTGGTAGTAGCGGACCGGGTCGGAGTAGAAGATCAGTAGCCCCGTGACGGCCATGACGGCGAAGCTCGCGCGCGTCCACGGGAGGATGCGCGAGGTGACCTGCGAGACGGGAACGCTCTTGAGCGACCAGCCGAGGAGCCGGAAGTCGTTGAAGATCGCGGTGCCGACGAACACCCCGAGCGTGAGCACGTGGGTGGACTCGACGAGCGGCCACACCCAGTACGATTCGAGCAGCGCGATGCTCCACGGGGTCTCGCCGAGCCAGACGAGGAAGTCGTGCATCGGCGCTCAGCCGCCCGTGTCGGTCGAGTCGCTCGCCCCCGTGTCGCCCGGGTCGGTGCGCTCGTCGTTCGGGCGGAGGGTCTCGAGGGCGTAGGAGGCGTGGCACTCCGAGCAGGCGAGGTAGACCTCTGCGCCGGCATCGAAGACCGCCTGCGGGTCGCGCGCTTCCGCCGCCGCGATCGCGCGCCGTCCGACCTCGACGAGGTCGCGCGAGAACGCCATCCAGGCGCCCCGGTCGAGGGCCCGACCCTCCATCATGAGGAGATTGCCCGACTCGGCCACGACGTTCGCCGCGTGGAGGACCGCCAGCCACTCCTCCTCCGTCTCGGGCCGGATGTACTCCTCCCCCGACTCGTCGATCACCCAGCCGACGGCGTCCCAATAGGTCTCGGCGGCCGGCTCGAGCACGGTCAGCATCAACCCCTGGACGTCCGTCACGAGGTCGAACTCGCCCGACGGCCCGGCCTCGCCGCCGTCTCCGGCGCAGGCTGCGAGCGAGGCTAGAAGCACGGTCGAATGCAGTCGTCGTCGGCTCATGGAGCCCCAAGCTACGCGCGGCATGCGCGGGTCGCATGGTCGCGAAGCGGCGGGGCATACTCAGGCGATGCGGGGCCGGGACGCGCGTGGCGTGTTCCGGCCCATCGGCCTCGGGGAAGGGGAGCCGATGTCGAAGGGACGTCTCTACTCGGACGAGGAAGTCTCGAAGATCCTGTCGAGCGCGGTGAAGCCGATCGCCTCGGCCGGTCTTCCCGCCGGTCGATCGTCGGGGGTGAGTCTCGAGGAGATCGAGGCGATCGCGAGCGAGGCCGGGATCGATCCGGCGCGGGTGCGCGCGGCCGCGCGCACGCTCGGGACGGAGGACGGTCCCGCGGAGCGCGTCGCCCTCCTGGGTCCGCGGACGAAGCTCGTGCTCGAGGGCACGGTCGAGGGTGACGTGCCCCCCGACCGGTTCGGCGAGGTCGTCGCGGCGATCCGCCGCCAGTACCGCGGTCGCGGCAAGGCGGACGTCGTCGGCGACTGGCTCGAGTGGAACAGCGACGCGAGCATGGTCCACGCCACGGTCCGCTCCGACGGAGACGACACGAAGCTCCAGCTCGTGTCGGACGCCGGCGGATGGGCGGTGGCGTCCTACGGCGTGAGCATGCTGGCAGCCGTGCTGACCATCGCGGGGCTCGGGGACGCGGGGACGCTGACGCTCGCGAACGGGCTGCTCGTCTCGGGCAGCGCCTTCGCCATCGCGCGTGGCCTATGGGAGTACCTGGGTGGCCGCGCCCGCGACCGTGCGCGCGAGGTCTTCGCCGCCGTCATGGACGAGCTCGCCACGATCGCCCGGTCGGAGACGCCCGACGCGACGCGCCTGCCCGGTGGATCCGACGAGTCGGGTCCCGCCTCGCCGCTGTCCTAGCGTCCGTCAGGGCGCGACGCAGGAGAAGCTCTCCTCGCTGTTCGGGTCTCCGGTGCCGTCGTACACGGCCTTCGCCGGGTGCGCGCACACGGGCCGTCGCATCTCGACCTCGCCGTCAACGACCTTCGCCGCGATCAGCCGCTCGGGCGCCTCGTCGTTCTCCACCCAGTCGATGATGGCGCCGAGCCAGTCCACGGTGTCGGGGCCGGGGCCGCCGGCGCAGTGCAGCACGCCGGGGAGCATGAAGGCCCGAACGTAGTCGTCCGCTTCGGGGTCGGCCTCGGCGACCGCCTCGTAGTAGCGAAGCGTCCCCGTCGCCGGGATCGCCGGGTCCGCAAGCCCGTTCCACAGGATCAGCTTGCCCCCCGCGGTCCTGAACGGCGTGAGATCGGTGTCGGTGGCGTTCAGGATGCCGGCGGCGCGACGAGTGTCCTCTTCCCACTCGAAGTAGTCGGAGAAGTCGTAGGTCGAGTAGTCGAACTCGGGGTCATCGAAGATGATGTACCTGTGCATCTGGGTTCCGAACGCGTAGTGCAGGCTCGGCGTGCCGGGGCCGAACCGGTTGCCTCCGCCGGTGATCCACGTGGTCCAGCCCGCGGCCGCCGTTTCGCCGCCGAACGGGAACCCGGGATAGACGTGTCGGTCCCCGACCATCGCGCCGCCGTAGATCACCTCGACGGCCCGGCGCTGCGCCGGGGTGAGCGACTCGATCGTCTCGGGCCGGAAGTCGCAGGCGAGCGGATCGCTAAGGATCCCGTCGGCGACCCCATCCTCCGCGTCGCACGCGGCGAGGATCGCGTCCTCGACGACCTTCGCCACCTCGGGCGTGATCACCGGCGTCGCGAGCTGCCCGGGATCGGGGTAGAGGGCCTGTTGCGTCTGGAGGAAGAGGGCGCCGAGCCCCGTCCAGTCGTAGGCGGGGGCGCCCGCCACGATGCCGTCGAAGTCGTCGGGGAAGCGCTGCGACGACATCATCCCCTGCCCGCCGCCGCGCGAGCAGCCGACGAAGTAGGACCGGTCGATGTCGCGCCCGTAGAACAGACGGACGACCGTCTTCGCGGCCTCGGCCGTCACGTGGACGGCCCTGTGGCCGAAGTTGATCTCGCGATCGGGACGGTCGAGCGCCCACGACGCGTCGATGGGGCTTCCCGAGTGTCCCGTGTCGGTGCCGACGGTCGCGAAGCCGCGTCCGAGGACGCCGGCGGGACCGAGCCCCTCGAGCGCCTGATTCTGGACCGAGCCCACGTACCCGCCTCCACCTCCCATCAGGAATCTTCCGTTCCACTCGTCGTGTGCGGGGAGGAGGAGCTCGAAGTGGATCTCGGTGTCGATCGTCCCGGTCACATTGCAGTGGGCGGGGACGTCGTCCGCCGCCGCGACCGCCTCGGCCGCGTCGATCACGAAGCCGCTCCATTCGAGCGTCGGCAGCGCGTCGCACGTGAGCGTCGGCGGGACATGCGCCGACGGCGTCGGCATCGCGAACGCGAGGACGGCGGCAGCCGCGAAGATGGAAGAGGCTCTACGGACGGGAGACATGGCGGGCTCCTGTAAGGTGTGGTCGGACAGGTGCAGGGTGGAGGGTGACGCAGGGACCGGGTCGCGGCAAGACGCCTATCGTCGGACCAGAAAGACGCTCGCGGCAGCGATGGCCGACTTGACGATGCCGCCCCATACGAACGGGGCGACGCCTGCCTCGAACGCTCCCGCAGGGCCGGCCGTCCCCGCGAGCCAGCCCCAGCCGAGCGCCAGGATCACGGCGTGCCCGCCGAGGGCGACGGCGAACCCGACCGGAAGACTCCGAAACTGGCCGCGGTCGGCGGCCCGGCCGACCAGCCACCCGGCGGCGACGAACCCCCCCAGGTACCCGGCAGTCGGCCCGATCAGGTGAGAGGCGCCGGCCCCGCCGTCGGCGAAGACCGGCAGACCGATCGCGCCCAGCGCCAGGTAAGCGAGCATCCCGATGCTCGCATCGCGAGCTCCGAGCAGTGCGGCGCCCAGGACGATCGCGAGGGTCTGGGCGCTCTGCGGGACGGGGGAGCCCGGGATGGTCGTGCTGATACGCGCCCCGATCGCCACCGCGAAGACGAGCGCGGCCACCCTACCGACGGAGCGGAGGGTGGCGGGCCCCGGTCGAGGGTCCGGAGCCGTCAGGCCGCCCCGAGTCGCCCGAGGTGCTCGTCCGCCTCGTCGACTCCCGCCTGCATGTCGGCCGCCGCGTAGCTCGCCTTCGCCTCCTCCCAGAAGCGGATGGCGGACGCGGTGTCCCCGGCACGCTCGCGGAGGATCGCATAGGGTCGGAGAGCGTTGGCAACGTCGCCGGCCCGGGCGTCGGTCCCGTGCTCGCGGTACAGGGCGAGGGCCTCCGCGTACAGCGGCTCGGCCGCCTCGAGCCGGTCCTCGCTGAGGTGCAGGTCGGCCAGGTGACGCACCGTATGGGCGAGAAACAGCGGGTCATCGAGCCCGCGGCACACGCCCACCGCCTCTTCGTACGGTGCTCGCGCTGCCGACGGGTCGCCGACGTCGCGGTGGATCTGCCCCACGCCCATGAGCGACTTCACCAGATCCCGCCCGCCGCCGGCGCGCGCGGCGCGCGCCGCGTCCTCGAATCGCCGCAGGGCCTCGCCCGGGCGACCCGCCCGGCGGGCCCGGTGGCCCTGCTCGAGCAACGTCGATGGCTCGCTCACGACCCCTCCGTTTCGCTCGGGTCTCCACGGAGCGTACCGTACGGCCACCCGGAGCGGGAGTCCCGAACACGACGGAGGTCTCGAGATGGAAGAAACGGGAGGAGATGCCGAAGCGGCGGCGGAAGACGTGTCGCGAGGCGAGGCCACCGATGGACGCCCGGTCTCGATCCCGCACACCGAAGTACACCCGATCGTTTCCGGCCGGCCGCACGGCGATCTCGAGGTATGGATCGCGCACCCCGTGGCGGGGGTCATGCCGCTCCCGCCGGGCCCACGGGCCGTCCTGTACCTGCTCGACGCGAACCTCTTCTTCGGGACCGCGGTCGAGATGACACGCATCATGAGCCAGCTCTTCGGCGAGCTGCCGCCGATCACCGTCGTCGGGATCGCCTATCCGACCGATGACCCGGCGTTCCAGGCCGAGCTTCGCGCCCGCGACTTCACGCCCTCTGCGAACCCGGGGTTCGCCGCCATGCACTCGCATATGCCGGGGGCGCCGCCTCCGAGGTTGCCCGAGGGCGATCGCCTGGGCGGGGCCGACCGCTTCCTCGATCTGATCGCGGAGCGTGTCATCCCGCTCGTCGAGGCCCGCGTGGACGTGGCTCCCGGGGCGACCACGCTGTTCGGCGCGTCGCTGGGAGGCCTCTTCGCGTTCCACGTCTTTCTCGAGAGACCCGGGCTGTTCGATGGCTATATCGCGACGAGCCCGGCGCTGTGGTGGGGAGACGAGGCGGCGTTCGCGGCGGAGGCCGCCCGCGCCGCCGCCGCCGACGATGTGGACGCCTCGCTCGTGCTGGCCGTCGGGGGGCTCGAGGAGGATCCCCGCATCCCGATGCTCGAGCGCTTCAAGATGGTGACGAACGTCGAGCGCATGGCCGAGACGCTGCGCGCGCGCGATTACGCCCGGCTCCGGCTCACCGAGCTCGTCCTCGCGGGCGAGTCGCACACCTCGGTCGTACCGGTGGCTCTCACGCGAGGTCTGCGGCTCCTCCACCCGCCGCCGTCCCGAGGCGTCCCGTCCGGTTCGGCACCCTGATCCCCGCGCCATCCGGGACTTTACGACTCGTAACGAATCGATAGGTGGCGTGGGTGGACACCCCCGCGGCTGGCTTCAGGCGCGTTGCGTCGCGGCGAGCAGGGCGTCGTGGACCTCGTCGCCGAATGCGGCCAGAACGACGCGTGAGATGGAGTCGTCGTTCGCGATCGACCGGCCGATCGTCTCGACCGCGATCCGAGCCGCCTCGTCGACAGGGTATCCGTACACACCGCAGCTGATCGCCGGGAAGGCGATCGACGCGACGCCGTGCTCCACGGCCAGCTCGAGCGAGCGCCGGTAGCAGGAGGCGAGCAGCCCGGCCTCGCCAGCGTCGCCCCCGTCCCAAACGGGCCCCACGGTGTGGATCACCCACCGGGCGTGCAGTCGGAACCCCGGCGTGATCCTCGCCTCGCCGGTCGGGCACCGCCCGCCTCCGACCCGCGGGATCGCCCGGCACGCCTCGAGAAGCTCGGGTCCGGCCGCCCGGTGGATCGCGCCATCGACGCCCCCGCCTCCGAGCAGCGACCGGTTGGCGGCGTTCACGATCGCGTCGACCTCGAGCGTCGTGATGTCGGCCTGCAGCACCTCGATGCGGTCCATCAGCCCTCCGGCTTCTCGATGCGGTAGAGCCGGACCTGCTCGATGCCGAGGTCGTCGACCCAGACGCCGAGCAGATAGTCGGATCCGATCTCCATCCACGGTAGGTAGAGCTGCCCGCGGCCCGCCGGAAGACCGTCGGGGAGGTCGAGGCTGCCGAGCCATGCCCCGTCCGCGTCGAACACCGAGAACGGGCCCTGGCCGAGCCCGACGCCTTCCCACTCCTCGACCCACAGGTTGCCCTCCGTGTCGGCCTGAAGGAAACGGTACGCCGGCATGTGGTCGGCCATGGTGACGCCGCGGAAGGCCTCCTCATACGCGCGCGACTCGCCCCCCGCGACGCCCTCCAGCTCGATGCGCTGGCGAATGTACCGGTCGCGGTCGCTCTCGGTTGTCGGAATCGGGTCGACGAGCTTTCGGATGATGCGCCGCGTGGCGCCGGTACGGTCGAGGATCTTCACCGAATAGTCGCTGTCGTCGCCCGAGAAGATCCGGTCCGCGGATGCGGTCACCCACCCCGTCTTCCCGAACAGGTGGTGGGTGTGGCGGATGGCGTTCTCTCTCGGGAAGTCGATTACCTCCTCGAAGCCCGGCACGAGACCGAGCGAGTCGAGCTCCGCATCGCGGACATCGAAGCCCCAGAGCGGCATGGGGGCGCGGTTGAGCCCCTCCTCGAACCCCTCCTCCCGATCGAGCGGAACTCCGCGACCCACCTGATAGCTCCCGTCGAGGAGCCCGAACATCATCGCGCGGATGAACTCGCCGCCCGGCAGCCGCGGCGTGTCGGCCCGCCTGATGAACGACCCGTCGGGGCCGAACCACGAAAGGCTGCCGGGGAGGAACTCGTAGACGACGAAAGTGTCGGCCACGAGACCGAGGAACTGCGGGCGCTGTAGCTCGCCAGGGCCTGCCCCGGGCCCGGCGATGTCGGTCAGGTGGGTCCCATCGGACGCGTAGATCCGCACGCGCGACGACCCGGCGTCGAGCACCGCGATGCGGCCATCGGGGAGCCGCCGGGCCCCGCGCACATCAGAGAGCAGATAAGGCTCGTCCCCGTCCGCGACGCCGATCGACACCTCGGGGGCGTCGGCGATCCGCCAGGCCTCGGCCTCCGTCCACCGCGGGGCGGTGGACTCGACGATCTCGATCCCGGCGCTGTCGCGTACGGCGTGCGAGGCGGAACCACCCGTCTCCCCACCGCAGGCGGCGACGCAGATCGCCACGGCGAGGCCGAAGGTCGCGTCGGTGCGGCGGCGGCCGAGCGCCCGCGAGCGAAAGGTGATCGAGGTCCGGCGCCGCGCTACGCGGCGTACCACAGGACCGCGAGGAAGTGACACGCCGTGCCCGTGAGCACGAAGAGATGCCATACCAGATGGGTCCAGGGACGCCGCGCCACGTAGAACGCGACGCCGCCGGTGTAGGCGAGCCCCCCCGCCAGGAGCAGCAGGAGACCGCCGGGCGGCACGGCCTCGACGAGCGGCCGGGCCGCGATGACGACGAGCCACCCCATCAGCAGGTAGAGGACGGTCGAGAGTCTCGGATACCTCACGCCGGCCGCGAGTTTGTGGTAGACGCCGATCGCGGCGGCGCCCCACACGATGCCGAAGAGCGTCCACCCCCAGGCACCGCCGAGAACGCCGAGCGTGAACGGCGTGTAGGTCCCGGCGATGAGGATGTAGATCGCGGCGTGGTCGAGCCTGCGCAGCCGCCGCCTGAGCGGCCCGTCGGGCACGGCGTGGTACCAGGCGGACGCGGCGTAGAGGAGGATCATCGACGCTCCGAAGACCGCCGCCCCCACGATGTCCGCCGCCGTCCCGCGCGCCGCGGCGCCGACCACGAGGATCGGGGTGGCCGCGACGGCCGCCAGCGCGCCGGCGCCGTGGCTCAGGCAGTTGGCCAGCTCCTCTCGGGCACGTCTCGCCGCGTTCGTCATCCCTCGGACGCTCCCACCTCGATCTTGTCCCCCGGGTAGGCGTCGAAGATGGCCCGGTGGGCCGCGTAGGACCAAGAGCCGTCCCGATGATAGTAATCCGCCACCCACTCCTGCAGGGCGTCGAGGTAGCGGTCCTGCTCCTCGGGCGAAGCGTACTTCTCGGGCTCCCACGGCCGCCGGCGGTTGTTGGCCTGGCAGACTTCGACGCCGGGGTTGAGAAAGACGAGACGCGTGCACTCCGGCGCGGCCGCCTCGACCAGCTCTCCGTAGCACCCCTCGATCACCCACCGGTCGTGGGCTCCGAGAAAGTCGCGGAGCGAGGCGAGCACGTCCGCGAGGGGTCGCTGCACGGCGACCCGATCCGGCTCCCAGACGATCGAATCCAGGTCGAGGTGCACGAGGTCGTGCTCGTCGGCGAGCGCCCGCGCGCGGGTCGTCTTTCCGGAGCCGGAATTCCCGAACACGAGGATCCTCATCCCCCGGCCGGGGAAGTGCCCTCGACGCGGACGGCGAGCACGCGCCCCCACAGCTTCCCGGTCAGGAGGAAGACGCCGGTCTCGGGGATGAAGGCGATCCCGTTGAGCACCGCGTCGACGCCGGGCGGTCGGCCGCCGATGACGGAGAGCTGCCGGCCGTCGATCTCGGTCGTCACCGCGCCCGTCGCGGGGTCGATCCGGACGATGCGATCGGTCTGGTAGACGTTGGCCCAGATCGCGTCGTCGACGCATTCGAGCTCGTTCAGCGCCCCCAGGGGCCGCCCACCCGCCATGACCTTGAGTTCGCCGAGGACTTCGAAGGTCGCGGGGTCGCGACGGGTGAGCGTCGCGCTGCCGTCCGACATCCACAGTGACCGGCCGTCGTAGCACAGCCCCCACCCCTCGCCCTCGTACGTGAACTCGCGGCGACGCTCGAGCGTGGCGAGGTCGTAGACCATCGCGACGCCCTCGCGCCAGGTGAGCTGATAGAGCTCCGAACCCACGCGCGCGAGCCCTTCGGCGAAGAGCGCCGAGTCGACGGCGACGCTGTCGACGATCCGACCGCTCTCGATGTGCACCTTCCTGAGCGACGACTCGCCGTAGCGGCCGGTGCTCTCGTACAGATGACCTTCGTGGAAGAGAAGGCCCTGCGTGTACGCCGCCGCGTCGTGCGGGAACGTCGTGATGACCTCGTACTCGGAGACCGGCAGGGGCGCCGCGCCGCCACAGGCGATCGTGAGCGGGATCGCGGCCGTCGCGAGCAGGCCGGCGGCGCGGCCCGAGATCAACCCGATCTCCCGTGTCGCCACAGACGGGTCTCGAGGTGTTTGCGGACGGAGGGCCATTCGGCGAGCAGGATCGAATAGAACACGTCGTCTCGCACGCTCCCGTCGGCCCTCAGCGAGTGGTGCCGGATGACGCCATCCTTCTTCGCGCCGATCCCCTCGATCGCCCGTTGCGACCGCAAGTTGAGACCGTCGGTCCGCAGCCCGACGACGCCGCATCCCACCGAGTCGAACGCGTGCTCGAGCAGGAGGAGCTTGCAGGCCGTGTTGACGTGCGTGCGCTGGAAGCGGGCGGCGTACCACGTGTACCCGATCTCGACCCGGTCGGCCGCGGCGACGATGTCGTGGTACCGGGTCGACCCGATCACGGTGTCGCTGTCGAGATCGCGCACGGCCCAGGGCAGCATGTGGCCGTCCTCGAGCCCCTTCAGGGCGGTCTCGATGTACGCCGCGGCAGCCTCGGGTCGCGGGACGAAGGTGAAGAACAGGTTCCACAGCTCGCCGTCCGAGGCGGCGGCGACGAGCTCGTCGCGATGTCCCGGCTCGAGCGGTTCGAGACGCACGCCGTGCCCCTCGAGCGTGGTCGGAACCGGCTCCATCACCGACGTCCGCCGTCCTCGCCTGGACGGCGGTTCGACGCGTTGCCGACGATCCTCCACCCCTCCGGACCTCGCTCGTACAGCTCGATCCATGCCCATACATCGTCGAACGTCTCGAGCTCGCCGTCCGCCCCCGTGACCGAGCCCGAGACGGCGACCTCGGCGACGAGCCACACCAGCGTACCGTCGTCCGAGATCCTGACCACGGGCTCCCGGAGGTCCTCGTATCGGGTGAAGGTGGCCGCGTCCAGATAGGCGCGGCGCCCCGCGAGTCGATCGGAGGCCGAGGGGAACGAGATCCGACCGCCGTTCACGGAGATGTACTCCGCGCTCTCGAGCGACATCCAGAGATCGGGGAGGTTCTCGACATGCGCCCGGATCACCTCCCGGTGGATCCGCCGGATCTCGATCTCGTCTGCGGAGGTCTGCGCGACCGCCCCCGTGGAGCCGCTTCCGCCGAGCGAGACAGCGGCGATGAGGAGCGCGACGATCGCACGCGCGAGCGGGCAGGAGGGCCGGGTGCCCTCCGCGTCAGCCCGGCGGAGGCTCGACGGGCTCGGTGACGACACGCTGGTCGAACCCGGCGATGAGCGGCCGCCCCCGCTCGATCGCGTCGCGGACCGCCGGGAGCCCCAGCGAGGCGGCATGGCTCTCCTCGTCGTCCCAGACTTCGGTAATCCAGATCGCATCGTCATCCGTAGTGTCGCGAGCCACGACGTAGTGTCGGCACCCGGGCATGTCGCGGGTGCCCTCGAGCAGGATCTCGATGAGCCGTTCACGCTCGCCCGGCGTGCACCGGATGCTCCCGATCAACCCGTACATGCGGCCGGTCGCCCGTCAGCCCGCGGCCAGCCGCCCGACGTCCTCGTCGGTCCCGGAAAGGGCGGGCCCTGCCTGCTGGGCGAGCTTCAACGACGCCACGGACGTGCCCGCTCCGAGCAACCCGGCGGTCACCAGATTGGCCGCGACGACGGCGGGCGGGAACACGAGCCCCGCGGCGCCGGCCGCGAGGAAGGCGGTCACCGGGATCATCAGTCCGGCAGATGCGCCGAGAATCCCCATGGGAACGGGGCGGATGTCGTCGAGCAGGCGGTTCCGGTAGGCGATGCCGAGTACCAGCGAGAACAGCGCGCCGCTGGCGAACCCGACGACCGCACCGTTCACGAGGATCAGCCCGAGCGCCGACAGGGGGATGCCGAGACCCGAGGCCACCGCCGGGATGATCGAGAACACCAGCGAGCCGAGCGTCCAGGCCCCGGCCCAGACGAGCCCGTTGCCAACCAGCCCGCGCAGCTTCCGGAAGACGTTGCTCATCGATCTCACTCCGGCCGGTGTTTCGCGGCCGTCGCTACCTCTCGAAGGGCGGCCGTCCCCACATCGTACACGAACCCCCGGATCGAGTGCCGGTGCGCCAGGATTGGCGTCTCGCGCAGGAGGGCGAGCGAGGTTCGCACCTCATCTTCGGGATCGTCGAACGCTCCCAGCTCGAAGGGGGGGGGCACACCGGTGTCGGTCTCGATCGCCTCTCGCATGGCCCGCTCGGTGGCGGCGCCCATACCGCAGTCGGTGTGCTGGATCACCAGCACTTCGCGGGTCCCCAGCATCGTCTGGGAGATCGAGAGCGATCGGATCACGTCCTCGGTCACGATTCCGCCGGCGTTTCTGATGACGTGCGCATCACCCGGCTCGAGCCCGAACCACGCAGCCGGATCGAGTCGGGCGTCCATGCAGGTGACGATGGCGAGCTTGCGGCGGGGTGGCGCCGGCCGGTCGGCGTCGTCGAACCCCGTGGCCCACCGAAAATGGTGGTCGAGACACCCATCGATCGCGCTCATTGTCCGCGCCCCCGGTCCCAGGGAACCAGTCCCTCGAAACTGGATCTAGTAGAGCGTGGCGAAGACATCGCGGATGAGACCCGAAGAGGCGTCGACGAAGTCGGGGATGCTGTCCTTCATCTCGTCGAGCCGCTTCTCGCGCTTCTTGAGCTCCCCGAGCATCTCCTCGCGCAGCTTGCCCCACGCGTCGAGCCGCTTCTCGATCGTCCTCGCCAGATCCGATGCGTCGGACGCGGACTTGAGCTCCTCGACCTCCGTTCGCGTGATCAGGCCTTTCGAAGGCTTTCGCACGGTGTGGGTGTACTCCACCTCGATCGGCTCATCGAAGTCGCCCGTCTCGGCGAGCTTGTCGAAGGCCTTGACGTCCTTCTTGAGTTGCGTGAGCTCGGCCTTCTTGGCCGCCAGCTCGTCGGCGAGGTCCTTCGCGAGGGCCCTCGCGCCGCTACGCGTGAGCGTCGTGAAGTCCTTCGACGCGATCTCCTCCTGCCTGTCGGTGAGGAGAATCCACCCCTGAAGATCGGCCGTCGTGGCCAGCGCCCTGCGCAGCTCCTCGCGCTGGCGGACCAGGAGCTTGCCCTTGCGGTCGACCCATGCCAGCGCGAGCGTCGCGAACTCGCGCGCGATCTCTCGAGCTTCGGGGGAACGTGTGTCGACCGTGCGTCGCTTCGCCTTCTGCTTCGAGCTGGATGGAGTGATGGGGGCTTCCTCCCTGGTTCGGTCCGATGGTTGGGGACACTCTAATGCGACGGGCGTCCGTGGGCGACACGCGACCCGCTCAGCCACACAGCAGCGCCGCCGTCTCGCGTTGCGCCGGGCTCGCGTCGCTCGGCATCGCGATCAGGATGGCGCGCTCCCGCGCGTCCTCGGGGACGTGTATGAGCATGGGGCCGAGCACGGGTCCCTCGACCTCGTCGGCCCGGCCCTCCCGGTTCACCCTCTTGAGCGCGCCGCGGCTCACCTTCGGCGCCAGCCACGCGCCGTACGCGACCCAGACCTCGACGGGATCCTCGGCCGAGCCGACGCACGCCTCGACATCCGACCGGTACCGCTCGACGGCCTCATCGTAGGCCGACGCATCGCTCTTCTTGAGCCTCAGCAGAAGCTGTCGGTACAGGGGCTGGACGTCCTCGAGCCCGTGTCGGGCGAGCGCCGTCTCGTACGCATCGCTCACCCGGCGTCCGCCTCCGATACGTAGTCCACCGACGCGGCGACGAGCTCTTCGAGCACCTGGAGGTCGATGTCCTCGAGCTTCTTGACGTACAGACAGGACTTGCCGGTGGAGTACTTCCCGAGTTTCGCGTAGAGCTCCTGGTGCTTCCCCGTCCCGGCCATCATGTAGAGCGTCAGGGCCTGCTTGCGCGGAGAGAATCCCGCCTTGAACCAGTCGCCCTCGCGCCCGCTCGCGTAGACGTAGTGGTAGCTTCCGAACCCGACGATCGATCCACCCCACATCTCGGGCTCGAGCCCGGTGACCCGTTTCATGAGGTCGAGGATGACGAACGCGTCCTCGCGTCGCTTCTCGTCCTCGACGGAGTTCAGAAAGACCTCGACGTCCCCGTCGTTCCGCCTCGTCTTGAGCTCCGCCACGTTGTCGCTCCTTCTTCGCTACTCGCCCGCCGCCATCGAGTCCATGAACTCCTGGTTGTCCTTCGTCCGGTTGAGTCGCTCGATCATGAACTGGATCGCCTCGGCGGCCGTCATGTCGGACAGGAAGTTCCGCAGCAGGTACATCCGGTTGAGCTCGATGTCGCTCAGGAGGAGCTCTTCCTTCCGTGTGCTCGAGCGGCCGAGGTCGATGGCGGGGTAGATCCGCTTGTCGGCAATCTGGCGATCGAGCAGCACCTCGCTGTTCCCCGTGCCCTTGAACTCCTCGAAGATCACCTCGTCCATCCGGCTGCCGGTCTCGATCAGCGCCGTGGCGATGATCGTCAGACTGCCACCCTCCTCGATATTCCGGGCCGCGCCGAAGAAGCGCTTCGGCTTGTGGAGCGCGTTCGCGTCGACCCCACCCGAGAGGATCTTCCCGGAGTGCGGCACCGTCGTGTTGTAGGCGCGGGCCAGCCGGGTGATCGAGTCGAGGAGAATCACGACGTCGTGCTGGTACTCGACGAGCCGCTTGGCCTTCTCGAGCACCATCTCCGCCACCTGCGTGTGCCGGTCGGCCGGCTCGTCGAACGTCGAGGAGATGATCTCCGCCGGGACGTTCTCCTCCATGTCGGTGACCTCCTCGGGCCGCTCGTCGATGAGCAGCACGATCACGGTCACGTCGGGCTGATTCTCGATGATCGCGTTCGCGATCTTCTGGAGGAGGATCGTCTTACCCGCTTTCGGCGGAGAGACGATCAGGCTGCGCTGGCCGCGCCCGATGGGGGCGATCAGATCGAGGATCCGCATCGACACGTCGCCGTTGGCGGTCTCGAGCCTCAGCTTCTGCTCCGGGTACCGCGGCCGGAGGTTGTCGAACGCGATCCGGTGCTTCGCCTTCTCCGGATCCTCTCCGTTGATCGTCTCGACCTTGAGCAGCGCGAGGTAGCGCTCGCCTTCCTTGGGCGGTCGGACCTGGCCCTGTATGGTGTCTCCCGTCCGCATGTCGAAGCGCTTGATCTGGGACGGGGACACGTAGATGTCGTCGGGGCCGTAGAGGTAGTTCCAGTCCTGGCTGCGCAGGAAGCCGTACCCCTCGGGGAGGATCTCGAGGACTCCTTCGCCTCTCAGCACCGTGTCGCCATCGAGCAGGTTCTGCTCGATGCGGAAGATGAGGTCCTGCTTTCGGAGGCCGGAGAAGTTGGCGATGTCGAGGTCTTCGGCCATCTCGTGAAGTTCGCCGATGGATTTCGACTTTAGTTCGGCGATGTCCACTGCGGTCTGCTCCCGTGAAGATTGGATGCGGGTCGACGCCGGTCTTGAGGTCCGGGTCGGGTGGTGTAATTCAAAACGGTGAATAGAATCGGGCTACGCCGGTCGCCCGTTCGGGCTCGACTGGCTGGTAGAAAAATCTGCTGCTGGCAATGCGGTTGGGTTGGACCCGGCGAGCATAACGACTGCCACTTACACGGTCAAGGAACGTTCGAGACACGATCGAGGAGACAGATGGCGCGACACAATCGTGAAGGACGAGGTCTGGACCAGCTCGGGAACCTGTGGCGCATCAGCTATCAGCCCGATTGGCTCAAGCACGTCAAGGTGTCGCGTCGCCTTCCCGACGGCCGCCGACGTTCCGCCCTCACGCTGTTCCGTAACCCCGCTCGGGCGGCGCAGGCGGATCCCGGCCGATCGGTCAGGACGCGGATCACCTCGGGTGACGGGAAGATCGACTTCGAGATCTCGCTCGAGGACCGCGATCTGGTCGTCGACCACATCGTGCTCGGGATCAGAGAGAAGAGGGGGCGCAAGACCGAGCTCGTGAAGTTCGTCGTCCAGGGCGGGCTGCCGCGAGGCCGGTCGCCGCGCTAAAAGACCTTCACGCGCAGCCACCGTTCGGGGTACAGGGCGAACTCCACCGCCGCCGAGTCCAGGCGTGCTCGAAGTAGCGCCACCTGCCGCGCCAGCTCACCGTCCCTCAACGCCCGTCCCGCCGTGCCCTCCCCGGCGTCGAGGCGGGCCGCGAGCAAGGCGAGTCGCTCCTGGAAGGCGTCGACGGCCGCCGTCGTCTCCCGAAGCGTCTCGCTCGTGCGCTCGCGGGTCTGCATCGAGTCGAGGGTCGCGAGACCCGATGAGATCCTGTCGAGCCTCGGCCCCAGCACGCTGTCCGATGCGAGACGCCCGATCGATCCGCTCCGCCAATCGCCCAGGGCGACCATCGTTTCGCGCAGAGCCTGTTCGGACTCGGCCAGGACATCCCGGTCCGCGAGCAGGGCTCCGAGCGTACCGCCGCCGTCGGAGAGCCGCGTCGAGACCCTTCCGGTCTGGACTCTCAGCGAGTCGCCGGCCACGCGCAGCGCCTCTCCGAGCTCCAGCAGCGCCTCGGGGCCCAGCGCCCGGTCTCTGGCGGTGAAGGGTCGGTCGAGAGCGCGGGGGCCGGCGTCGGGGGAGCCGGGGTGGACGAGAACGATCACGGGCGCGAGCAGCGCGCCCGGCTGGATCGAGACATCGGCGTCGTCGCGGATGAACTCCTCGACGCCGCGCTCCAGAACGGCGCGGATGACGACGCGTTCGCCCGCTTCGTCGGGCCGGCGGAACTGGACGCCGAGGACGCGACCCACGCTCCGCCCCGCGACCCAGACATCGGTACCGGCATCGACGCCCGGCGCCGCATCGACGGCGATCGTGATGCGGGGCCCTTCGGTCGTGGCGCGGACGATCGCGTCGATGAAGAACACGCCGAGCGCGACGACCGCACAGATGACGATGATCAGGGCGCCGATGCGGGCACGCCGGACGTCCTCGTCGTCATAGGTTCTGGGCACGGTCGTCCTCCTGACTCCGACCGTCTCATTCTCCGGCCGCCGCCTCCGGCTGTCCAGCGGCGCCGGCTCGCCGCCCAGGACCGGACGGGCCACTTCGGGAACCGGTCGGTCCCCTCTCCGGATCCACTCCTTACGACCGGATCATGTCGGACGACCCGGCGCCCGACGCCGGAAGATCTTCGGACCGATGACAGGAAGGAGCTGGCGATGGCCAGAACCGTGAACCGCGTGATTCTCGTGGGCAACACCGGAAGCGACCCCGAGCTTCGCGAGACGTCGAGCGGGACACCCGTCGCGCACGTGTCGCTCGCGACCAACCGGACATTCCGCCGCAACGGCGAGACACAGGAACGTACCGACTGGCACAGGCTGACGTTCTGGGGCCGCGCGGCCGAGACCATCGAGCGGTACGTGACGAAGGGGAACAGGCTCTACGTGGAGGGACGTCTCGAGTACGGCTCGTTCGATCGCGATGGTGTCCCGATCCCGACCGTCGATGTGGTCGTCGAGAACTTCGTGATGCTCGACCCGCGGGCGGCGGAGGCCGAGCTGGCTCCGGTCTGAGACGCTCTCGGGCCCGTGACGCGGGCAGCCGGACGTCTGCACTAGAGCCTGGGGGATCGGGCGTGCATGTTCACGGGTCGGGGTGGCGAGGACACTTCAACGGCCCGGGACACGAATGGTCCAACAGGAGCATGACGCGGGGTTTCTGACCCTGTCGAACCTGCTGTCGCTGGCGCGGATTCCGCTCGGCGTGGCGTTCGTCGCCGTCACCGATCCCCAGGTGATGGCCATCCTGCTGTTCGCGGCCGCGGCGACGGATGCGCTCGACGGCTTCATAGCGCGGGTGAGCGGCACCAGGTCGCACATCGGGCTCGTGCTCGACCCGCTGTGCGACAAGCTGTTCGTGCTCTGCGCGCTCAGCGGCTTCCTCGGACGAGGGGCGATCGACTGGGCATCTTTCGTGATACTGATCCTCCGCGATCTGTTCGCGGGAGGGTCGTATCTGGTGGGACGGATCGTGGGCGTGACGATCCCGTTTCGTCCGCGCTGGGCGGGGAAGATCGCTACCGGGCTGCAGCTTCTCGCGTTGCTCGCTCTGATCTTCGGGCCCCGATATGTTCCGCTCCTCGTTTTGCTGGTCGGAGTCATGTCCGTCTACGCGATCATCGACTACGGCGACCGGGCGCTTCGCCGATCGTGGGGCGCACCGGCATGATGTCTCCGGCGTTTCCGCCACGGGGGGCGGTGAGGGCGGTGTGAGTTCCGACATCAAGGACATCACGATCATCGGCGGCGGCCCCACCGGTCTCTACGGGCTGTTCTACGCCGGCATGCGGGGCGTCTCGGCGCGGATCATAGATGTCCTGCCCGAGCTCGGCGGTCAGCTGACCGCTCTCTACCCGGAGAAGGACATCTTCGACGTGGCGGGCTTCCCGCGGATCCTCGCGAAGGACCTGGCGCGCGACCTGATCGAGCAGGCGCTCCAGTTCGACCCGGAGGTCTGTCTCGAGGAGCGGGTCAACGCGCTGAACCCCGACGGCGAGATCTTCCACCTCGAGACCGACGAGGGCGTTCGACCGACCAGAGCCGTGGTGATCGCGGCCGGGAAGGGGGCGTTCAAGAGCCGCACTCTCAAGGTGGATCGCTGGGACGACTTCTGGAAGCGCGGGATCGTCACCCACGTGAAGGATCCGGAGGCGTTTCGCGACCGGCGCGTGCTGATCGTGGGCGGCGGCGACTCGGCGTTCGACTGGAGCTGGGCGCTACGCGACATCGCGAGCGAGCTGACGCAGATCCACCGATCCGACCGCTTCCGGGCGCACGAGCGAACGGTCGAGCAGGTGCAGGGCGCGCACGAACGCGGTGAGCTGTCGCTCAAGACGTTCTACGAGGTCGGGGAGCTGCACGGCACGGATCGTATCGAGGGCGTGACGCTCGTCGAGGCGAAGACGAAGGACACCGAGCATCTCGACGTCGACGACATCCTGGCGCTTATCGGGTTCGTCCCCAACATCGGGCCGATCGCCGACTGGGGGCTCGAGCTCGAGGGCAACGCGATCCGGGTCGATTCGCGCATGCGGACCAATATCCCGGGCGTCTACGCCGCCGGAGACATCGTGACGTACGAGGGGGCGCTCGAGTTGATCTCGACCGGATTCGGCGAGGCTGCGATCGCCGTCAACAACGCCGTCCACCACATCGATCCCGAAGCGAAGGTCGATCCCGGCCACTCCACCTCTTCGAAAGCGTTCAAGTAACCCGGTGTTCCGGCTGCTGCACCTCGCGGATGTCCACCTCGACGCCCCGCTCGGCGGGTTCGGGGAGGAAGCGGACGTCCGCCGGGGCCAGGTGCTCGACGCGTTTCGCGCCGTCTCGGACATCGCGATCGAGGCATCTGTCGACGCGGTCCTCATCTCGGGGGATCTGTTCGACGGCCCGCAGCCTGGCGAGCGCACCGTCATCGCCGTCCGGGAGACCGTGCGCCGTCTGCTCGAGCGCGGTGTCGACGTCGCGGCCGTCCCCGGGAACCACGACGCGCGCGCGCTGAACCCCGGTCTCTATGCGGAAGCCCTCGACGGGGCGCACGTGTTCCTCGAGCCGCGGTTCGGCGAGCCGGCACGCTTCGAGCGTGAAGCGGGCGAGCTGCTCGTCTACGGCGTCGGGTACGACGCGGCCGAGGAGCCCGACCCGATCGGCACGTTCGAGCGGGGGCGTTCGAGGGCATCGGCGGCGGCGCACGTCGTGCTTCTCCACGGATCCGTCCCCGGCGCGCCGCACTGGGCGTCGGGCAGCTCCCTGTCGCTCGCCTGGGAGGGCCTCGCCGGGCTGGACGTCGACTACATCGCGCTCGGCGACCTGCACCGGTTTCGGGCGCAGGACGAGCTCGAGGGGCTTCCGGCGTGCTATCCGGGTTCGTTCGCCGCCGTCGACATGACCGAGGCGGGGCCGCGCGGTCCCGTGCTCGTGCGTCTCGAGCCGGGCTCCACGCTCAGGCTCGAGCGGATCTCGAGCGGAGTGCGCGAGGTTGGCGCCCCGATCGCCATCAACGTGAGCGACTGCGTTACGGATCTCGAAGTGTACGAGGCGGCCGTCCGGGTCCTGTCGCCCGAGACGTATCCGTCGATCGACCTCGAGGGAGAGCCGGCCTACCCGCTCGATCCCGAGGTGATCCGCAGCATGCTCGAAGAGCGCTTCGGTGCGGTGTCGCTGCGCGACCGCAGCCGTTTCTTCGAGGTCGGTCGACTCGCAGAGCTCTCCGCCGAGAGCACGATCGCCGGCCACGTCGCGCGTATCGGGCTCCGGCGGATCGAGGAGGCGGACAGTCCCGAAGAGCGGGCGGCCCGCGAACAGGGGTTGCGGATCGCGCTGCGGGTGATGGAGGTCTGATGGCCGTCGTCTTCGAGCGCGTCGAGCTCGACTACGGACGGCACGGCGGCGTGTTCCGGTTCGCGGAAGCGGCGGACCCGGCGCGGGCGGGACGGCCGGCGAACGGTTCGGGGAAGGGCTCGGGGAACGGTGCAGGGAACGGCCGCCACGGCGCGAGTCCGGGAAGCCCGTTCGTCGTCGTGGGACCGAACGGCTCCGGCAAGTCGACGCTCGTCGAGGCGCCCGTCCGCGTCCTCTTCGGCTTCCGGAGAAACCGAAAGGACGGCCGCGAGGCGCACGCACAGCGCAAGCCCTGGGTCGGCGGTCCCTACCGGGCGCTCCTGGTTCTTCGTACGACGGCCGGTCGGTTCACCTTCGAGCGCGACTTCGAGACCGACCGGGTGCGGGTGCGGAAGGAGGGGAAGGCCGCCCCCCTGTTCGATGCCGAGGCGAACCCGGCGCGGACCGGTGAGGCGGTGCGGCAGTACCGCTCGCTCCTGCGCGAGATCGTGGGTCTCGACAGCTTCGACCATTATCGCGACACGGCCTGCGTATTCCAGGGTGGGCTGCTCACGACCGGTCTGAGTGTGGAGCTCCTGCGGATCGCGGCGGGCGGTCACACCGATGTGGAGTCCGCGTACGCGCGCCTGCGGCAGGAGTACGCCGTGATCACGGTCGAGCCGATCGCGCCCGCGATCTCGCGGCGTCGCAAGCCCGGGATGCTCGAGGAGCTGACCGACCGGATCGAGGAGCTGGAGCTGCGCGCCCGCGAGGCGCGCGCGGCGGAGGAGGCGCGGCGTCCTCTCGTCCGCGCCCGCGATGAGCGTGTCGCGAGGCTCGAGACGCTGTCCGACGAAACCGAGCGTCTCGAGGCGGCCTTCGAGACGCTCTCGGAGGGGGAGAGGCTCGAAACGGAGATCGAGGCCGCCCGGGCCCGCGTCCGCGGGCTCGAGAGCGCGGCGCACGATCTCGACGAGGCGCTCGCGGCATTCACGCTCGTCAGGGCGCGCGACGAAGCGCACCCATCCGGCTATCCGCGTGACTTTGCCGAGCGGGCGCGGGCGCTCGAGGAGGGCCTGTGGCCGCGTCTGGCCACAGTCGCGACCGAGGCCGGGCGGTTGCGCGAAGCCGAGGCGGAGGGGGTTCCCGAGTCGCCGCGCCGCGGCTGGGTCGCGGTCGGCGCGTTCGTGGCGCTGCTGGGCGTCGTGGCCCTCGCGCTGGGGGCGACCGCAGTGGGAGCGCTCGCGCTCGCTGCGGGCGCCGCGTCGGGTGCCGCGTCGCATGTCCGGCGCCGCGCGCTCGAGTCGGAGGCGGCCCACCGGCGCGAGCGGCTGGCTGACCTCGAGCGCGAGGGCGAGGAGCTCGAGACGCGGATCGGCGGGCTCACCGCCGATGTGCCCGGCGGCGACGACCTGCGACCCGAGACGCTCCCCGCCGCACGCCGCGAGTTCGAGCGGGAAGAAGCCGATCGCCGTCTGCTGGCCGATAGCGAGGGGGCGCTCAGGGTCGCCGTGGACGCCGCGGCGCGAGCGATCGCCCTCCACGACTCGGCTCGCGACGAGGCGGAGGATGCCGCCGGGGCGGATGCGGTCGGGCGCGAGGAGCCCGCCCACCCCGACGGCGTTCCGGCCGGGGCCGGGCGGCTCGTCGAGCGCGCCCGCGACCGGTTGGCCAGTCTCCATGAGGCGATCGCGCGCCAACGAGACGACCACATGGCACCGCTTCGGCTGCGTTTGAACCAGCTGGCGAAGGTGCGGTTCGATCTACCCGAGGGAGTTGATGCGCGGCTCGAGGACGTCCGTCTCGCCCGGCGCGCGCGTCTTGCCGAGGCGGCCGAGCTGCAGGCCCGGGTCTCGGGGCTCGAACGCGAGCTGGCCGCCGAGGGACGCGTCGAGGCGAGCGCGCTGTCGTTCGAGCGCGAGCTCGACGAGCTGCGCGAGCGCGCCGGGACGCTCGCGGCGCGGGCGGCCGCTTACCGAAGCGCGTATTCGTACGTCGCCGAGGCGTACGAGGCGTTCAGGACGACCGACGAGGAGCGGCTCCTGGGGGCGATCTCGAGCCACCTCGAGGCTGTCTCGAACGGAGCGCTCGGCCCCCTTGAGACCGAGGGCGGGCTCGACACCGCGACCGTGCGGGTGGCCGACCGCTCGCTCCCGCTCACCTCGCCGCCCCTCAGCTACGGGCAGCTGCACGCGGCGTTGCTGGCGATCCGACTCGGCGCGGCGGACTTCCTGGCGGGCCTGGGCGTCGGGCTGCCGCTCATGATCGACGATCCGTTCGTGCATCTCGACGAGCGCGGGGTCGCCGACGTGTGGGCCGTGCTCGAGACGATCGCGCGCGAGCGGCAGGTGATCGTGGCCACGCAGGACCGGCTGGTCCTCGATCACCTCGGGGTGCGCGCCGATCTCGAGCTCGACCCGGGGGCGGGGGCCACCTCGCGACCGCCGTCGACCGCGGTGCCGCGGACCGCCGACCCGGAAGGACCCGACGATCCCGCGGCCGGACCTCGCGCGACCCGGGTCGACGACGCCGTCCTCGACCTGTGGAGCGACGCGGGCGATTGACCCGGCCGGCGCGCGTCGCCTCAGCCGGTGGCGCCGGGCGCGAGGAACGCCTCGAGTCGAGACCAGTTCTCCTCGGCGTCGTTCTCCCCGAGCTCGATCAGCCGGGTGATGTAGGCGCTGTCGAACAGCAGGTAGCTCAGCAGATCCGCGCTCCTCGTCTCCGATGTCCCGAGCCCCCGGACGAGAAACCGCATCGCGCGCGGGAGGCGATCCTCGAACTCCGCGGCGATCAGCCCGATGTCGCTCGACGGTCGCTGGATCTGGAGGTCGACGTGTCTCAGGACCTCGTCGCGCCGCACCTCCTCCGGCAGACGGGCGAGCAGCCGGTTGATCCGCCGGAGGTTCGCGGCGTCCCAGTCGAGCGTGTCGAGAAACACCGAGTTCAGAAGGATCCCGAGCACGCGCGCCGCCGGCGGGTACCCGACGTGTTCGGGCTGCCGGGCCTCGGGCGCCGAGCGGCGGTAGCGGGCCGAGATCGCGAACAGCCGCTCGGCGCCCAGCTCGATGGCCGGGGCGAGCGGCGCCGTCGAGCGGAAGCTGCCATCTCCGTACCACTGCTGTCCGATCTTCACGGCGGGGAAGAGGAGCGGGATCGCCGCCGACGCCATGATGTGGCTGACCGAGAGCTTCGCCCGCACGACGCGGTGGTGCGCGCTCGCGGGCTCCATGCGGATCGGCGCGTTCCCCTCCACGAACAGCACGGTGCGACCGGTCTGGTACGACACGGTGGTGAGCGCGACCGCCTCGATCTCGCCCGCCTCGAGCCGATCGGCGATCGCGCCCGGTGCCATGCTGCGTGACAGGAACTCTTCCAGAGGCGACGTGTCGATCAGGCTGCGGATCTTCGGCGCGAGCCGCGAGCCTCCGCCCACGAGCGCCGAGCCCACACGAACCCCGTTGAAGAAGAGGGACGACGGGTTCGCCTTGAACACCTCCTCGCTCGACAGCGACAGCCAGCGCCGCCGCAGTGCCTGGGTCGCGTCGCCGAAGGTGCCGCGGTACGAGCCGAGGAAGCCCGTGTTGATCGCGCCGGCCGACACTCCGGTGAGGATGGGGACGCGCAGGTCGGGAAGGCGCTCGCCCACATGGCAGAGAACGCCGGTCTGATACGCCGCCCGCGCCCCGCCGCCGGAGAGCATGAACCCGAGCTTGCCGGGCGCGGTCACGGCGACCGGGGGGGCGCCGCGGGTCGTGGGGTCAGGTCAGGCGCCAGGCGCCGTGCCGCTCGCGACGAGAAGGCGGGCGTGCCACGACTCGCCGGCCGGGCGCTCGAGCGAGCCGTCACGGATCTCGCCGAGCGTCTGGATGGTCGGGTCGAAGACTCGTGTCTCAGCGTCGATCTCGCCCTGTCCGGAGCGGTCCCTGAACTCGGATCGTTCGCAGGAGACGATATCTCCGCCCCCGGTCCGATACCAGATACGGGCGCCATCGAGGAGAGTCACATCGAGGGTCGCCTCGAGCTCGGCGAGGTGCCGCGCCATCGCGTCGATCGAGCACCCCGAGGCCCCGTGCACGCTCTCATCGACCGCGACGACGACGAACGTGTCGAACAGGATCGCGTGGGCCGCCATCAGGCTCGAGCCGTGGGCCGCCCACGTGCGGACGAACCCGGTGAGGTCGGCGTCCAGCGCGTCGCGCTGCGCCCCGGTAAGGGGCTCGGTAGCCCCGAAGATCCAGAGCCGTGCGGTGTCCGGGAGCTTCTCGAGGCTCACGATACCCTACTCGTAGCGTAGCGCGACGATCGGGTCGAGACGGGCGGCCCGCCGCGCTGGCCACAGACCGAAGAACACGCCGACTCCGCCGGCGAAGGCGACGGCCATCGCGACGGCCTGTGGCGCGATCGCCATCTGCCACTGCGCGACATCCGCCAGGACGCGCGACGTCCCGTAGGCGGCCGCCACCCCGAGAATCCCCCCTACGAGACATAGCGTCGTGGCCTCGAGGAGGAACTGGAGCAGAACGGCGTTCTTCGTGGCGCCGAGCGCCTTGCGAACGCCGATCTCCTTGGTTCGCTCCGTCACCGACACGAGCATGATGTTCATGATCCCGATCCCGCCGACCAGCAGGCTCACGCCCGCGATCGCCGCGAGAAGCATCGTGAAGGTCTGCGTCGTCTCCTGTTGTGTCTGGAGGAACTGCTGCGAGTCGGAGATGTTGAAGTCGTTGTCGCGACCCAGCGGAATCCGGTGCTCGCGTCGCAGGATCTCCTCGACCTGCACCATGGCGGTGGCGATCTGCGAGCGGTCGGAGACCATGATCTTGACGCCGCCGAGCTGGTCGGTCCCGAGCAGCCGGAACTGCGCCGTCTCGAGCGGCACGTAGATCTGCTCGTCGTCGTTCATCCAGCCCTGCGAGCCCTTCTCGGCCAGCACGCCGACGACGTCGAAGGTGATGTTCCGGATCGAGATCGTCTGCCCGACGATCGACTGCGCGTCGGTCTCCAGCAGCGCCGGGATCGCGCCCCCGAGCACGGCGACGCGACGGCGTCCCTGGTTCTCGCTCTGGTCGAAGAACCGGCCCAGCGACACCGAGTAGTTGTTGATCGCCGCATAGTTCGGCGTGGTCCCCATGATGCGCGCGTTCGCGTTCACCCGTCCGAACTGCACCTGGAGATTGCCGCGCATCTCGGGCGCCATCTGGGTGACCGCGCTCGCCGCCTCGAGCGCCCGTGCATCCTCGACCGTGAGCCGCGAGTCGGACCCGCCACGCACCCCGCCGAACCGGCCCTGCCCGGGCCGGACCGTGAGGACGTTGGTCCCGAGCTGCGAGATCTGCGCCTCGACGGCGCGCTGCGCGCCTTCGCCGAGGGCGACCATCGTGATGACCGCGCCCACACCGATCACGATGCCGAGCATCGTGAGCAGCGACCGCATCTTGTTGGCCCGGATCGCGTCCATCGCGACCCGGAGGATCTCGAAGAAGAGCACGCCTACCTCCCGCCGCCCATGCCCGGCAGCGACATGCGGTCGCGGATCCGGTTGATGAAGTCCTGCTGGCTGACCAGCGACATCGGAATCGAGACCACCTCGTCGCCCTCGTCGAGGCCCGCGATGACCTGCGTGTAGTCGAAGTCGCTCAGCCCGATCATCACCGGGTGCACCGACAGCATCCCCTCGGGGCTCTGATCGAACACGAACGCCGGGCGCGGACTGCCCGCCGATCCCGCGTTTCTGCCGCCGCCCCCGCCGCCCCGCTGGAACATCTGCATCATCCGCGACCGGTCGGCCCCCGAGAGACCCTGGAACCACTCCATTCGCTCGCTCTGCGACATGCGCGCGATCTGCGAGACCGGAACGCCGCCGATGACTTCCTCATCCTCGGCCGGCTCGGCGCTTTCGGCGGGCTCTTCACCGCCCGCCTGGATCTGCTGGGCGAGCGCGTTCAGATCGGCATCGAGTCCGAACGCCTCGAGGATCCGTCGCGCCTCATCCAGGCTCTTGATCGCGCTGTTCGACAGGGCGAGCACGTCATCCTCGCGCCCGATGACCACCTCGACGTCGGCGTTCATCCCCGGCTTCAGGAGGTCGTCCTCGTTCGTGATCCGCGTGAGGACCGCGAACATCGTGACGTTCTGTTCGACGACGGCCTGCGGCTCGATCTTGAGCACGGACCCGCGGAACGTCCGGTCACGGAACGCCTCCACGGTGATCTCGGCCGGCATCCCCGGCTGGAGCCGGCCGATGTCGGTCTCGTCGACGAGCATCCGTACCTGCACCTCCTGGAGGTCGGCCATCCGCATCAGCACCGTGCCGCCCGTCAGATCGCGCGTGCCTGTGATGACCTGTCCGACCTCGATCGACCGCTCCACGACCGTGCCGGTGATGGGGGCGCGGAGCGTCACATCTTCGAGGCGGTCCTCCGCGAGCTCGAGGTTGACCTCGGCGCGGACGAGCGCGGCTTTCGCGTTCGCGTGCTCGAGGATCGCGGCCTCCAGCTCTTCCTCGGTCACGATGCCCGACTCCTCGAGCTGCTGCATCCGGGTGAGCTGCCGATCGGCCACGTCGAAACGCGCGTTCGCCACGTCCAGATCCGCCTGCGCCTGGTCGAACGCGTTGCGCACGTCACGCGGATCGATCTGCACGAGCAGCGTGCCTTGCGTGACCTGGTCGCCGAGCTCGACCGGGAGGTCGAGGATCTCGCCGCCCGCCTGCGACTTCACCTCGATGATGCGGATGGGCTCGACGGTGCCGGTCGCCTCGACGCTCGAGACGATAGTCTGCCGCGAGACGGTCGTTCTCTGGAGGATGGTGTCGGCTTCGATCGCCTCGCCGCGCGTGCAGCCGGTCAGGCCGGCCGCGACCGCGACGGTCGCCACCGTCAGGCCGAAAAGACGCGAACCCGCGGTCCGCGTACCCGACTCTCGTGTCTCTATCGCCACTCGTTGAACCCTTCTTCAGAGGCCGAACTACTCACGCCGCTATAGACACACCAGGCGGGTCTTTCGTTGAAGCGGACGGGGGATCCGCGGGTTCTCCTCTCGCGCCACCCTCGGCCGCCCCGGGGGCGCGGTCGGTACGGATGCGAAAGGGGCGACTCCATCGGGAGCCGCCCCTCAAAATATCCCCGGGCCGACCGTTCGATCCATGGGCGCCGTGCGACGCCCGGGTCTAGAAGTCCTCGACCGACTGCCCGAGCAGCGCCTCGATGGCGGCGAGCGCGAGCTGGTAGTCGAACCGGCGCGACACGAGGTCCACCTCCGCCTGCGTGAGCTGGATCTGCGCGTCCTGGAGCTCGAGGATGGTCGCGAGACCGAGCCGGTAACGCTCACCCACGACCCGCAGGCTCTCTTCGCTGAGCTCCACGTTCTGCTCGGCGAGGTCGATGCCGGCCTGCGCCGACTGCGCGGTGCTGTACGCCGCGTCGAGCTCGGAGCTCAGGTTGAGACGTGTCGCGCGCTCCTGCTCGCGCGCGATGTCCTCCTGGGCCCGCGCCCGGTAGACGGTCGACTCGCGCTGGAACCCGTTGAACAACGGATAGCTGCCGCTCAGCCGGAACGACCACGAACGGTTCTGCGGCGGAAACTCGGTGTTCGCCCACCCCCACCCGCCCGACAGCGACAGGCTCGGGAGGTAGGACGAGCGCGCGCTCGACACCGCCGCCTCGGCCGCCTCGGTCGCGGCGGTCGCCGTCACGAGCGACGGGGCGGACTGCTCGGCGACGCCGAAGAGCTGATTCCGGGAGAACGGGAGGGGCTGCGCGATCAGGGTGGCCTCCTCGACCGGTCCGATGCGCTCCTCCGATCCGACGACCTCGGTAAGCCTGAACGTCGTCGTACGCTCGCCGTTCTGTGCGTTCAGCAGCGCCAGCCGCGCGTTGTTCAGGTCGACCTGCGAGCTCAGGAGGTCCGACCGCGTCGCGCGCCCGAGCTCGAGCTGCTGCTCGACGAAGTCCAGCTGGTCCTGCTGCCGCTGCACGCGTCGCTCCTCCACCGCCACGAGCTCACGGGCGGCGACCGCGTTGAAGTAGTTCTGCTTGACGGTCTGGATCGTCTGGAACCGTGTCTCGCGATAGCGCGCGTTCTGCTCGGCCACCCCGAGGTTCGCGCCCCTGAGATCGGTGAAGCGACGCCACCCGTCGAACAGATCGTAGCTCCCGCTCACCTGAGTGGAGTAGCTCGTGCTGACGATCCCCTGACCGGTCGGGTCGATACGCCCTGTCGACGAGTTCGAGTACGCGTAGCTCAGACTGAGCGACGGGAGGAGCGAGCCCACCGCGGTGAGCTTCGTCGTCTCGGCGTTCTCGATGTTCGTGCGCGCCTGCTGGAGCGTCGGGTTCCGTCGCAGGGCGATCTCGATCGCCTCGTCGAGCGTGACCGGTCGAAACGCATCCTGGTCGCCGCCACCGACGAGCTGCGCCTGAAGCGCGCCGGGAAAGAGCCCGGCCGCCGCAAGGAAGGCCACCGCCACCCATCTATCGTTGCGTTTCATCTGTCCTCGGTTGGAAAGGGCGTCCCCGCTGAGACGCCTCGCTGTCTGACCGATGTCGATCGGGCCGGTCACACGACATACCGGCCCGTCACATCGTCGATCCCGATCGCGCTCCCCGACGCCGTCAGGGGCTCGATCCGTCTCCCGTCCTCGTGGCGCGATCCCGCGGCCCGTATCTCTCGTCGAGCAACGCCCGATACCGGGAGCGCTGTTCGTCGTCGAGCGTCGCCTCGATCTCCAGCCTCACCGAGTCCATCAGGGCCCGATACTGCGGCTGTACGCTCTGCCGCAGGTCCTTGAGCGACGCGGCGTAATAATCGAGCAGCAGATCGATCTGCGTGCGCTGCTCCGGGGTCAGGTGCAGATCGTCGGCGAACTCCTCGATGATCGTGCGGTTCTGCGGCGTCTCCTCTGCGCCGGCCGCCGTCCCCGGCTCGGTCGCCACCGCGGGACGCGGCACCAACTCGAGACGATCGCTCGCCACGCCGACCGCCGCCCCCGCGGCAAACACCAGCGCCAGGGTCAGTACCGCCCTGCCTCTCGAACCGTTCATACGACCAGCACCTTTCGAGCGTTTCAGCGGGATCCGAAGACGGCCAGAAGGACCGCCTCGCGGCTCAGCTCTTCCTCATCGATGAGGATGGCGGGGGGCGCCGACCCTTCGGGCCCCAGCAACGGCTGGATCTCGTGCGTCTCCAGCGTGATCTCCTCGACCGGGATGGTCTCGACCGTCTCGGCTCCCATGGACGCGCGGTAGGCGAGGGTCCCGAAGGTGACGACGAGACCCGCGGCGATCGGCGTGAGCACCGCCGACCAGCCAGCCGTGACGTCGTGCCACGTTCGCTCGGGCAGACGCATCATCGCCTCCGCCCGCCGCATCACCTGGTTGTGCAGGCGACGGCGCGTGACCTCGTCCGGCCGCAGGGCCTCCATCCATGCCGGCCATTCCGGCTTTCGGTTCATTCCTCTTCTCCATCCTCCGTCAGGATCCGCCGCAGCGCCTGCCTGCCGTGGTGCAGGTTGGCTCGCGAGGTTCCGACCGCGATCTCGAGGATCTCCGCGATGTCCGCGTGATCATACCCCTCGAGGTCGTACATCATCACCGCCGTCCTCTGTCGCTCCGGCAGCTGCTCGAGCGCGTCCAGCACTCGTTTCCGCGCTGCGCGCTGCTCGAACTCCCGGTGCACGTTGTGCTTCGATTGCGCCGTGTCGGGCACCTCCGAATGCGACCGGAGCAGCTCCCTTCTTCGCAAATTGAGACACGTGCTACGCAACACCCGGTAGAACCAGGGTCCGAACCGGCTGCCCGGTCTCAACTGCTCGATGCGGTCGAGAGCCCGTATGAACGCGGCCTGAACCGCATCCTCGGCGTCCTGCTCGTGCCGCAATATCGACAGCGCGACGGCGTATGCCGGATCCATGTATCGTGCCACCAGCGTCGAGAAGGCCCGCGTATCGCCCCCCTGCACGGCCGCGACCAGACCGGGCTCGTCCGCCCCGCGATCGTCGCCGCTGTCGGAGCCCGCCCCGGTGTCCGACTCCGTCACGGAGCCGTCCGGGACTCTTGCGGGCGTTTCTGACGCCA
>JAWWCR010000010.1:0-49140 GCA_033720355.1 Gemmatimonadota bacterium
CATCGCCCTTCGCCGGACCCCCGAAGATTGCATCGGGAAGGGCGTGCAACCCCGGCATCAGTAACGCCGCTGCAACGACGATTGCTGGTCTCATCATCTCTGTCTCCCTCTGCACGGTGATCGCGCGCTCCATCGCAGGCCCCTACCCGGATGACGATCGAGCGAGAGGGGCGTGCACACGCGCGGGGAGACGCAGTCGGGTGTAACAATCCTCGTAACAGCCCCCGAACCCCCTCGCACCGGTCCTGCCCTTGCGGTAACGTGGCGGTAACCGGAAGTAACGGAATTGTAACGGATTCGGGGGATCGGAGGGCCCGGTGTCGGCAGCCCGGCAACACCCTGCGACGCGTGCGGCGCGGCTGGCCGTGGCGGTGTCCCTCCTCGCGGGTTGCTCTTCGTCGCCAGGCGGTCTCGACTCGGACGGATCGCGATCGCTTCTACCGGTCGTTCTCCAGGGAGCGACCGAGTCGATCGAACAGCTCGCCTTCGAAGCGCTCGAGGGTCTCTCGGCCGGCGATGTCGGGCGGCTCGAGCGGATCCGACTCACCGAGTACGAGCACAATCAGCTCGTGTACCCGCAGCTTCCGGCGAGCGCGCCCGAGGTCAACCACCCGGCCGACCTCGCATGGGGCAACATCCAGCGCCGCAACCACCGCGCCCGGGGGCGGCTGATCTACAAGTACGGCGGGCACGCTCTCTCGCTCCTGGGGGTCGAGTGCCGGGCCGACCCGGAGTACTTCCGGAGCTTTCGAGTCCTCCGCGACTGCTGGGTGTCGTTCACGGTCGACCGCGAACGGGTCGACCCGGTCCAGCTCTTCAAGTACGTCCTCGACTGGGACGGGCAGTTCAAGATCTTCCGTTACTACGACGACGACTGATCGCGCTGTAGGTTCCTCTCTCCGATAGAGGAATCCCGGTAGATCAGGAGTCGTCAGGTCGTGGCCAAGAGGAAGTCCCCCAGGGGCGGCAAGCCGCAGAGCGCCGCCACCCCCCGTCCGGGGCAGCTAACCGCATACGTCGTGACCGAGCACGCGCTCGAGATCGTGAAGGGCGATCAGCGTCGACAGTGGATGGACGACCTCCCCGAGCGCTTCGCCTACCGCTGTCTCCCGCTCCTCATCGCGAACCAGGCGGGGTGGGATCTCCTTTGCCCGGCCGGGTTCCGCGCGCGGTGGAACGGCAAGCCGGATCTGGATGCGATCTCGTTCAAATGGGACGACGAGCCGGTCCCCACCGTCGCCTCGCATTTCGGCAGCGGCGTCCTCACGTTCACGCCGGGCTACCTGTTCCGGACACCGAAGGACCACAACATCTGGGTGAAAGGGTGCCCGAACACCTTCAAGGACGCCATCGTCCCGCTGGAGGGGATCGTCGAGACCGACTGGGCGCCCTTCTCGTTCACGATGAACTGGAAGTTCACCCGTCCGAAGACATGGGTCCGCTTCGAGAAGGGCGAGCCGATCGCCCGGTTCTTCCCGTTCCCGCGGCACTACCTCGAAGGGTTTCAGCCCCGCACCATGCCGCTTGGGAACGACAAGCGGATCGCCAACCAGCACCTCGAGTGGCGCGAGTCGCGCTCGCAGTTCATCAAGGACCTCGCGAACCGCGAAGAGGAGGCGGTCGAGCAGGGATGGCAGCGCACCTATGTGCGGGGTCAGAACATGAAGGGCGCGAAGATGCAGGACCACCAGACGAAGCTCCAGCTGCGCGATTTCATCCCCGCCCGCGACTGACGGTAGCGGCCCGCCTGATCGCGGGTCCCGGGACCTCCCGGGGCGGGGTCAGCGTCCGGGCACCTCGTTCCCCGCGATCCAGACAGAACGGATCGCGCGCAGATTCCGCACATCGGCGAGGGGATCGGCCTCGAGGACGAGGAAGTCCGCCCACCTCCCGGGCTCGAGCACGCCGATGTCCTCCCGCCCGACGCAGTCGGCGGCGTCGCCCGTCGAGGCGACGAGGATCTCGGCGGCAGACATCCCCGACTCGGCCATCAGCTCGAGCTCCATGTGCTCGTAGAAGCCCTGGAAGCGCCCCGGCGGACCGGTGTCGGTGCCCATCGCGATGGTCACGCCGGCGGCGGAGAGGGCGCCGAGGTTCTCCTGCGCCTGCGCGAGCGCGACCCGGTAGGCCGCGGCGCTCGGGCTCTCGCGCACGCGGGCCATCGCCTCGGGGTCGCTGAGCCCCGCGATCGCCGCCGGATCCGCCTCGGCGAGGAAGAAGGGATCGTCGAAGAAGCCGGGCACGTCGCCGTAGACGAAGGTCGTGACCTCGCGCGCCAGCGTGGGCGAATAGCAGACGCCCGTCTCGATCATCCTTCGCGCCAGGTCGTCGTCCACGTCGACGTCTCGCACGCTGTGGACGATGAAATCGACCCCCGCGTCGAGCAGCCCTTTCGCGTCCTCGAGATAGAACAGGTGGGCCGCGACGGGCAGCTCGCGCTCGTGCGCGCGGTCGATGACCGCCCGGTAGACCGACGGTGACATCTTTTGCGTAGCGCCCAGGTTGTCGTCGACCCGGATCTTGATGAAATCGACGCCGAGCGCGGCGTTCGCGTCGACCATCTCGCGAACCGCGTCCTCCGTGTCGCCGGACACGACGGGCCCGGCGACGTAGAGCCGGCTGCGGTTCAGCGTCGGGACATCCTGCTCGTCGCGCACCGCCACCCCCTCGGCCCCGTCGCCGCCGAGGCTCACGACCGTCGTCACCCCGTACCGCGCGTACACGCCGAGCTGGTCGAGTACGTTCGCGCGCGAATAGTGGCCCGTCTCGAGCCCGCGCGTGTCGCCGACGTGTCCGTGCGTGTTGATGAGGCCCGGCACGATGTAGAGCCCCGAGACGTCGATCTGCTCCATGTCCGCCGGGATGGTCATGGCGCTCGCCGGACCGACCCCGTCTACCCGTCCATCCTCGCCCACGAGGAGGATCGCCCCCTCGAGCGGCGGTCCGCCCGAGCCGTCGATCAGGGTGGCTCCGACGAACGCGCGGCCCGCGGCGCGATCTCCTTCCGTGGCGCCTGTGGGGTCGCCGTCGGGGTCCGCGGCGCGCTCCGACGCGCCGCCGCACCCGGCGATGAGCGCCGCTCCGACGAGCGCCGCGACGGTTCGGTGTGTGGGTCTCGTCCTCATCGATCTCCTCCTGGAACTCGCGTGCCCTGGAGACGCCCCGGTGGGCGTCAGAACCAGGTGAACACGTACGCCAGACCGATCGACGTGAAGTCGCCGCCGATCCGGTTGACGGCTCCGAAGCTCCCCGCGATCCGCAGGGAGTGCCCCGGGGCGAGGGGGGCGACGTACGTCCCGCCGATCCTCGACTCGCGCTGGATGTCCGCTCCCTCGACGCCATCCACCGTGTGCCGGCCGCCTCGCCAGAAGTTGGCGTCGAAAGACACCCAGCGGCCGCCTCCGAAGTCGTAGCGGACGTGCAGCTCCGTCGAAAGGATGGGGGCCTGGCTGCGCACCCTGCCACCGAAGAAGTCGCCGTTGGTGGTATAGAACCACCCGCCCACATACGCGTCGAGCGTGACGGGCCCGATCGGCTGGACGAAGCCGAGCTGCGGCTTGAAGGCCCATTGATTGCGCCCGATGTTGATGAGCTTCTCGCTGTCGTACTGGCCGAGCGGCGCTCTGACGGCGAGGCTCGCACCCAGCATGGTCGAGGGTCGTCGCGCGGCGAACTGCGGCCGGTCCATCGCCGGTGCGCCGAGGAGATTGACGGCCGCCCGAAGCCCGGGGTCGGCGACGCCGAAACGGTACGCCTCGGCCGGCTCACCGAGGTACTTGCCGCTCGCGCGCCCCATCGCGACCGGCAGGGTCGCGGTGATGTTGGCGGAGCGCCCGAGCAGCGAGAAGGTCCGCGCGTAGGTGAAGGCGGTCCCCCATACCCAGGCCGAGGCATCCTCGATCGGCGACGACGGGTCGAAGGACAACTCGCCCTCGCTGTAGACGGTGGCGATGGAGGCGAGCGACAGACCGGTCGGCGCGGGGGTGAACGCCGCCGGAACGAGCTCCTGTGTCGCGATCGAAGACGGCGCGCACCGGAACGCGACGAGGAGCGCGAGGAGATGTGCCGCGCGAACCCGCGCGAACGGACGGTGAATCGGCATGGGACGGAGGATATCGCCTCGGCCGCCTCTCTGTCTTGCACGACCGGCCGTTCGCGAGGGTGCCGCCGCCGCGCTGTCAGGAGGAGCCGGCGTCGTCCCCACCGGAATCGGGTCGATTGATCAGGACCCAGATGGGGGTGGCCACGAGCAGCAGGAGGAGCGCCCACATCCCCGCTTCGGGACCCGCGCCGTAGATCGTTGCCAGGGAGAACACGAGTGCGACGATAGCGACGGGCGTGAAGGGTCCGACCCGTAGCGCGTCCGACACCTCCTTGCGGCGGACGAAGAGCACGGCCTCGACGCCGCAGCAGAACACGTACGGGATCATCGCGGCGTCGGTGGACAGGTTGACGATCGCGGTATAGAAGTCGATGCCGCGTCCGGAGGTCTGGAGCAGGACGAGCAGCGTCGACAGGCTGACGGAGATCACGAGACCGCGCGAGGGGACGTCGCGCCTGGACATGCGGGCGAAGACCCTCGGCATGGCGCCGTCGCGGGCCGCCGCCATCGGCACCTGCGCGAGCATCATCGTCCAACCGTTGAGGGCTCCGAGCGATGAGATGATGGCGGCCAGCGCCACGACGATCGCTGCCCACTCGCCCCACATCGCCCGTGCGGCGTCGGCGAAGGGCGCCGCGGAGCGCATCAGCTCTTCGCGCGGGATCACGCCCATGACGACCGCCGTCCCGAGGATGTAGACGCCCGCCGCAATGAGGGTGCCGAGGATCGTCGCCCGGGGGATGGTCTTCTTCGGGTCGATGACGTCGCCGGCGGGGACGGTGGCGGACTCGATCCCGAGGAACGCGAACATGGTCAGCGGAGCCGTCGCGCCGAGAGCGCTCAGAAACGGCCGGTCGCTGGGGTTGATCGTCGCGAACGTCCCCCAGTCGACCCAGAAGAGCCCGAACACCGAGATGCCGATGAAAGGCACGAGCTTCGTGTAGGTCGTGACCGACTGGAAGATCCCGGCCTCCTTCACGCCGCGGAGGTTGATCCAGGTCACGCCCCACATCGCGCCGAGCCCGATCGCGATGTTGAGGACCCGTTGGCCGCGGAGCTCGGGGATCAGGGTCCCGAGGTAGCCGACGAGCGCCGCCGCCATGGCCGGCAGCGACGCCCAGATCGAGACCCAGTAGCCCCAGGCGATCAGGAACCCCGCGTAGGGACCGAACCCCATGCGGGTATAGGCGTAGGGCCCGCCCGTTGCGGGCGCGATGCGCGCCAGCCGGGCGAAGACCATCCCCAGGCACACGGCCCCGGCGGCCATGACCCCCCAGCCGATCAGGGCGGTGGCGCCGTACGGGGCGAGCGCGGCCGGCGCGATGAAGAAACCGGAGCCGACCATGTTGCCGATGACCAGCGCCGTGCAGGTGGCGAGTCCGAGACTACCCTCGCCGGGGCCCTCGCCGCTCGCGGCGGTCACGGCCGCGGTCACCATGGGGCCGGCCCGCTGGGCTTCATCCGCGTGCGGAGGAGGCGGCCCTGCGCGGAAGGAGGCTCACTCCTTCACCACGTAGGTGTGGAATCGCACGCCGTCATCCCCCTCGATCTCGTACACGCCCTGCACCTCGTACGAGAATCCCGGGAATCGTCTGCCGCCATCCTCGAAATCCAGGAAGTAGTCGACCATCGGTTGCGCGCCTCGTCTATTCCACCACGCAGTCGAGGAGGTGCCGCTTCCCGCCGTCGGCCGTTTCCACGAAGCGCAATCCGTGGACGTCGGTCCCGAACCCGGGGAACTTCTCCTCGAGCTCGCGCGCATAGATCAGGTAGTCGTAGATCGATCTCGTGGCGTCCGTGAGCCGTTCCCCCGGCATGATCAGGGGGATCCCCGGTGGGTAGGGCACGAGCATGACGGCCACGATGCGCCCCATGAGGTCGTCGATCTCGACGCTCTCGATCTCTCCCCTGACGAGCTTCTCGTATGCGTCGGACGGGCGCAGCGCGATCTCGGGGAGCGTGGTGTACATCTCCTGCTGCGCACGTGGCAGATCGTCCTCGCGGTACACCTCGTGGACGGCCTGACACAGATCCCTGAGCCCCTTGGCTCCGTATTCGTCGGGGTGGGCCGTCGCCAGCCCCGGCAGCACCCGGCTGACCGGCGCGTTGGAGTCGTAGAAGTCCTTGAAGTTGATGAGCTCGGTCACGAGGGTGCTCCACTTGCCCTTCGTGATCCCCATCGAGAAGAGGATCAGGAAGGAGTAGAGCCCCGTCTTCTCGACCTCGATCCGTCGCTCGGAGAGGAACTTCACGACGACCGAGGCGGGGATTCCCGTATCTCCCATCGAGCCGTCGGGGGCGAGTCCCGGCATCAGGACCGTCACCTTGATCGGGTCGACCAGCACGTGGTTCTCCGCGAGTCCCTCGAAGCCGTGCCACCGCGCCCCGGGCTCGAGCACCCAGTCGTCCTGCTCGACCGGGGCGGACTCGTCCACCGACTCGGGCTGCCAGATCTCGAACCACCACGAGTCGTCGTACTGCTCTCCGACCCTGGTCATCGCCTGACGGAAGCCCATCGCCTCGTCGATGGTCTCCTGGACGAGCGCACGGCCGGCCGGTTGCTCCATCATCGCCGCCGCCACGTCGCACGAGGCGATGATCCCGTACTGCGGAGAGGTGGAGGAGTGCATCATGAACGCCTCGTTGAACCGCGGCATATCGAGCTCGCTGGTCTCGGCGTTCTGGATGTGGATCATCGCGGCCTGCGAGAACGCCGCGAGCAGCTTGTGCGACGAGTGGGTCGCGAAGGTGATGGCGTGGTGCTGGCGCACCGGGCTGTCCGACGAGATCGCGTGGAAGCCGCGGTAGAACTCGTGGAAGTTGGCGTACGCGTACCACGCCTCGTCGAAGTGAAGGACATCCACGGCGTCGCCGAGCGAATCCTTGATGGCGTCGACGTTGTAGCACAGGCCGTCGTAGGTCGAGTTCGTCATCACCATCAGACGGACCTTGCCGCTGGTCTCCTTCGCGAACGGGCTCGCGTCGATCTTCGCCTGGATCGACTCGGGCGTGAACTGGTCGCGCGATATGGGGCCGATGATCCCGAGCCCGTTTCTCGATGGAATGAGATAGATGGGCGTGGCGCCGGTCATGACGATCGAGTGGAGGATCGACTTGTGGCAGTTCCGGTCGCAGAGCACCAGATCGCCGCGGCCCACGGTGCCGTGCCACACGATCTTGTTCGATGTGGAGTTGCCGTTGAGCACGAACAACGTGTGGTCGCTGCCGAAGATCCTCGCGGCGTTGCGCTCGGCGTCGGCGATCGGGCCCGTGTGGTCGAGCAGCGACCCGAGGTCGCCGACCGACACCGAGATGTCCGAGCGCAGCGTGTTCTCGCCGAAGAACTCGTGAAAGGCCTGACCGACAGGGCTCTTGCGGAAGGCGACGCCGCCGCCGTGCCCGGGCGTATGCCACGAGTAGCGGGCGTTCAGCGTGTAGTCGCGCAGCGCCCTGAACATCGGGGGCTGGATGCGGTCGAGGTAACGACGCGCCGCCTCCGCGACCGCGCGGGCGAGAAACCTCGGCGTGTCTTCCCACAGACGGAGGAACGCGCCGGCATGCCGCAGCACCGACGCGGGGACATCGACGGCGGTGCGCTGGTCTCCGACGAGGAAGATCGGCAGCCGGTCCGTCCGCCGCCGTTTGGCCGCCAGCATCTCCTCGAGGAGCTTCCACTGATCGGCGTCGGTCTCGGCCCCATCGATCGAGACGAGCCAGCAGGACTCGCTGTTGTAGACCTCGGCCAGTCGCGTGGCGTCTTCGTACCCGACGCCGGATACGACGCGGAGGCCCTCCTCCTCGATCGCGCCCGCGAGCTCACGGATGCCGTGACCGGACGCACCTCTATCGTCGAAGTCCTCGTCGATGATGACGACGGGGAACGCCTGCAGGAAGCTCATCGGTTCTCCTAGCTCTCAAAAGCTGTACGCCATGTAGATCATGCCGTACGTGAAGTCGTCGACCCGGCCGAACGCCTGCTCGATCGCATCGCCCGGGGTGGCCCAGGCGCCGACGAAGCTGACCAGGAAGTTGTCGTTGATGGACCAGTCGAGGTAGAAATCGAGCTCGAACGCGAGGTCGTCCTCGGTCGCGCACCCTTCCTCGCCGCAGTAGGCGGCGGGCTCATCCGCGGTGAAGATGAAGTAGATGAGCCCCGTCCCGACGCTCCCGCTCGGGGACGCGTGCACGCGGAACATGTGTGACAGCAGGTTCGAGTTGCCCAGGAAGTACTCGCCCGCGATCTCCCCCTGCCACCACGTCCCCCAGTCGTAGAACCCGGGGAACAGCGAGTCGAACGCCTCGTTCGCATCGGTCTCCGGGTCGTCTCCCTGGAAGGAGGCGTACCGGTAGTACGGCGTGGGGGTCCAGCCGACGCTCTCGAAGGGATACGAGGCCTGGAGGTACCACCCGGTCGAGTCGAGCAGGTCACCGTTCGACTCGATCGCGTACTCGCCGTCGATCGTGATGGGTACGGAGGGGACAGGCGTCGCCGATACGCGGAAGTCGTACACGCTGAGTCCGTCGCGCTCGGGCGCGAGCGAGTCGATCGCGCTCCACCCCATGTACGTCGCTCCGAGCGTCAACCGATCGAACAGCGTGAGCTCGTAGTTGGCGCCCCACAGCTCGCTGCCGGTGTCCCCCTCGGGCGTCTCGTCCCGGTCGAGATAGAACGCCTCGAGCCTGTGCGCTCCCGTGTTCAGCCGACCGATTCCGGCCAGCTCGAAGGCCTTTCGCGCGTTGCTCCAGTACCCGCCGCGGCTGCCGCCCTCGCCCGCGCCGTCCCACAGCAGGAACCCCGTGCCGAGGTTGTACTGCGCGCGTCCGAAGGTGAAGTCGAGCGCGTCTTCGCCGAGCCCCGAGAGCGCGTCGCCGGAGCGCCAGCCGATGTTGGCCTCCTCGAACCCGTACGAGTTCGCGTCGCCGCCCACGAGATCCGGCGACACACCGAAGGTCCTCTCGCCGGCTACGCTCGCGGTGCCGTAGAGCTCGCCACCCTCGAACTCGTACGAGGCCGAGATGCCGGGCTTCGCGAACCCCTCCCACCAGTTGTCGGAGAGGTCGCCGGACGGGTCGGGGCGTGGGTTCGTGTAGAGCGAGTTGTTGAATCCGAAGACGCCGAGGCCGGCATCGAAGTGGAACGTCCAGTCTATCCTGTCTGCGAACGGCAATCCCGGGGATCGCTCTTCCTGTGCATGCGCGGCACAGGGCAGGATGAGTCCGATCAGGACAAACGGGGCAACGAGTGCGCGCGGACGGCGCATGGGCTGGCCCTCCCTCCGGGGATCAACGTCAGGTCAGGGTCGCGAGCGGCCGAGCGCGGGTGCGGTCGAACGCCACGAACTCGGGTCTCGGGTAATCGTTCGAGTCGAGTCTAGGAGAGGCAGATCGGTGCCGTAACTGTACTTTGGGGAAGTTACGGGCGGATGCTGCGATACAGCCCCGGACGCCCGCCCCGCCCGTACCAGCCCACGCCGAACCCATCGCCGTTCGTGGGCGTCGACATCGACCGGGCGCTCAGACTCTGGTCGATCAGGTTGTGGGTCGGCTCGAAGAGCAGATCCTCGATCGAGACCGGACCGCCGGTGTACCCGAGCCAGCGACACATTCCTTGTTGGACCTCTGGCTACTCCGGGAGCGTGACCCAGCTGAAGAACGCATACACGCTCTCGTTCGGCTCGCCGAACCAGCGCGCGTACAGGTCGCCGAAGTCGCCGGAAGCGTAGAACCGGCTCAGGGTGCGATCGACCAGCAGACGGAGATCGTCATCGCCCCGCGGAAGCGCCAGCGCGACCGCCTCGTGCGTGAAGAACCGGTCGAGCACGATGAGGTCGTCCGCCGACGCGCTGTTGGCCGCGGCGTCGAGCAGGATCGCGCGATCCCCGAAGAAGACGGCCGCGTCGCGGTCCAGCACCGCCTGCACACCCTCGTCGTAGCCGCCGACGGTGACCGCCTCGGTGCTGATCCCGAACTCCGCGATCCGGCCCTCGAGCCACGGCTCCGCCGTCGTCCCGGCCACGACCGCGAATGTCTGGGTCCGCAGAAGCTGGAGCGCCGACGCCCTCCACCTCGGGAAGTAGGACGGCTCCTCGCCGCTGAGGACATCCCGCAGGCGACTGCGCGAGTCCGAGCGGAGCAGGGCCCCCAGTCCGCCAGGGAAGATCGGGATCGAGTAGGAGACCTGCTCGCGTCTCGCCAGCGTCTGTGCGTCGGCCCCGCACAGCAGGTCGACACGGCCCTGCTCGACCGCGTCGAACCGGTCGTCGATCGTCACCGGAACCCACCTGGCGGTCACCGACGACATCCCGGGTTCCGCGTTGATGGCGGCGACCACGCGCTGGCAGAGATCGATCGAGTACCCCGCCGGGTTGCCCGAACCGTCCTGGTGGGAGAACGGCCCGGCGTCCGCCCGAAAGCCGAGCCGCACCTCGCCCGCCGCGCGAATCCTGTCGAGCGTGCTCTGCTGCGCCCCGGCGTTCTGCGCCGCCGGCTGCTGGGCGAGCGCGGGCAGGGCGCCCCCGACGATGAGGGCCAGGGTCACGGCCGCGATCCACGCGCGAAGCCCCGGATCGGCCACTGATCCAACGTGCCGCATGACACTTCTCCTTTTGACAGTTGCGCTCATCATCGTCAGGCCGTCGCCTTCTGGTCGTCCGCCGCGACCCCCTCCGTGAACCTCGGGGCGATGAAGCCCCAGATCACGTAACCGAGGCCCATGACCAGCATGCCACCCATGACGGCCTCCATGCCCGAGGCGTAGATCGCGAACACGCTGTACAGCAGCGCGATGACCAGCACGAACACGTTTCTTCGATACGTCCCTTTCTCGACGTTGTTCGCCTTCATCATCACGACGAGGGCCGACAGCGAGACGATGTAGGGCACGACGTTCGTCACGACTGCGAGGTTCACCAGCGTGTAGAACTGCTCGCTCAGCGAGGGCGAGATCGTCGAGAGCGCCAGTAGCGACTGCACCACGCCGAGCACGACCATCCCGACGATCGGCGCGCCCCGCTTGTTCACCTTCGTGAAGAATGCCGGGAACATGTTCTCGTCCGCGGCGGACTTGCCCGTCGAGGCGATCGTGAACTGCCACCCGAGCAGCGACCCGAGACACGCCAGCACCGCGAGGGCCATGATGATCGAGCCGATCGTCGGGTTGAACATCCGGGCGAACGCGAGCCCGAAGGGACCGGTCGAGGCGGCGAGATCGGCGTTGGGGACGATCCCCTGGATCACGGCGGTCGACAGGACGTACACGACCGCGGCGCCGAGCGTGCCGTACAGACAGGCGAGCGGGACGTTCCTCTTCGGGTTCTCGACCGCGGCCGAGTTTTGCGCGGCCGACTCCATGCCGAGGAACGCCCACAGGGTGAGCGAGATGCTCGAGCCCATCCCCTCGCCGAGGCTGAGGCCGTTCGGGTTCCAGGCCGCGGAGAACGTATCGCCGCTGAACCAGATCCAGCCGGCGAACGAGATGAACCCGACCGGGATGATGACGCCCCACACGGTGATCGAGCCGATGCGGCCCGTGAGGGATGGCCCCCCGAAATTCGCCACCGTCGTGAGCCAGATCAGACCGATCACGCCGATCGTGGTGGCGATCGGTGTAGACGACAGCCACGGGAAGAAGTCGGCCATGTAGCCCACCGCCGAGATCGCGATCGCCACGTTCCCGATCGCGAGCGACAGGAAGTAGAGGAGGAAGACCTGGAAGTAGCCATCCTTCCCGTACGCGTCCTCCGCGTAAGCGGCCATCCCCCCGGCCCTCTGATTGAAGATCCCCGCCTGTGCGAATCCGTACGCGATGGCCATCGATCCGACCGCGGTCACGATCCAGGAGAGGAGCGAGATCGCGCCCACCTGGGCCATGTTCGTCGGGAGCATGATGATCCCGGAGCCCATCATGTTGACGGCGACGATGAACGTGAGCTGAATCAGGCTCATCTTTTTGGGTTCCGCCACGTTTCTCCCCTCTTGTTTAGTCGCAGTCCTCGGAACGGACCGGCGAACCACTCGGGTGCTGCTCCTCGAGACGCAGCGACTCTTCTCAGCGTTTCAGGCAGTAGATGTGATAGACACCGTCGTGCTCTTCGGTGCCCTCGACCTCCTTGGCGAACCCGGGGAACCGGTGACCGAACTCCTGGAGCGTCCGCAGGTACGTCAGCCACGGCCCATCCGAGCCGCCGATACTCTCTCCCGGCATCACGATCGGAATCCCGGGCGGATACGGGATCACGCCCACGGCGACGACCCGATCCGCCATGTCGTCCAGAGCGACCTTCTCGGCCTTCCCGGCCATGAACTGCTGGAAGGCCCGCCGCGGCGTCATCTCGGGAGTCGGGAGCGAGGCGTACGCCTCTCCCTGCCAGTGCCCCTGGCGACTTTCCCTCAGGTGGGCCCACATCTCATCTGCGAGGTCCTTCAGACCCATCCCGGAGTACCGGTCGGGCGATGCGGCCGCGATGCCCGGCACGGCTTCGGCGAGCGGAGCGTTGCGGTCGTAGTCCGCCTTGAAGTCGAGAAGGGCGTTGAGCAGCGTCCCCCATTTCCCCTTCGTGACGCCCACCGAAAAGAGAAAGAGGACCATGTGATCGGTCGTGCGTGAGGGCACGATCCCGCGACGGCCGAGGTACGCCGTCACCACGTCCGCCGGGATGCCCTCGTCGTCGAGGACCCCGTCGGCTCCGACACCCGGACATACGACCCCGAACTTGATCGGGTCGAGCATGCACCAGTTCTCGGCGATGTTCCCGAATCCGTGCCAGGCGTCGCCCGGCTCGAGGACCCAGCAGGCGGGCTCGGTCGCGAGGAGCCCGGCGGGCGCTTCGTGGAACGGGACGCGGTCGCCGGTCACGGGATCCTCGACCTCCTCGGCGTTCCACGGCGCGAAGAACCAGTCGGACTGCGCGAGGAACTCCTGTCGCACACGCGCCACCGCGAGCCGACAGGCAATCGCCTCGTCGATCACGTCCTGTGTGAGCGTCTCTCCGGCGGGGCCATCCATCATCGCGGCCGCGACGTCGTTGGAGGCGATGAGCGTGTACAGGGGTGAGGTGCTCGCCTGGGCGCAGTACGCCTCGTTGAAGGTGCCGTGGTCGATCGAGTCGCGACCCTCCCGAATGTGGATCCACGAGGTCTGCGAAAGCGCGGCAAGCAGCTTGTGGGTCGAATGCGTCGCGAAGACGGTCGGACCGTCGTCCGGGTGATCGGCCGGGTCGCCACGCATGGCGTACCGGTCGCGATACATGGGATTGAAACGGGCGTATGCGTACCATGCCTCGTCGAAGTGGATGCGGTCGACGGTCTTCGACAGACGCGCCTCCGCATCGACGGCGTTGTAACACATCCCGTCATAGGTGCAGTTGGTCACGACCGCGTAGACGGGTTTCTGGCCGACGGCGTCCTTCGCGAGCGGGTTCTCCTCGATGCTTCGGGCGATCGCTTCGGGCTCGAGTCGCTCGGGCGGAATCGGCCCGATGATCCCGTAGTGGTTGCGTGTCGGGCGCAGAAAAACGGGGATGCCGCCGCTGATCGCCAGCCCCTGCTCGATGGACTTGTGGCAGTTGCGGTCGCAGAGCGCGATCTCGCTGTCCCCGACGCAGGCGGACATGATCGACCGATTCGAGCCCGAGGTCCCGTTGAGGACCGTGTAGGACCGGTCCGCGCCGAAGATCCGCGCGGCGTTCCGCTCGCTCTCTCCGACCGGACCGCTGTGCCCGAGAAGCGAACCCAGCGCCCCGCGCTCGATCCCGAGGTCGGTGCGGAAGAGGTTCTCGCCGTAGAAGTCGAAGAAGGCCCGACCGACCGGCGATTTGAGAAAGGCGACACCGCCCTGGTGGCCGGGCGCGGCCCACGAGTACTCCCTGTCGCGGTCGTACCGCGCCAGCGCGCGAGCGTAGGGTGGGAGCAGTCCCTCGACGTAACGGTCGATGGCCGCCGCGATACGCCCCGCGATAAACGCCGCGGTGTCGTCGAGGATCCACACGAACTCGTCGATCAGCGTGGCTACCTCGACGCTGACGCTTCCTGAGACGTCACGGTCGGCCGCGAGAAAGACCGGCACCTTCGCGTTGCGCTTCCGGAGCGTCCGAAGCACCTCCGTGGCCTCGCCGTGAGACTCGGCGTCGTCGCTGCCGAGACTCCAGTTCAGCAGCACGCAGTCGATCGAGGCGTCGGATGCGACGACCGCGAGCCCATCCGCGAAGGAGAGGGCCTCGACCACGTCGATGCCGTGAAGTCGAAGCTCGTCAGACAGCGCTCGCAGCATGCGGGCGGAGGCGGTGCCGGCCTGCGCCAGCTCGTCGTCCACCATGAGGACGCGCCGTGCGAGCGGGCGTGTCGCGCGTTCGATCATTCCGTCGTCCGTCCGGATTTCGAGTCTATGCTATCGGCGGACCGCGGCGGGGATCCGCGGATCCGCACGGGCTCAAGGTGGGGACGTTACGCGGGACCCGATTCGCCCGTAACTGTACCTTGGTGAAAGGTGCCCGTCCCGTGCGATTCAGCGCCGGAGCAGCGGCACGCCGACGGCGGGCTCCTCGATGAGTCGACGCGGGCCGAGCGTCCGCTCGATCCTAATCTCGCCGAGGATCCGGAGCGCCCCGGTCTTCTCGGCCGTGCGAAGAGACGCCCGGTTGGTCACGGACACCGCGCGCCAGCCTCTGGCGAATCCGGCCTCCCGGGCCCAGGCGAGACGAAGCCTCGTGAGTGCGGACCCGACCCCCGAACCACGTTCCGAGACCGAGACGAACAGGTCCCACAGGTAAGCCGCGTCGTGGGGGAGGGCGAGCGGCAGCCCCTCTACAGCGTCACAGGAACGGGACATCCACGTGTAACCGACGACGCGGTCGCCGCGCCACGCGAGCAGGCACTCCCGCCCCGCAGCGTGACGTCTCCGGAACTCGCGCATGATGTTGCTCGTGACGATCGCATCGACGGCCTGCCACTCCTCGTGAAACGGTGCGATCCGGATCCCGACCGGAGTGGGCACATCGGTCAGCAGCCCCAGGTCCTGCTCGATGACGACCAGGCGGGCTCGTCGGTACACGCGACCGGCGGCGCCGTCGGCGACGCGTCCGAGCCAGGCGCGCGTCCCGTTCGTGGCGATGCCTACCCGCACGTCGTGGACGAGACGCGAGACGGCCGACCGGGTCGGCGGCTCGGTGCCGGGGTCCTTCTGGCTCACGGTTCGGGGCCCGTCAGAACGGGTTCGTAGCGAACACCGCGAACTCGGGGATGAACCCGCGGTCGTCGATCCGCAGCGCCCCCACGATCGCGTCGGCGATCTCCTTCGGCCGCAGCTTCTTCGGCGAGGCCTCTCGTTCGTAACCCAGCTTCGATGCGAAGTCGGTCATCACCTCGCTCGGATTCACGAGCATGACCCGCACATCGTGTCGGCGGAGCTCGTCGCGCCAGCACTCGGTCATCCCCCGGAGTGCGAACTTCGACGAGCTGTAGGCGGTGCTGCCCATGCCTCCCCGCAGACCCGACGTCGAGGAGATGTTGATGAGCTCGCCGGACCCCTGGGCGATAAACTGTCTCGCGGCCTCGCGCGCCATCAGGAAGGCGCCGAACACGTTGGTTCGGTAGACGTCCTCGAGCTCCGAGAGCTCCATCTCGACGAGGGGCTTGAACAGACCGATACCCGCGTTGTTGACGAGGATATCGAGTCGGCCATGCTCTTTCACCACGTCGCCGACCGTCCGAACGGCATCGGTCTCGTTCCCGACGTCTCCTGCGATCCAGTCGACGCCGAGCTCCGCGGCTGTCGCTTCGAGCCGATCGGCGCGGCGTCCGGTGATCGTGACGCGCGCGCCCTCGACCGCCAACGCCGCCGCGATCGCCTCGCCGATACCCTCGCTGCCGCCCGTTACGAGTGCGATGGCTCCATCGAGATCCATGTCGGACTCCCCTGGCATGTTTGTCGGATTCTTGACCCCATCATCGTCGCGGAGCACGTGCGGAAAGGAAAGCGCCCCGGACGCCCGCTTCTCATCGGTCGGCCCCGCAGCATGGCGGCATGGGGGGTAACATCGATTCCTGCCCTCTACTCGACGGAACCGTGAACGCGCGACCCACCCGAATTCTTCAGCGACCTGCTAGGTTGAACGGAGCGCTCCCGGCAGCTTCGGAGGAAGACCGATGGAATCGGCGACACGACCGGCGTCGACGAACGACGTGGCAATCGAACGGATCCCCCACCTCGTGGACGGTCGCGCCCTGACCGGCGCGTCAGGGCGGGCGGGACCGGTATTCGACCCGGCGCGAGGCGTACAGACCGGACAGGTTCCGCTCGCGAGCGTCGAGGAGGTGGACGCCGCGGTCGCATCCGCGCGGGCGGCGTTCGAGGAGTGGCGGGAGGTGAGTCTCGCGCGCCGCACCAAGCTCATGTACGCGTTTCGAAACCTCGTGGCGGCGCGCGCCGACGAGATCGCGGCGCGGATCACCGCCGAGCACGGGAAGGTCCTGAGCGACGCCGCCGGCGAGGTGGCGCGCGGGCTCGAGAATATCGAGTTCGCCTGCGGGCTCGCCGAGCACCTGAAGGGACGGTACAACGAGCAGGCGTCGACCGGGGTCGATGTCTACACGGTGCGCCGTCCCCTCGGCGTCGTGGCCGGGATCACTCCCTTCAACTTCCCCGTGATGGTGCCGCTCTGGATGCTCCCGAACGCGGTCGCCTGCGGAAACACGTTCATCCTCAAACCGTCCGAGCGCGACCCGTCCGCCCCCACCCTCCTCGTCGAGCTGTTCCACGAGGCCGCGTTCCCGCCGGGCGTGGTCAACCTCGTCCACGGCGACCGCGTCGCGGTGGACCGACTGCTCGAGCACCCCGATGTGAAGGCCGTGAGCTTCGTCGGCTCGACCCCTATCGCCCGACACGTCTACGAGACCGCCTCATCACACGGGAAGCGCGTCCAGGCGCTCGGGGGCGCCAAGAACCACATGGTCGTGTTGCCCGATGCCGATATCGATCTGGCCGCCGACTCGGCCGTCTCGGCCGCGTACGGCTCGGCGGGCGAGCGCTGCATGGCGATCTCGGTGGCCGTGGCCGTCGGGGCCGCGGCCGACCCCCTCGTCCAGGCGATCGCGTCGCGCATGAAGGCCCTCCGGATCGGGCCGGGCACCGACCCTGCATCCGAGATGGGCCCCCTCGTGACGCGCGAGCACCGGGACCGCGTCGCCGGGTACGTCGAGACCGGCGCGTCCGAGGGTGCGACCGTCGTCGTCGACGGCCGGGAGTCCGAGTTCGACGGGGACGGCTTCTTCCTCGGGGTGACCCTGCTCGACCACGTGACGCCCGACATGGTGGTCTATCGCGACGAGATCTTCGGACCCGTGCTGTGCGTCGTCCGCGTCGACAGCTACCACGAGGCGGTGCGGATCCTACGCGACAACCAGTGGGGTAACGGGGCGGCGATCTTCACGCGTGACGGCGGCGCCGCCCGCCGCTTCCAGGAAGATGCGGATGCCGGGATGGTCGGGATCAACGTCCCGATCCCCGTCCCCGTCGGCTACCACTCGTTCGGGGGTTGGAAGGACTCCGCGTTCGGCGACACGACCGTGTACGGGCCCGAGGGGATCCACTTCTACACGCGCCCGAAGGTCATGACCGTTCGCTGGCCCGATCCGTCGCGGAGCCGGGTCGATCTGGGGTTTCCGACGAACCGCTGACGAAGGCCGTTCGCGGCCCCCCCAGCCGGACGCGACCGCCCCCCCGAGTTCCGTCCCCGTTCCACGCCCCGCAGGGCACATCCCCCGCGAGGAAATGCGTAGCAGTGCTACGCATTCTCCCGGATGGATAGACGGGTCGCGGGTTTCCGGTTCGGCGTTCGTTCGGTCTTGGTCGAGCCGGTCGAGGAGGGCGGCCGGCGACACCCGGGGTGGTCACCGCCCGCGAGCGGGTCTCTCAGGCCCACTGCCGACGGCCACCTCTTTCCCGGCGACGACGTGGTTACGAGGTTGAGGATGCAGTCGCGCAGCGTCGCAAGCGAAGGAGGGCACCATGGAGGTCGATCGCCGAAGATTCCTCGCTTCGATAGGTGCCGGCGCGCTCGCCGTAATGACGCCCGAGGACCGCGCCGAGGCCCTCGAGCACTACATGGTGGACATGCTGGACGGCGAGGACCCGCTCCACCATCACGACCACGACCACGTCCCGGCGAACGCCCCCCGCACAGAAGACCTGCCCGAGCGGCTGCTCGACGAGAACGAGCTGCTGCGCGATGCGGCGGAAGCGGAGGCGGAGTTCGCCGACGAGATGCGCGAGCACGAGGCGCACGAGGAGGCCGAGCGGCTCGCCCGAGTGCAGGAGGCGCAGGAGCTTCGGCCCCCGCGCGGCGTCGGCAACCTGTTCCGTCCGGGGGATCTCGACTTCGAGCCCATGCCGGAGCGGCCGACGCTCGAGGACTTCTTCCGGCTGCGGTTCGCGCCCGCGAACCACGTGCTGCAAAGCGCCACCCACGCGATGGAGGACGGTCAGCCCGAGGAAGACATCCTCGCGGGGCTGCTCCACGACACCGTGCAGAACCTCATCAAGGTCGACCACGGGTGGTGGGGTGCGCAGCTCTACGAGCCCTACGTCCCGGAGTACGTGACGCAGGGCATCCGCTACCATGCCGCCCTGCGCTTCTATCCGGATGAGGAGTACGGCTACGAATACCCGGAGCTGTACAACCGCATCTTCGGCGAGGACTACGTGCCGCCGGACTACATCCGCCAGCAGTACGAGTACGCGAAGACGCAGCCGTTCTACCACGCGGCGCGGATGATCTGCGTGAACGACACCTACGCCTTCCAGGAAGGTCGGGAGGTATCGCTCGACCCGTTCATCGACATCATCGGCCGCCACGTCAGGCAGCCGGCCGAGGGGCTCGGGTACGACGGCAGCCCGGTCGCCCACATGTGGCGCACGATCCAGATGCCGAACAACCCGCTCTAGCTCCGACGGCGCCGGGTCCGATCGAGGACGCGGCCGCCGGGTGTCGCCGCGTCGGGGAGAGGGGCGTCTCTTCGACGCTTCTCTCAGGGCGTGCGGATGTACCCCCAGTCGCCGGGCCGTCCTCCCACTTGTTGTGGAACAGCCGGATCGCGTCCCCGCCGGTGGCCGGGATCGCCCACAGGTCGCCGTAGGGCTGCGGGATCGGCCACAATGTCCATTCGTCGTTGAAGCCGCCGCGATTGGACGTGAAGACGATCCACTCGCCTTCCGGCGAGAATCGCGGATGCATCGAGACGTCGGGGATCTCCAGCCGGTCGGGCTCGAGCCACCGGCCGCCCGTCCCGTCGATGCGCTGGATCCAGAGCTTCATGCCCCCGCCGGAGTTCGTCGGGAAGACGATCCATTCGCCGTCGGGCGAGATGGCCGGCATGGTCTTCCACCTCGTGTCGTCGGTCAGCGGTCGCCGTTCGCCATCCACGATCGCGTAGACCTGCCCGGCCCCGCCGCCGCCGCTCCGGAAAACGACCGTGCGTCCGTCGTTCGACACGTCCGGGAGCGCGTCGTTCGCCTGAACGTCGGCGGTCAGGTTCTCGGCCCCGGACCCGTCGAGCCGAAGCCTGACGATGTCGACCTCGACATCTCCCGGGGCGAACGGCGGTCCGTCGGCCACGACGATCAACCCTGCGTCATCGGCGACCATCGCACCCCATGCCGCGACGCCCGATTCCGGTGCGTACACGTCCGTCATATCGGAGCCATCGACGGCGGATCGCACGAGCGACCACGGGGGCGGTCCTCCGAACACCGTGGACAGTACATAGCCGTCGGGCGCGATCGCCGGGAAGTAGCCGCGGACCCCGATCACCTCGAGCACCCGGTCGGGCAGCTGGACCCGCCGTCGCGAGCCGGGAGGGGCGAACGTGACCCCCGGTCGGATGGTCGGCACGTCACCGGTCGCGCCACGGCCGTGGGCGATGATTCGACCCGACGCGACATCCACGTCCGGTGCGTAGTAGTCCCTGATCGTGTCACCCACGGACCGGAGGTCCGAGCCATCGGTAGCGATCGATGCCAGGCGACCAGTCCTGAGCTGATCGAAAGCGTCGAGCCCGGGATCGCGGCGCGGTCTGGGGAACACGATCCGGCCGTCCACACCGACGGCGGGCGAAAGCCCGTCGGAGGTGACTTCGGAATCGTCCGCACCGTCCGGGCGGATGCGTCTGACCCCGAGACCGTCCCCGTCGAGTCGGTAGTAGTACAGCCAGGCTCCGTCCGGCGACCATGCGGGCGACCCCGCAACGGACCCGCCCGCGACGCCCTGCAGGTCGATCGGAGGTCCGGCGGTCACGAGCGGCCGCGGCTCCGACCCGTCCGCCCGCATGACGTACAGGTCCACACCGTGGGCATCGGAGCGGGTCCGGTCCGTCATCCAGAGCGCCCGCTGCCGTGAGTAGGCGATGGTAGAGCCATCGGGCGAGAAGGCGGGGTTGAAATCGCCACCGGGACGACGCGTCAGGTTCGTCGGCGACGCCTCGACCGACGGATCGTCGGGGCGGAACGGCATCGTGAAGATGTCCGCGTTCCCTTCCCGGGTGTTCACGAACGCGAGCGTGCGACCGTCGGGGCTGAACGTTGCGGCATCGTCCAGCGCCGTGTTCCACGTCAGTTGTCTCGGCGGTCCCTCGCTCTCGAGATCGAGAACCCATAGATCGGCGTTCCCGAGCCGCTCGGACGTGAAGACGACCCACCGGCCGTCGGGCGAGAACACGGCGTTGTAGTCGTGCGCCGGGTCGCTCGTGAGTGGTCTGCCCTCGGAGTCCGGATCGTCGAAGATGTAGATGTCGAAGGCCGCCGGCTGAAGCGAGGCGTGCACGATCGCCTCCACGAGTCCGTCCGTCCTCGACGCCGTGCCGTCCTGCGCGTTCAGCTCGAAGGGTTGAGTCGTCGTGACGGCGGCCAGCGACAGGAGGATCAGCGATCGCGGAGGGGCCATGAGACACTCCCTTCTCCAGAGTCATCGAGACGTCCGGCGCGGTAGCGATACGGACTCGCGGTCGAACCCTATGCCTGTCCACCCGGACGCGTAAGTTGAACCGCGGTGCGGGTCGGATCCGCGCCCGTCGCGGCGGATCGTTCCTCCGAACGTTCGCGAGGAAGGCCGTTGAGCCCGTCGCCGGCGGGAATCCGTGATCGGATCAGCACCCATCCGTTTAACGCGATCAGAGGAGTTGGGGATGGCCCTCCGTCGGCACCTGCTGTTCGCCTGTCTCTTCCTCGTCCTCGTCACGCTCGAGAACGCGCCCCCGTCGCTGTCGGGAGCGGAGGCCGCCGAGCGCGTCGTCTGGAACGACAACCTGGAGCCGGCGGGTGTGCTCGAAGACGGTCGACTGCGGGTCGAGCTCGAGATCGTCGAGGGCGACTGGTACCTGGTCGGCGACGATCAGCCGCCCGGACAGGTGTTCGCGTTCGCGGAGCGGGGCAGGGGCGCGTCGATTCCCGGACCGCTGATTCGCGTCGATCTCGGGACGACCGTCGACGTGACGATCACGAACCGGGTCGACTCGACGATCGTGCTGCGCGGGCTGAGCACCCGGCGCGACGGCCGCGACCACAGGCTCACGCTCGAACCGGGGGAAACGAACAACCTCGTCTTCGAAGCCGATGCGGCCGGTACGTACTACTACTGGGGGACGACGTCGGCGCCAATGAACCGTCGCGCGTTCAGGGACAGCCAGCTGACGGGGGCCTTCGTCGTCGACGAGCCGGGCGCGCGCCGTGACGACCGCGTCCTCGTGATGGGGATGTGGTATGACGCCCGGCTTCCGAACGGCGAACCGGATCGCGGGCGCGAGTTCCTGGTGATCAACGGGCGACCCTGGCCGCACGTCGAGCGGCTCACGTACGCGCTCGGCGACTCGATCCGCTGGCGCCTGATCAATGCCTCTGTGTCGCCCCACGCCATGCACCTGCACGGTTTCTACTACCGGGTCGAGGCCAAGGGCGACGCCTCTCGTGACACGATCTACTGGGCCGATCAGCAGCGGATGGCGGTGACCGAGCACGTAGAGCCCGGTGGTACGATGTCTATCGCCTGGTCGCCGCACCGGCCCGGCGGGTGGATCTTCCACTGCCACATGTCCGATCACGTCGTGCCGAACCCCCGGATGGACGAGCGTCTGACCGCCAACGAACGCTTCCCCCCGATGTTCACCGAGGCGCACCACGAGATGGGCGACCACGCGACGGATGGCATGGGAGGGCTCATGATGGGGCTGTACGTGGAGCCGCCACCCGGCTGGGTCCCGGACGAGCCGAAGCGTCGCGAGATGCAGCTCTATGTCACGTCGAGGCTCGTGGAGGACGGACTCACGGGCCGCCACTTCTCGTACGTTCTCCAGGATGGCGAGACCGCACCGGCCGCGGATTCGGCCCGGCTGCCAGGCTCGTTGCTTCTGCTTCGGAAGGGCGAGCCGACCGCGATCCGGGTCACGAACCTCACCGACGAGGTCACGCAGGTGCACTGGCACGGGCTGGAGATCGAGAGCTACTACGACGGGGTCGCCGGGGTCGGCGGGTACCCCGAGATGCCGACTCCGGCGATCGCGCCCGGCGAGTCCTGGGAGATGCGCGTCACGCCCGAGCGCGCCGGGAGCTTCATGTACCACACCCACATGAGCGATCTGCGGCAGCAGGGGTCCGGGTTGTACGGTCCCCTCGTCGTACTCGACGAGGGCGAGACGTGGGATCCCGAGACCGATCGGGTCTTCGTCTTCGGGAGGTCGCCGTTTCGCCGTGATGGGATCCCCCTGATGAACGGGGAGAACCCGACGACGCCGACGACGTTCGAGGTCGGGAAGACGTACAGGCTCCGGTTCATGCAGATCACGCTCAACCGGCCGGCCACGCGTATCCTGCTCACCCAGGACGGGTATCCGGTGCGCTGGATCCCGCGCGCGCACGACGGGTTCGATCTGCCGCCGGGGCAGCGCGAGCCCGAGCTCGCCGACCGGCGGATCGCGGTCGGCGAGACGTACGATTTCGAGTACACGCCGACGCGGCCGGGCGAGCTGAGGGTCGAGTTCCGCACGGGGATCGGCGTGCTGCTCGTGGATCAGCGGATCACCGTGCGACCGGCGGGCGGGTGATTGCCGCCCGCGGACGGGTAATCGCCAGCCGCAGGCGGATGAGGGAGGGTCGCCTGCGACCCGGTTCGCGTTGTTAGCCCCGCTCGACTGGTTCGTCCTCGCGGCCTACTTCGCCGCGATCGCCGCCATCGCGTGGTGGGCCATGCGCCAGCGGACCGAATCCTCCGACGACTACTTCCTCGCGGGGCGCCACGTCGGGTGGTTCGTCATCGGGGCGTCGGTATTCGCCTCGAACATCGGCTCGGAGCACATCGTCGGTCTGGCCGGGACGGCTGCGGAGAGCGGGCTCGTCCTCGGCCACTACGAGCTGCACTCGTGGCTGCTGCTCGTGCTCGGGTGGGTGTTCGTCCCGTTCTACATGAGGAGCCGGGTGTTCACCATGCCCGAGTTCCTCGAGCTGCGGTACGGGCCGGCGGCACGGTGGTTCCTGTCGGTCATCATGCTCGTGGGGTATGTCCTCACGAAGATCTCCGTCACCATCTACGCTGGCGCGGTCGTCTTCCAGGTGCTGATGGGGATCGACTTCTGGACCGGCGCCACGATCGTCGTCCTGTTGACCGGCGCGTACACGGTGCTCGGCGGGCTGCGCGCCGTGCTCTACACCGAGACGCTACAGGCGATCGTGCTGATCGCCGCATCGGTCGCGATCACGGCGATCGGGCTCGTGCGCGTGGGCGGGGTCGGCGAGCTGCTCGCTGCGGTCGGACCCGAGAAGCTCAACATGTTCCTCCCCGCCGATCACCCGGACTTCCCATGGACGGGGATGGTGTTCGCGCCGCCGATCGTGGGGCTGTGGTACTGGTGCACGGACCAGTACATCGTCCAGCGCGTGCTGGCCGGACGCGGCGAAGCGGAGGCCCGCAGGGGCACGATCTTCGCCGGATACCTGAAGCTCCTCCCGTTCTTCATCTTCCTCATCCCCGGTCTCGTCGCGTACGCGCTCGCGCAGAGCGGCGCGCTCGAGCTCGCGGAGGGGGACCAGGCCTTCCCGGCGCTGGTGGCGGCGCTCCTGCCGGCCGGCGCCCGCGGGCTGGTTGCGGGCGGACTCCTGGCGGCGTTGATGAGCTCACTCGCCGCGGTGTTCAACTCCTCGTCCACCGTGTTCACGATGGACATCTACAAAGTGCTCCGACCGGAGGCGTCCGAGCGGCGACTCGTGCTCGTCGGGCGGATCGCCACCGTCGCGCTCGTGGTGCTCGGGCTCCTGTGGATCCCCTTCCTGCGTGGGCTCTCGGGGCAGCTGTATCAGTACCTCCAGAGTGTCCAGGCCTACATCGCGCCGCCGATCGCGGCCGTGTTCCTGTTCGGTGTGTTCTGGCCGCGGGTCGGCGCCCGGGCGGCCATGACGGCGCTCGTCGGCGGGTTCGTGATCGGGATGGGTCGGCTGGTGGCCGAGCTCAACCGCGATGTGCTCGCAGGCGCGGCGCTCTGGTTCGCGGAGGTCAACTTCCTCCACTTCGCGATCCTGCTCTTTCTCGTATGCGTCGGGCTGATCGTCGCGGTGAGCCTCCTGACGCCGGCGCCCGACCCGGATTCGATCCGTGGGCTCACCTACGCGACGACGGTCGCCGACGACCGGGCCGCCTCGCGCGCGACCTGGGGCCGGGCCGAAGTGATACACTCGGTGGTGATCGTGCTGGTGATCGTGGGGATCCTGGCGATGTTCTCGCCGCTCGTTCTCGGCGGTTGAGGGAGGCGGCATGCGTGACGTCCTGATCGGCGACCGCGAGTACTTCACGGGTGTCGGCCGCGTCGCGTACGCGGGGCCCGATACGGACGACCCGCTGTCGTTCGCCTGGTACGACCCCGAGCGGATCGTCGCCGGCCGGCGGCTCGAGGATCACCTGAGGTTCGCGATCGCGTTCTGGCACAGCCTGCACGGCGGCGGCGCCGACCCGTTCGGCGGGCCGACGCGGCCCATGCCGTGGAACGAGGCCGCGGACCCGATGCGGCGCGCCCGCGATCGGCTCGATGCGGCGTTCGAGCTGATCACCAGGCTCGGCGTCTCGTTCTACTGCTTCCACGACCGCGACCTGGCGCCCGAGGGGGCGTCCGTCGCCGAGTCGGCCGGGCGGCTCGACGAGATGGTCGAGCTCGCCCGCGCGAAGCAGGACGCTTCGGGCGTGCGACTCCTGTGGGGAACGGCGAACCTGTTCTCGCATCCGCGCTACATGAACGGCGCGGCGACAAACCCCGACTTCGCGGTCGTGACGCACGCCGCGGCGCAGGTGAAGGCGGCGATCGACGCGACCGTGGCGCTCGGCGGCGAGAACTACGTCTTCTGGGGCGGTCGGGAGGGGTACTTCTCCCTCCTCAACACCGACATGGGGCGCGAGCTCGACCACCTCGCGCGCTTCCTCCGCGCGGCGTGCGACTACGGGCGCGCGAACGGCTTCGACGGCACGTTCCTCATCGAGCCCAAGCCGATGGAGCCGACGAAACACCAGTACGACTTCGACGTCTCGACCGTGATCGCTTTTCTCGAGCGCCACGATCTGGCCGACGACTTCAAGCTCAACATCGAGAACAACCACGCGACGCTGGCCGGCCACACCTTCGCGCACGAGATCGAGGTGGCGGGGCAGGCCGGGTTGCTGGGGAGTCTCGATGTGAACCAGGGGGACCCGCACAACGGGTGGGACACCGACGAGTTCTACCACGATCTGCGCGACGCTGTCGAGATGTGTCTGGCGCTCATCCGCCACGGTGGGCTCGGGTCGGGCGGGATGAACTTCGACGCGAAGCTTCGCCGGAGCTCCACCGACCCCGAGGACATCTTCGTCGCGCACATCCATTCGATGGACACGATCGCCCGCGCGTTCATCATCGCCGACAGGCTTCTGCGCGAGTCGGATTTCGTCGAGATGCGTCGGCGGCGCTACGCGAGCTTCGACGCGGGGCCGGGCGCGGCGTTCGAGAGAGGGGAGCTGGGGCTCGGCGCCCTCGCCGACCTCGCCACAGGGACCGGCGAGCCGGCGATGCGATCGGGTCGGCAGGAGCGCTTCGAGCAGCTCCTCAGCCGGTACCTGTAGGGAGAGCCGTGGGAGAGCGCCTCTTCGCCGGGCTCGACGTCTCGACTCAGAGTTGCAAGCTCGTCGTCATCGATCTCGATGCCGGCGCGGTCGTCCACGTCGACCGGGTGGCGTACGACGACGATCTCCCCTCCTATGGCACGCGGGACGGCGTGATCGCGGACGCCCCGGAGGGTGTCTCGGAATCCGAGCCGGGCATGTGGATCGAGGCGGTCGAGCTCGTCCTCGGACGGCTCGACTCGAGCCCCATCGCGCAGGACCGCGTGCGGGCCATCGCCGTGTCAGGGCAGCAGCACGGGCTCGTGGCGATCGATGGCGAGGGGCGGCTGGCGCGAAGGACCGCGAAGCTGTGGAACGACTACTCCACCGTCGAGGAGTGCGAGATCCTCACCGAGGAGGTCGGCGGGCTCGCTGCGATGATCGCCGAGGTCGGGAACAGCCAGCGCCCCGGCTACACCGCGGGCAAGATCTTCCACATGGCTCGCCACGAGCCCGAAGCCTACGCCGCGGCCGAGACACTGTTCGTGGTGAAGGACTACATCAACTGGTGGCTGACCGGCGGGCCGGCGGGCGGCGTGCGGATTCTCGAGCCCGGCGACACCTCGGGGACGGCGCTGTGGAACCCCGCGACCGGTCGCTGGTCGGAACGCGTCATGAAGGCCATCGACCCCGGGCTCGCCACGAAGCTCCCCGAGGTCGGCGTCTCGGACCGCCCGATCGGCAGGTTGTCGGAGGGGCTCGCGACCACGTTCGAGATGTCGCCGGACTGCCTCATCGCGCCCGGCTCGGGCGACAACATGTGCGCGGCGATCGGGACGGGGAACGTCGTCGGGGGGCTCGTCACCGTCAGCCTCGGGACGAGCGGCACGGCCTGCACCGTTCTCGACGAGCCTTTCGTCGACCCGCTCGGCGAGATCGCGTCGTACCGTGACGCGCTCGGCGGCTACCTTCCGCTCCTCTGCGTGTCGAACCTCGCGAACGGGTACAACGAGTTCCTGCGGCTTCACGGCTTCGACCACGCCGACTTCACCGCACTCGTCGAGGGCACCCCCCCGGGCAACCACGGTCGCATCCTCGTCCCCTGGTTCGGCGGCGAGAGAACGCCCGACGTGCCGCGTGGCGCGCCGGCGTGGTTCGGCTTCGGGCTCGGCGACTTCACGCCCCCGACGCTCGCGCGGGCGGTGCTCGAGGGGCACGTCCTCAACCTCCAGGCGGGCTTCGAACGCATGCCGATCGACTGCACCGGCGGAGAGATCCGGCTTACGGGCGGGCTCTCGCAATCCGATGCGTGGTGCCGAACGATCGCGAACGTGTTCGATGCCGAGGTCGTGCCCGTGCGGGGCGAAGGGGCGGCTCTCGGCGCCGCGCTGTCGGCCGCCTGGGTGTGGCTGCGCGAGCAGCGAACCCCGGTACCGATCACGGAGCTCGTCGAGCCGTTCGTCGAGCTCGACGAGGCGCGGCGCGCCCGGCCGGACGGCGAGCACCGCGAGACGTCCCGCCGTCTGCGCGAGCTGTTCGCCGCGCTCACCGCGCGTCTCAGGGGGGAGCCCGGCGCGGACCCGTTCGAGCTCCGTGCAGCGCTCGTCGCGGCGGCGTCCGCCAGGTAGCCGCCGCCATCGGGCCACTGCGGGAACCGATGCGCCGCCGATACGTTCTTCTCACGGACGTACCGCGCGCGTAACCGGGGAGGACACGCTGCCCGCACTCGATACCGCGAAGTTCACCGACCCACGGGTCACGACCGACGGAAGCCGGCGCGCCTACGTGCGTCTGGATGCCCTCGACACGCTGTGGTTCAACACCGGCACCCTGTGCAACATCGAGTGCGCGAACTGCTACATCGAGTCGAGCCCGCTCAACGACAGGCTGGTCTACCTGACGCCGACGGACGTCCGTCTCTACCTCGACGAGATCGCGGTCCATGGTCTCCCGACCCGCGAGATCGGCTTCACCGGGGGCGAGCCGTTCATGAACCCCGATATGGTGCAGCTGCTGCGCGAAGTGCTGGATCGCGGTTTTCGGGCACTCGTGCTCACGAACGCCATGCAGCCGCTCCAGCGGCCCGGGGTGCAGGCGGCGCTCATCCAGCTGCGGGACGAGCTCGCCAGGGCGTCCGCCGCACCGACCGCCGCGAACGGATCGAGTTTGCCGTCGCGCCAGGCCGCGCGGCTCGTGTTCCGCGTGAGCCTCGACCACTACACCGAGGCCCTGCACGACACCGAGCGCGGCGCCGGATCGTGGGCGGTGGCGCTCGAGGGTATGCGGTGGCTGTCGCGCGAGGGCTTCTCGATCGACGTCGCGGGACGCACGAGGTGGGGCGAGGCGGAAGCGGACGCGCGGTCCGGATACGCCGACCTGTTCGCCCGCGAGGGATTCGGCATCGACGCGTCCGACCCCGCCCATCTCGTCCTCTTCCCCGAGATGGACGAGAAGGCGGACGTCCCCGAGATCACGGTGGATTGCTGGGGGATTCTCGGGAAGCGTCCATCCGACGTGATGTGCGCGACCAGCCGGATGGTCGTGAAGCGCCGCGGCGCGGATCGGCCGACGGTGCTCGCCTGCACGCTCCTGCCCTACGATGAACGTTTCGATCTCGGCCCCACCCTCGCCGACGCCGCGCAGGACGTCCCCCTGAACCACCCACACTGCGCGAAGTTCTGCGTCCTCGGCGGAGGAAGCTGCAGCAGCTGAGTGGTAGCCGGCACCCCGCCGAGCCATCTGCAACCTTCTCGTGTTGTCGAACGTCATAGTATCTAGACATCCGACAACACGGGGCGATCGCATGGCACGCTCGGACCTGCTGCAGGGGTCACTCGACCTGCTCATCCTCAAGACGCTCGACGGCGAGTCTCTGCACGGCTGGGCGATATCCAAACGCATCCTCCTTCTCTCCAAAGACGTCCTCGAGGTGAACCAGGGCTCGCTCTACCCGGCGCTCTACCGGATGCGCGACCGCGGTCTGATCGCGTCCAGGCCGGGTGTCTCGGACGAGGGGCGGCGCGTGAAGGTCTACCACCTGACCGCGAAGGGGCGTAAGGCGCTCGAGCGCGAACGGCAATCGTGGCGCCGGTTCTCGGGCGCGGTCGAAGCGATCCTGGCCTCCTGATGGGCTGGCTCGATGAGGTGAGGCGAAGCGTCGCCTCGCGGTTGCGCAGGAATGACGAGGTGGAGCTGGATGAGGAGATCCGGCACCACATCGAGCTGGAGACGGAGGAGTACGTGCGTCGCGGCCTTTCACGGGGCGAAGCCCGCCGTCGCGCCATCGCCGCCTTCGGGCGGGTCGAGGATGTGAAGGATGACGTTCGGGACGTCCGTCCCGCGGCGCGTCTCCTCGGCGACGCCGCGCACGACGCACGCGTCGCCTTGCGATCGCTCCGCAACCAGCCGGGCTTCGTGCTCGCCGTGCTGCTCACGCTCGGGATCGGGATCGCGGGGAACGTCGCCATGTTCGGCGTGCTCGAGGTCTCGGTGTTCCGTTCGCTCCCGTACCCGGATGCCGACCGGCTCGTGCTCGGCCGGGTCACGTACGAGGGAGAGATCGGGCGAACGATCTCGGGGCCCGACTTCTTCGACTACCGCGACGGGAACTCGACGCTCGCCGGCTTCTCGGCGATCACGCCCTTCGAGGTGCAGGCGACCGTCTCGGGTGGTGAGCTGCCCGAGCGGATTCTCGCACCGATGGTCTCGACGGGCTTCTTTAGCACGCTCGGCGTCGACATCCGCGTCGGGCGCGGCTTTCTGCCCGAGGAGGGCGAGCCGGGCGGTGGGGACGTCGTCATCCTCTCGCACGGCTACTGGCAGCGCCGGTACGCGGGCGATCCCGGCGTCGTCGGGTCATCGATCGTGATCGACGGGACGCCGTACGCGATCGTCGGCGTCGTTCAGCCGGGGTTCCGGCTGATCACCGACGCCGACGCGTGGCGACCGATCCGGCGCGGCGAGGGTTGGGCCGAGGCCCGGCAGTTCCACAACTTCATCGCCGTGGGCCGGCTCGCCCCGGGCGTGGACATCCATGCCGCGAGGGCCGATCTCGACATCCTCTCGGCGCGACTCGCGGCCGCGTACCCGGACAGCAACGAGGACAAGGGAATCGCACTCACGCCGCTCGGAGAGGCGCTGAGCGAGGGGTATCGGAGCCAGCTCATGGTCCTCGGCGCCGCGGTCGCCCTGCTGCTTCTGGTCGCGTGCGCGAACGTCGCGGGACTGCTGGTCGTGCGCGGCGCGGCCCGCCGCGCGGAGATGGCGATCCGGTCGGTGATGGGGGCCGGAAGCGGCCGGCTCGCCCGTCAGCTCCTCACCGAGAACGGGCTTCTCGCCCTTGGCTCGGTGGCCGTGGGCATCGCGCTCGCGGTGTGGCTCCAGCGTGGAGTGCTCGCGCTTCTCCGGATCGACGGTGTGAGCCCCGCGCAGGCCGGCCTGTCTCCGGTCGCGCTGGCCGTGGCCCTCGGGCTCGGCGGTCTCACCACGATCCTCTTCGGGGCCGCCCCCGCGCTCAGGGTCGCCCGCTCTGAACCGGCCTTCGACCTGCGTAGCGGTCGTCGTTCCTCGCGCGGCCGCGCGACGGGTCGGCTCCAGAGCGCAATGGTCGTGCTTCAGGTGACGCTCACGACGGTTCTACTGATCGCGTCGGGGCTGCTCCTCCGCAGCTTCGACAGGGTGAGCCGGGTCGACCCCGGGTTCGATACGGACGCTCTGCTGACGGCCGAGGTGACGCTGCCGGCGGGCGACTACGCCGATGTCGCGCGGCGGTCGGTGTTCTACGAGGAGCTCGAGACGCGGGTCGCGGCGCTCCCCGGCGTGATCGACGTCGGGCTCGTGAACCGGCTGCCGGTCCGCGACGGCGGGGGGAACGTCCGTGTCGCGCTTCCCGAGCGGTGGGGCGAGGGGGGGGTGTTCGAGCGGATCGCCTATCAGCGAATGGTTCTGCCCGGCTATTTCGAGGCGCTCGGGATCCCGTTGCTCGCGGGCCGGGATGTCTCGACGACCGACGAGCGGGGTGGATCCACGGTGATGATCATCAGCGCCTCGCTCGCCGAGGACCTCTTCACCGACTCCGATCCGATCGGTCGGACGCTCGGGATCGACGTCGGAACCGATGAGCCGTGGCTCGCGGAGGTGATCGGGGTGGTCGGGGATGTCGTCCCGGCGAGCCTCGTGGAGGGCGCCGAACACGCCATGTACTTCGCGTACCCTCAGCGATCGCCCGCATCGATGCGGCTCGCCGTGCGGACGGTGGTGGATCCGGCCGGAGTCGTCCAGGGCATCCGCGACATTCTGCTCGACCTCGATCGCAACGTGCCGCTCGCGGGCGTCGCCATGATGGAAGACGTGCTCGCGGCGTCCGTCGCCGACCGGCGGTCGCTGATGACGACCCTTCTCGCTTTCTCGGCCGTGGCGGTGCTGCTCGCGGCCGTCGGCGTCTACGGACTGATGGCGTACCAGGTCTCACGCCGCTTCCACGAGATCGGCGTCAGGATGGCGCTCGGGGCGACGGTCTCGAGCGTCGCGCGCAACGTGGTCCGCCGCGGGCTTCTGCTGGCCGCCATGGGCGTCGTCATCGCGGTTCCGATCTCGCTGCTCGCCGGCCGACTGATCCGCCGGATGCTGTTCAGCGTGGGCGCGGCCGACCCGGTGACGTACGCTGGTGTCGCCCTGTTCTTCCTGGCCGTGACCGCGTGCGCGTGCGTCTTTCCGGCGCGCCGGGCGGCCCGGATCGACCCCGTCGACGCGTTCCGCGCCGAGTAGGCCCCCGGGGGTGGTCTAGGAAACGCCGCCTTCTCCGGCGAGGCCCAGAGCGCGCTCGAGATCCTCCCACCGTCCACGGGCGACCCTCAGCCGGACCCCATCTCGGAGGATCGCCACGCCCCCGCCGCCCGCGTCGCGCCGCAGCTCGATCACGCGATCGAGACGGACGATCGTGGATCGGTGGGCGCGGAAGAACGAATCCGGCAGCCGACGCTCGAGATCGTGCATCCTCGCCGACAGGAGGTGGCTGTCCTCGCCGACGTGCAGCCTCGAGTAGTCGTCGGCCGCCTCGATCCAGTCGATGTCGTCGAGCTCGACCAGGATCGTGCGCGTGCCGCGCCGTACGCCGATGCGATCCATCGGCGGCGCCTCGACCAGCGTGGCTGCCTGGTCGTGTCGTCCGCGCTGCGCGTCGACGAGCGTTCGCAGTGTCCGCCGCATGTCGAGCGCCTGCTCGCCCGCCAGCCGTCGCGCCGCCCGCGACACCGCCTCATGGAACCGAGTGTATCCGAACGGCTTCAGCAGGTAGTCGAGCGCGCGGACCTCGAAGGCTCTCAGCGCGTACTGGTCGTGCGCCGTGACGAAGATGATCCCCGGCGGGAGGTCGTCGCGCAGGGCCTCGATGACGCCGAACCCGTCGCGATCGGGCATCTGCACGTCGAGGAAGACCAGATCCGGGCGGTGTTCGCGGACGCGCTCGATCGCCTCGTCGCCGTTCGTCGCCTCGGCCACGATCTCGACCACCCCGCCGCGCTCGGCGAACGAGCGCACGACCTCGCGGGCGCTCGGCTCGTCATCGACGACCACAGCCCGAATCGACATGTCGGCGGAGTCTCCGGTCGTCACGGCATTGGCGCGGGGCGCATCCCGTCCCGGCGGGTCGCACCCGTCCCGTTCGCCGGCAGCCGGACACGCGCCACGTACCCGCCCGCCTCGCCGGTCCCGGCGTCGAGTCGGGCGTCGTTCCCGTACAGCTGGGCGAGTCGCTCGCGAGTGTTCGACAGACCGGTGCCCGTCCCGCGCGAGGGGGCGTCGTCGTCGTGGCCGGGCCCGTCGTCCCGCACGACGACGACCAGATGTCCGTCCGCGACCGCGGCGTCGACCTCGACCAGACCCGCCTTCGACGAGGTCGAGATCCCGTGACGCACGGCGTTCTCGACGAGCGGCTGGAGGAGGAGGGGCGGCACGGCGCAGCGGAGTGCGTCCGGGGTCGCGGAGACCCGGGTCGTGAGCCGGTCTCGGAACCGCACCTGTTCGATCTCCAGATATTCTCGGACGAGCGCGAGCTCCTCCTCGAGCGGGACCACCGCGTCGGCGGCGGTGGACTGCACCTTGTGGAACAGCGACCCGAGGCGGTCGAGCAGTCCGTCGGCCTCGTCGTGCCGTCCCGACCGCCACATCTGTCCGATCGTGTGGAGCGTGTTGAACAGGAAATGCGGCCGGATCTGCGCGGTGAGGGCCTCGAGGCGCGCCTTCGCGAGCTGTCCCTCGAGCCGGGCCAGACCCAGCTCGCGTGCCCGCGTATCGCGGTAGAACCGGACCATCTGCGTCGTCGCCGCGACCGCGACGTAGATGACCGCGGCGATGTGGATCCGCAGGGTGGCCCAGTAGAGCGCGCTGTCGAGCAGCGCCCGGAAGCCGCCGAACGAGCCGCTTGCGGTCCAGAACCCGAGCACGACTAGAAGGTTCACCAGGTAGGTGACGATCGGGATCGCGGCCACATGGATCCAGACTGTCCGGGGCCACGTGTGCCGGGTGACGGGGAACCTCGACGCCAGCCACGCGACCACGAGCGTCGCCGGAATCCACGGCAGGAAACTGACCAGGGCGTTCCGGATGGCGGGGCCGTACGGCTGCGGATTGCCGCCCATCGCGTCGCTCAGCGCGGCCTGCGACCCCGACACGACGCCGACGAGCGTCCAGAGCGCGGTGACCCCCGCGACCAGACGCCACCTCACCGACGCCCCCCGGTCTCGCCTACGAGGGCGAAAAGGTGTGCGTGTACTTGAGGATGACCGAACGCGACAGCGAGAGCGGCGACCGCACGTCCTCCGGTCCGGTCCCGCGATCCGTGTCGAGCCCCTCGTTGTAGACCAGCCAGAGATCCGTCCCCTCGGAGAAGTTGTAGCGGAGCCGGATGTTGAAGTCGATCCGATCCGTTGTGGAATTGTACTGGATGAGCGCGTTTCCCGACGCCCGGGCATCGAGCGCCGTCCGGATCCGGAGCGCCGGCACGTGAATGTCGGTGCCTTCGCCCCGCTCCGCGAACCGGATCCGGCTGAACAGGTACTCTCCGCCCAGCTCGAGGTGGGGCGAGACGTTCCACGTCGGCGTGAGGCGGACCTGCTGCCGCGTCCCGTCGAAGTAGGTCCCGGCGCGCGCGTCGATGCCGGTCCGCAGACGGGCGCCCGGGGGCATGTTCCACACGATCTGGAGATCGGCGAAGGTGTACGAGCCCGCCGGAACCGGCGCCTCGCCGCCGACCAGGAACGGGGCGACCACGTCCTCTCGGAAGACCTTGGGCTCGATCCAGCCGCCGCCTCCCCGCTTCGTGTCCCACTGGAGCCAGACCGCGTACTGACCCGACTCGAGGACCCCGTCGGAGTTGCGGAAGGTCGAGAACGCGAGCGCCCCCGGCCATACGCGCCGAAAATAGGGGTGCGAGTCGGTGAAGAAGTACCAGTCGGCGACGGAGTTGAGCGTCCAGTAGTCGTGCCGGGGCAGGAAGCCCACCTCGGGTCGGTAGTCGACCCCCGAGCGCGATGTGGAGACGGTGAACGCGAGACCGCGGTTCGTTCGCTTCTGCCAGCTCGCGTAGTAGATGCTCTGGTCGAGCAGGCTGGACGTCGGGGCCACGCGTTCGTCCGTGCTCGTCACCCATTTGACCGTCAGGTAGTTCTCGCCGACCACCCTGAAGAGGCCGTCCACGCCGCCCGCGACGTTGTGTCGGCCGGCGCGGGCCCGCGAGGTCACCAGCGCACCGAGAAACGAGTTCTCGTTGAGCACGCGACGCCGGACGCGCGCCACGCCGAAGTTCTCGGTCGGCGTCGTCTCGACCGCGGACGTCTGCATGTCGAGGATGCCGATGTCCCACTCGCCCGAGCGCCCCACGAGCCGCGCGCCGGCGATCACGGGGACCGTCTCGCGGTCGTCCGTCAGACCGATGCGACGGGAGTGGAAGAGTCGGCTGCCCGCGCCGGTCGCGTACTCGAAGAGACCGCTCCCCTCCTGGAAGAACCGCCGCTTCTCGGGGAAGAAGAGCGGGAACCGATCGAGGTTCACCTGCTCCTCGTCCGCCTCGACCTGCGCGAAGTCGGTGTTGACGGTGAGATCGAGGTTCATGTTTCCCGAAAGCGCGTAGCGCAGGTCGAGCCCGATGTCCCCCGTTACCTCGCTGTCGGTGCGACCCACCGTGGACGGCTGGGGGAGCGGGCGGCGGTCGAGCGATGTGAGCGCGTAAGGCGTGATGTACACGGGTCGCGACGACTCCACTTCGCGCAGTACGACCTCGCGCGCGACCGACGGCTGCCGAAACTGGAACGCCGGATCGATCTCGGGGAAGGTGACTCGCTCGCCCGACCGCGACACGAGACGCGTCACGGTGAGTCCCATCAGCACCTCCTCGCCGTCCTCGACCTGAAAGCCGAGGGTCGAGAACGGGATCCGCACCTCGGTGAACCATCCCTCGTCGGTGCGGGTCGACTCCGCGTCCCAGAACGCGTCCCAGCTGTCGTTCAGCGTGAGGCCGTCGTCGGACACCAGCAGGTCGAACCGCATCCCGGCGGCGGTCGTCCCGAACCACTTCGAGTTCTGCTTGTCGTTGAAGGCGTCCACGTACATCGCGAACGCGTCGTCGCCGTTCCACCGGTCGCGGTAGAGCGAGTTGACGCGGATGCCGGCCGGGTCGTCGTCGAAGAACCACCCGGCGGCGTAGAGGTGCCCATCGTCGTAGGCGACGCGGATCTCAGTGCGCTGGGTCGGCCGGCCGCGGAACACGGGGGCGTACATGGTCAGCGGAAGCGGGTCCACCTCGCGCCACGCGGCCTCGTCCGGGGTGCCGTCGAGCCGGATCTCGCCCGTAAGCCTCGCGAGCTCGACCGCCGCGTCCCCACGTCCGAGGGCGTCGCCCCTCGACGTTCCCGCCCAGTCCTGGGCGAGCGCCGCTTCCGGGCGTCCGAGCCCCAATACGAGAACCCACGGGAGACCCGTCGCCGCGCGCCGTAGCCATCGATTCATGTCCGTCGTCTCCTCCCGAAACCGCACGGAGGGAAGAGACGCGCGCGAGCACCGCTCGAGAGGGCCGGGTCGGCGAAACGTCGGCGGACCCCGGCGAGCGAGACCGGACCCCCGGCGAACGGGCCGAGCGCTCGCCGCTCGCTTGCTGGACGAACCCCGGGATTCCCCTCAGATTCACGAGCTTCCGGGGCAATCGCCCCGTCGGCCGGGGGAGCGGCCGATCCGACCTGACACCGGGTGCCGATGAGCGGATTCAAAGACCTGATACACGAGATCCTGATCTCCTTCCCGCGGCCCGGCGTGTCGGCGAAACGGTAAGCGGCATGATTCGCGGTGCCGGCGCCCTCGTCGCGGTCGGGCTCGCGTTCGTCGCACCCGCACTGTTCGTCTCGTGTGACGGAGAGTCCTCCTTCGGGCCGGACGTGGATGCCGACGTCGAGCGCGCCGCCCGGTCGATCACAGCGGCCGAGTTGCGCGCACACGTGGAGGCCGTCGCGCACGACTCGATGCTCGGACGCGGTACGCCCGGCCCCGGGCTCGACGCGGCCGGCAGATATGTGCGCGAGCGATTCGAGGAGGCCGGTCTCTCGCCGGCGATCGACGGCGCGTGGGAACAGACCTTCGAGGTCTTCTTCCCCTCGCAGGGGACGGCCCTGAACGTCGTCGGCGTGATCGAGGGCTCGGACCCCGCGGCCCGTGACGAATACGTGATCGTCTCGGCGCACATGGATCACCTCGGTCTCGCGTCCCGGCCGATCGACGGCGACTCGATCTTCAACGGCGCCGACGACAACGGCTCGGGCACATCAGCGTTGCTCGAGCTCGCCGAGGCGCTCGGAGAGCTGGATCACCGCCCCCGCCGCTCTATCGTCTTCGCCGCGTTCGGGGCGGAAGAGCAGGGGCTGATCGGCTCGTCGTGGTACGTGAGCCAGCCGCCGTTTCCCATCGAGACGACGGTTGCGGTGCTCAACATGGACATGTTGAGCCGGAACTCCCCGGACACCATCGCGATCCTCCGGTCCTCCGCGGCCATCGGGAGTGTGGCGGACGCGGTGGCGACCCGGAGCCCGGGCCTCGGTCTCACCGTCGGGGCGGACCCGTGGCCCTCCGAGAACCTGATTCGCCGCTCTGACCAGTGGAGCTTCATTCGATCGGGGGTCGAGGGGCTGCTGATGACGAGCGGACTGCACGCGGACTACCACGGCCGTCACGACGAGGCCGATCGCATCGACCCGGACAAGCTCGAACGGGTGGCCCGGCTCGCGCTTCTCATCCTGCTCGACCTGGCCGATCCGGCCGTCTGGAGTCCCCCATGACCACCATCGTCGATCGAAACGGCGCCGGATACGACGCGACCCGTGAAGTGTGGAACGCCCGGTTCGACCGACGCCCCGCCGAGATCGTTCGGGTAGAGGAGCCGGCCGATGTGGCGTTCGCGCTTCGGCGAGCGAGCGAGCGTGGGCTGGACGTCTGCGTGAAGAGCGGTGGGCACGACTACGCCGGCAACAGCTCGACCGATGGCGGGTTGCTGATCGACCTCGGCCAGCTGCGCTCGATCGTCGTAGACCCCGAGCGCCGCCGTGCGGTCGTCGGCCCCGGCGCGACATGGGCCGAGGTGGACGCGGTCACGCAGGAGCACGGGCTCGCCACGCCCGGTGGCACCGTGTCGTCGGTGGGCGTGGCCGGGTTCACGCTCGGTGGCGGCGAGGGCTGGCTGTCGCGGAAGCACGGGTGTGCCTGCGACAACCTGATGGCAGTGGAGGTCGTTACCGCGTCGGGCGACACCGTCCGCGTCAGCGAGGAGGAGAACCCCGACCTCCTGTGGGGGCTGCGTGGAGGCGGCGGGAATTTCGGAGTCGTGACGTCGCTCGAGCTCGCGTTGCACCCGCTCGACCACGACATCCTGTCGGGTCAGATCATCTATCCGTTCGATCGAGCGGCCGACCTGCTCGTGGCGTATCGCGACTACTTCGCCGGCGCGCCGGACGAAGCGAGCTGCTACCCGTTCGTATACCGAGTGCCCCCGCTGGACGTGTTCCCGGAGGAGTGGCACGGCGATCTCGTCCTCGCCTTCGTCTTCGCGTACATGGGGCCCCCCGCCGACGCCGAGCGCGAGGCGGATGCGTTCCGGGGGCACGACGGGATGCTGCTCGACGGTCTCGAGAGGCAATCCTATGTCAGTCTCCAGACGGCCTTCGACGCGGCGATGGGGAAGGGGAGCCGCTGGTACACGAGAGCGCACTACTTCGATGCGCTCACCGACGGGGCGATCGACGCGCTCGTCGCGAACATCGAGCCCCTGCCCGGCGAGCTCACGACGGTATATTTCGGGCCCGCGGGTGGGGCGATGGGACGCCGGCCCGTCGACGCCACCGCCTATCCGCACCGTACGGCCACGCATGCCCTTCACGTCTTTCCCGGGTGGACGGACGCGAGCGACGATGCCGAAGTCATGGCCTGGACGCGACAGGTGTCGGACGCCGTGGCGCCCCACGCGAACGGCGGGGTCTACGTGAACCTCCTGGCCGACGATGAGGTCGATCGGGTGCCGGCCGCCTATGGCGCGAACCTCGACCGGCTGACGAGGCTCAAGGCGAAGTGGGATCCCGACAACGTGTTCCGCACGAATCACAACATCCCCCCACGTCCCTGAGGCCCACGACCGCTCCGGAGGGGACGGCTTGCATATCTGTGTCGTAACACATATATTACATGTTATGACACAGACACTGAGGGATGAGATCAAGCAGGCGAAGCCCTTCAGGAGCCCGCGCGAGGAGGCGTATCTCAACCTGGTTCGGTCGGGCGCGCTACTCCAGCATTCGTTCGCCGAGATGATGAAGCCGTACGGCATCACATCGACGCAGTACAACGTGCTCCGGATCCTGCGTGGAGCCGGAAAGGCGGGTCTGTGTCGGCACGAGATCCGCGACCGGATGCTCACGCCCGTGCCCGACGTCACGCGTCTACTGGACCGTCTTGTCAACGCCGGTCTGGTGACGCGCGAGCGTAGCGAGGCCGATCGTCGGCTGGTCACGGCCCGCATCACGGAGGAGGGGCTGGCGACGCTCGCCGACCTCGACCGACCGACCGCGCGCGAGCTGGATCGGCTGCTGGGGCACATGGGTGAAGATGAGCTCGACCGGCTGTCCGAGCTTCTGATGGAGGCCCGCGCCAGGGCATGAGCGTGGCTCACGGCACACAATACATGTTACGACATACAATGTGGCAACGCATAAGGCGAAGAGAACGAGTACGATGCCGCGAAGGCGGCAAGCGAGGCTGCCCGCTCATGGCAGCGATGTTCGACATAGAGAAGGGATGAGATCATGACGACGACGACCGCGACGTTTCTCGAGCCGGGTGTGTGGACGATCGACCCGGCGCATACATCGATCGGGTTCACGGTACGACACCTCAAGGTCGCGAAGGTGCGGGGGTCGTTCACCTCGTTCTCGGGCACCATCACCGCGGGCGAGACGCCGGCGGACTCGTCCGTGGAGGTCTCGATCGACGCCGCCTCCATCGACACGGGGGTGGAGGATCGCGACGAGCACCTGCGAAGCCCCGATTTTCTGGAGGTCGAGGAGTACCCGGCCCTCTCCTTCGAATCGACGGCCGTTCGAGAGACCGATTCGGGCTTCGAGGTCGACGGCGACCTGACGATACGCGACGTGACGAAGCCGGTGACTCTCGACGTCGAGTTCGCCGGGGCGGTCGGCGATCCGTGGGGTAACGAGAAGGCGATCTTCTCCGCTGCCGTCACCATCGACCGCGAGGAGTGGGGCCTGACCTGGAACGCCGCGCTCGAAGCGGGCGGGTTCCTCGTCGGGAAGGACGTGCGGATCGAGATCGAGGCCCAGGCGGCCCGATCGTAGACGCCGCATGACCGGTCCGGGGGCCCGCCGCGCCCCCGGATCTCATGTAACAGCATGTAACAGAATCGCGACAATGTGATCGCCCCCCGGTAACATCATCCCGGTCGGAAGCTGTAGCGCCGTCGGGAGGGGCGGCCGATGATGATTCGAATCTCCGGAACAGTCGTGGCGATGTACGTCGCACTGGGCCTGCCTTCCGGCCTTGCCGGGTCGATGGCCGTCCAGTCCCGGACGGGCCCCCTGGAGGGCGAGCTGATCGAAGAGGTCGACCTCGCGCACCGGGGCGGGTGGCTGTCGGTCGTCGCTCGTGTCCCGACCGGCGATTCGCTCGAGCTGGTGCTCGACACCGGCGCAAACGCCGATGGCTTTGGCCTGGCGACCGTCCATCGGCTCCGGCTCGAGCGCGTCGCGGCGGGGAGGGTCTTCGGGGCCGGCGACTCCGAGCGGGTCTGGCTCGTGAGCGGCCCCCCGATCCGTCTCGGCGCCGCGGGGTCGTCGCCCGGGCTCCGCGTCCTGCTCGACGACGAGTTCCTGACCCACCCGTCCGGCATGCGCTACGACGGCCTCCTCGGAACGGGGCTACTGCGCCGGTACGATGTTCTGATCGATGTTCCGTCGCGGCGTCTCGCGCTCTACCGATCCGGTACGGCCGCCCCGAGCGGAGGGCCGGTCGTCCCCGTCAGGGAAGCCGTCTCCTTCGACCCGCTCGACTGCGATCTGATCGGTCTTCGCGTCCTGATCAACGGCCGGTGGGTCGACGCCATCCTCGATTCGGGCGCGCCCGACATCATCGTCAACCGCGCGGCCGCCGCGCTGGCCGACGTCCCGACCGGCGACGAGCTGTACCTGCATTCACGCGGTATCGGGGATGAAGGAAGCGGCGGTCACCGCACGCGACTCGCGAGCGTCGAGATCGGCAGGACGGCGTTCGACGGGCTCGACGCGATCGTCTCGGACCTGCCCATCTTCACCCGCCTGGGGCAGGCGGACCGGCCCGCCGCGATCATCGGCGTGTCCCTGATCGAGCGTTGCGCGATCCTGGTCGAGTGGCGGACCCGCAGACTTCGGCTCTGCGAGTCCCCCGTCCCCTCGCCCGTCGCCGGGGACCGGACCGCGGCGCGACCTCACGACGCCTTCGTGCCCCGCGGTCCGGACCGCTGACCTGCCGCGGCTCAGTCGAGCCGCACGAACCCGGCGCTCAGCTCGCGGTCGTCGGCCTGGATACGAATCACGATCTCGTAGCGTCCCGCGGGCAGCGAATCACGCATCTGGGCGACGGGCACGCCGGCACCCCAGTTGTGCGGACGCGCGGTCTCGCCGGGAGCGAGATCGATGAGCGCGAGGTCGTCGGTGCAGGCCCAGTTCGGGCTCCGGTCGGAGTCCCATGCGAGCCGCCGCACACCACCCTGCTCGAGAAATGCCTGGAACCGGCGGATGAAGCACCCGCCGTCGTAGGTGCGCTCGATCCGCCGGCCGGCCACGTTGCGAACGGATACCGATGCCGACACCACGGGGTCGGACGCCCCGGCCAGGGGCCCCACATCGGCGGTCGCCGTGAATCTCAACCCGTCGACCTCCGCCGACGGCGCCAGGGCATCGTCGCACGCCACGACCGCCACCACCGCGACGACGCTCGCCGACACCACTCTCCGTACCGCTCCTCGCGCATCCATGATCACCCTCACGTGCTCGTTTCGACCGGCGTTTCGCGCCGGACGCGCGCTCGATCCTGCACCGTAGAACGTTCGCCGGATGGTCCGGGTGACGTGGGGTGGAGGGAGGCTCCGGGAGGAGGCGGGGACGCATTCGCTCCGAGGCGTCGTCCATCGCGCGGGCCGCCCCGGCCGACGCTGAAGTCGGCGCAGGGACGCCACTACCCCGCGCCGGCGATCGAATCGGTGACCGTCCGTACTCGCATCGCCCGGTTTGCCAGCTCCGGGCTCTCGAAGAGGTCCGTCGTCTCGCCCGGGTCGCGTTCGAGGTCGAACAGCGCCTCTTCACCATCCCCGAACCGGACATAGTGGTAGGGCCAGTCCACGAGGCCGCGCAGGTCGCCGCGTGACGCCGGGATCCACTCTTCGAGCCAGTCGAATTTCGCGGTCGCCGAGTATGCCGCGGAGCGGGGTGCAAGCGGGTCGTCCAGGAGGGGAACGAGCGATTGACCGCCGACGCGCGATGCGCCGTCCACGCCCACGATATCGAGCACCGTGGCGGCGACGTCGCGCAGCGAGACGACCTGTGGAACGACGGCGGCTTCGGGCAGGACGCCCGGCAGCGACATGACGAGCGGCACATGGAGCGTGGGGATATAGAGGCTTCCGGTGTGCTGCATCAGCCCGTGTTCGCCGAACTGCTCGCCGTGGTCGGAGGTGATGATCACGAGCGTTCCGTCCAGCCGGCCCGATGAGTCGAGCGCCCGTCGGATTCTGCCGAGCTGGTCATCGATGTATGCGATCGCCCCATCGTATTTGTTGACCCATCGCGCCGTCGTCTCCGGGTCGGGCGCCCGACTCGGCGTCCTGCCGACGGGGGGGGGGCCGAACCGATCGCGATACGGGGCGGGGGCAACGTAGGGGTCGTGCGCGTCGAAGAAATTGAGGAAGGCGAAGAACGGCCGGGGATCCTCCCGCTCGACCCACTCGAGGAACTCATCCGCGACCCGGACCGCCGGCTTCATATCGAAGGCCTCGAAACGGATGAGGTCGCCGCCCAGTCGAGTCAACGCTCGAGCCGACCACGAGCTGGCCGCGAGCAGGGCCGGCCCGACATCGAAGTCGCGATACTCCTGGAACCCACGGTCGAGGCCCGATGCGCGCGTCGTGTACGCGAAGTTCGCGACGAAACCTCCGGTCCGGTAACCGGCGGTCTCGAGCACCTCGGCGAGCGTCGCGTACTCGTCGCCGAGCGCGCGGTCCACGCCCGTCCCCAGCTGCACGTTGGTCCGACCCGTAAAGACCGAGGCGTGTGATGGAAGAGTCCAGGAAGCCGGCGCGATAGCATGCTCGAAGAGAACGCTTCGGGTGGCCCAATCCGTCAGCGTGGGAGTCGTCTCGCGCTCGTACCCGTACGCGCCGAGGTTGGCGGCTCGTACGGTGTCGAGGAAGATGAGTAGGACGTTCGGACGATTCTCATCGCGGATCGTCTCGGGCACCGCGACCGCGGTCCCCCGGCCGCCGATCCAGCCCGCCGCCGACCCCGCCAGCAGGAGCGGAACGAGCAGCAGCGACGCTCGCCTCGTCGCTGTCCCGAAGCCCCGCGGATGCGAGGCGACTCCGCGAGCAACCGCGACGGACAACCCCAGCGCGAGGACGACCTCGGCCCACGGCAGCAGCCCGAATCCGGGCGCCTGGAGAAGCGACCACACCGTCAGCAACGCGAGCGGGGCAGCCAGCTTCTGAGGGCCCCAGCGCGTTCCCGCCAGCGCGGCGAAAGCGGCCAGCGCCAGCGCGATCGCGGCAAAGGCCAGGGTCGCCGAGAGGGGCCCCATCCACAGGATCTCCGGATAGTACCGGTCGCCGACGTACCCGTTGAGGAAATGGCGGCCGACGCTGAAGGTCGTCTCCAATACCCCGGCGAGTATGCCGAAGGCGATACCCACGAACACGACGTCCCGGAAGCCGAGCGGTGCATCGCCGCCGATGAGCCTCTCGAGCGGCCGCCACCCGCGGCCCCCCGACCGGATCCTGAGACCGAGGAGTACCAGGACCGCCGCGAGGGCCGCCACCCCGGGACGCGACACCCGGCGCCAGTCGGCCAGGTAGTCCTCGACCGGGTGAGTCTCGGCCCCGGAGATGATCTCGTTGAACACGGGGAAGCTCTCGCCGGCGTGAGCGTCGCGAATGAGCGACGGCACGACCCACTCGGCCGTCACGACCGCGAGGGCGATGACGATCCCCGCTCCGACGGCGTACGCCGTCGGTGTTGAGAGCCGGTTCATTGTCGCGCCTCCTCTCGCACGCTCGAACGTCGCTGCACGAGTCGGGCCAGGCACGCGCCGGGGGCACACGGCCGGAGACGAGACCCGGGTCCCCCCGATCCGACCACCGTCCGGGCTCGTCGCCGGCGGTAGTGCGGGCCGATCTCGCCGCCCCTATCGTACCGGGGCGCTCATGCTCACGAACCCGGACCCCCACGAGCCGATGACTCCTCCCGCTCGCGCGCACTCGCCGATCGAATCGTCTGCTTCCCAGTTGTCGAAGCGTCGCTTCCGGACACGCATGGCCCCGATCTCGCTGCTGGCGGTCTGCGCGTGCGCGGCCGCCGCGACGGTGACCCCGGCCGGCGCGTCGGGCCAGATGTCGGAGCGCGTCGTTCTGGGCGACGAGCTGCTCGACGGATATCGATGGCGCAACATCGGCCCGGACCGCGGGGGACGATCGATCGCCGCGACCGGGGTGCGGGGCCGTCCCGACGAGGCGTACTTCGGCGCGACCGGTGGCGGCCTGTGGAAGACGGTGAACGGGGGGGAGGACTGGTTCCCCGTCACAGACTTCAAGATCACATCGGCCTCCGTCGGCGCGGTCGCGGTGAGCGAGACCGACCCGGACCTCGTGTTCATCGGGACCGGCGAGACGTGCATCCGCGGGAACATCATGCCTGGCGACGGCGTGTACCGGAGCCGGGACGGGGGCGAGAGCTGGGAGCACATCGGGTTCCGCGAGTCGCACGGGATCTCGAAGGTCCGCATCCATCCGACGAACCCGCAGATCGTGTTCGTGGCTTCTTTCGGCAAGTACGGCGGGCCGAGCGACGAGCGCGGCGTCTACAAGAGCACCGACGGCGGCGACTCGTGGCGGCGGGTCCTGTTCCGCGACGACCGGACCGGCGCGATCGACATCTCGATCGACCGGAACGACCCCGACGTGATGTACGCCGCGCTGTGGGAGGCGTACCGCAAGGAATATCAGATGTCGAGCGGCGGGCCGGGGAGCGGGCTCTTCAAGAGCACCGACGGAGGCGAGACGTGGACCGAGATCACGCGCGCCGAGGGTCTCCCGCAGCAGGGCCCCGTGGGCCGTATCGGCGTGTCGGTGTCCCGGGCGAACTCCAGCCGGGTGTACGCCCTCGTCGAGAACGACGACGGCGGGCTGTTCTCGAGCGACGACGCCGGCGAGACGTGGGAGCTCGTGAACGACGACCGCTCGATCCGGCAACGCGCGTTCTATTACACGCATGTTTTCGCCGATCCGCACGAAGAGGATGTCGTCTACATCCAGAACACGTCGCTCTTCCGCTCGGAGGACGGCGGACGCACGACCGAGTCGATCAACAACGGCACGCACGGCGACTTCCACGACTTCTGGATCGATCCGGACGAGCCCGAGCACCTCGTCGTGGCGAATGACGGTGGCGGAGCGGTCTCGACGAACACCGGCGACTCGTGGACCGATCAGGAGTTCCCGACCGCCCAGTTCTACCACGTCGTGACGACCGGGCACATCCCGTTCCACGCGTGCGGGTCGCAGCAGGACAACAGCACGCTGTGCACGCCGTCCGACTGGAACCTCGGGGCGTTCGACCGAATGGTGGCGCGCGAGCGCCAGGCGATGGCCACGCAGGGCGAAGAGGCCGTAGCGGACGGCGATGCGGGGAACGGGCAGGACGCGGACGAGGACGATGAGCCCGGCTACACCGAGATCACGGCCGGGTCGACCGACCTCTCGTACCGGGCGGGCGGCGGCGAGCCCGGGTACATCGCGCCGGATCCCCGTGACCTCGACCTCTTCTATTCGGGGACGAACAACGGCCGCTATCTCGACAAGTTCAACCGGCAGCTCGGGATCTCGCGCGAGGTGAATCCCTACCCGTGGTTCTATTCGGGCGAGCCGTCGAGCGCGCTCGTCGAGCGCTGGCAGTGGACGTTCCCGATCATCTTCTCGAAGGTCGACCCGACGCGGCTGTACGTGTCGTCCCAGCGTCTATGGATGACCCGCGACGGCGGGTCGACCTGGGAGGCGTTGTCGGGCGACCTCACCCGGGCGGACCCGTCGACGCTGGGACACTCGGGCGGCCCGATCACCGGCGACATGAACGGGCCCGAGGTGTACGCCACGATCTTCGCGGTCGGTCCGAGCAAGATCGACGTCGACGTCATCTGGGTCGGTTCGGACGACGGGCTGGTCCACGTCACCCGCGACGGCGGCGCGACCTGGACCGACATCACGCCACCCGACATGCCCGACTTCGGGCGCGTCAGCCAGATCGACGCATCGGCTTTCGATGTCGGCACCGCGTACATCTCGGTGCGACGCCCGCTCCTGAACGACCTGAGCCCGTACATCTGGAGAACCGCCGACTTCGGGGCATCGTGGACGAAGATCGTGGACGGCATCCGCGACGACGCCTACGTACACGCGGTGCGCGAGGACCCGACCCGTCCCGGTCTCCTCTACGCGGGAACCCAGCACGGCGTCTACGTGTCGTTCGACGATGGCGGCTCGTGGCAGGAGCTGAACGAGGGCCTCCCCGATGTGCCGATCGCAGACCTCATCGTGGAGCGGGACGCCCTCGTCATCGGGACGCATGGCCGCAGCTTCTGGGTGCTCGACAACATCGCGCCGCTCCGCCAGATGACGCCGGACTTCGGTGACGAGCCGGCGATGTTCACGCCGGCCGCGGGAATCCGCTCGGCGTCGGACGTCACGCTCAGCTGGTGGCTCCCGGAGGAGCCGACGTTCGCGCGGCTCGAGATCCTCGACGCGTCGGGCTCGGTGGTCCGCGACTTCGTCGCCGACACCGCGACCGTGGCGGACTCGACCGCCTCACCGGGGCCCGAGGCCAGATACGCCCGCGAGCCCGAGGTTCCGCTGGCGGCGGGACTGAGCGAGATGTCGTGGAACATGCAGGGAGAGCCGTTCGAAGTCTTCCCCGGGATGATCCTGTGGGGCGTCCGGCGGACCGCGCCCACACTTCCTCCGGGGAGCTACACCGCCCGGCTCACCGCAGATGATGTGACCCTCACGGCACCGGTCGAGATCGTGCGTAACCCGTGGCTGCCCGACATCACCGACGCCGATCTCCGGGCGCAGTACGAGTTCTCGCGCTCGGTTTGGGACAAGGTGAACGAGGCGAACCAGACGGTGATCGAGATCCGGAGCGTGAAGGAGCAGCTCGCGGCCCGGCTCCAGGAATCGGACGACGAGCGTCTCGCCGAGGCCGCGGCCCGACTGGAGGCGAACGCGTCGGAAGTCGAGGCGAACATCTACCAGGTTCGGAACCGCAGCGGCCAGGACCCGCTCAACTTCCCGATCAGGGTCAACAACCGGCTCGCGAACCTGATGTCGATGGCCGAGCAGGGGGACGGCCGTCCGGGCAACAACATGCCCGAGATCCGCGACATCCTGATCGATGAGCTGCGTGGCTACACCGACCGCCTGGCGGAGGTGTGGGAAACCGACCTCGCAGCGGTCAACGCCGAGCTCGAGCGGCTCGGTCTCGAGCGGATCGAGACCGGGTGCCGGTCGAGCGAGGAGTGTCTCATCGCCTGAGACGTAACGACGCCCGGGGGCCTGCTACGGGGTCTCCGGACGTCGGTCGAACGGGATCCAGCCCTGCCAATCGAGTGGCGTATGGGTGTTCGCGATCGTCGCCTCGAGCAGATATCCCCAGATGCTCTCCGCGTTGTCGCTGTTGCTCATGAGGAGCACGCCCAGCCCCGTGTCGGGGAAGATGATCGAGTAGTGCTGGAAGCCGTCCCCGTGCCCTTCCTTGAACGCCCCCCAGCCCGCCGGCGTCCGGATCAGCCCCCACCCGAGCCCGTAGCTCAGCTCGATGTCGTCGTTGGCATCCGTCTCCTCGGTCGCACCGGGGCCGAACTGGGTGCGGCCACGTATCCGGATCTGGGGCGAGAACATCTCGTCGCGGGCGGCGGCGGACAGACCCTCCCCTCTCAGCACGGCCTCGAGAAAGCGGATGTACTCGCGCGGCGTCGTCTCGAGCGTGCTCGGTGCGCGCGGCTCGTTGTCCTTGTCCTTCGGATACGTCGAGCCATCGCCGCGGTGCCCGAGGGCGTAGTCGGACTCGAAGTGCGGCTGCCACCTGTAGCTCGACAGGGACATCCCGTAGGGCTCGAACACGCGCTCCCTCATCAGCGTCTCGAGGGGCTGCCCGGTCGTCGCCCGGATCGCGAGCTGGAGGAGCACCATTCCCTCGCCGGAGTACGCGTACCGGGCCCCCGGATCGAAGTGGAAGCGCGGCAGCTGATCGTCCTCGATCCAGCGCCAGTTCGGGAGCCCGGTCGTGTGGCTGAGCGCGTGACGCGCCGTGACCGTTTCGAGACGCGGGTCCGCGGCGAGGGAGGTGAAGTCCTCGTGCCATTCGGGGCCGTGGACGCGCGCGAGGTCGCCCCCGGCGAGGGTCACCAGCGGAGCATCCAGATCGAGGATCCCGTCGTCGACGAGCGTCATCGAGAGCACCCCGAACACGGCCTTGCTGAGCGAGGCCCCGTACATCTCGGTGTCGAGCGTGAGCGGCCGCCCGGATGGCGCATCGGCGAACCCGAACGCCTCGGCGTAGACGGCCTCAGCGTCGTTGAACACCGCGACGACGAGGCCGTGCACGTCGGCCGCGTCGGCGAGCCACTCGATACGGGCGCTCAGCGAGTCGGCGGTGACTCGGCTTCCGTCGAGTCGCTCGATGGTCGCATGCTCGTCGACCGGACCCGCCACGCACGCGGTCACGAGCCCTGTCGCCGCGATCGCCACGAGCGCACCGGCGCCGAGTACCCGATCGGTGGCCGACGTCCGCTGTCCACCGCCGCGACGGAGTCGTCTGTCTCGTTCATTGCGTCGTATCGGGGGCCCCCGTCGTGCGAGTAGACAGTCGTTCGTGTCGGTTGTTCGAGCGAAGATACCCGCGTGCCGCGCCGTCATTCGGCCCGGGCCCGACGGGGTCTCACGGAACGCGCGTGTAGCGCGCGCTCCCGAAGGGCTGCCAGCCCGATCCGTCGTGGTAGAAGTCGGCAACCGCGAGGGTGCCGTCGGGCATGAGCTCGTAGACGGTGCGCCCGCGCTCGGTCGGCGAGCGCCAGATCGTCTCGAGCCTCCCGGCGGAGACCGTTCCCTCG
>JAWWCR010000011.1:0-48871 GCA_033720355.1 Gemmatimonadota bacterium
GGACGTGCGATCTGGCAGTGGGGCCACAACGGCGGCTTCCGGGCGTATCTGCTCGCATATCCCGACCGCCGCGACGCGTTCGTCTACTTCACCAACGGCGATGGCGGGCTGTCGATCGGGCGCGACGTGCTCGGGCGCGTCGGCGAGGTCGCCGGATGGCCCGCCGACGAGCACCACGCGCTCACCTGGCTCGACTACGAGCCCTGGGACTCACCCGCACGGGTCGCGCGGCGGCGTCTCGTGGCGGCGTTCCGCGACGACGGAGTCGAGGACGGGATGGCGCTCTTCGAAGAGCTTCGCGCCGACGACGCGGACCTCGTGAGCGACCCGTTCACGGCCGGGGTGGGCCGTGCGCTCGGCGGCATGGGCGAGACCGATGCCGCCATCGCCCTGCTCGAGCGAAACGCCGAGCTGAACACCCGGGGCGGCAACTCGCTCTCCGTCCTCGGCGACGTGCAGCTCGAAGCGGGTCTCTACCACGACGCGCTCGAGTCGTACGAGCGGGCCCTCGAGATCCGGCCCGGCCACCCGATCGTCACCCGCGCGCGCGGCTGGACGGCCGAGGCGGTCGCCGCGCTCGACGACCCCCCGACGCTGTCGGGCGACCCCGCCCGGTTCGCCGGCGACTACGGGCCGCGACACGTGACGCTCGAGGACGGGACGCTCCGATACCAGCGCGACGGGAACCCGCCGTACCGGTTGCACCCGATCGACGAGACCACCTGGCTGCTCGACGGGCTCGGGACGTTCCGCGTGCGGTTCGTCGAGGAGGGCGGCGCCGTCACGAAGATCGAGGGGCTGTACGTGGACGGGAACTCGGACGAGACGCCCCGGACGCCGTAGTCGATCGCCGGACCTAGCTACCAGCGAGAGGGCGACTCCTGTTGACGGCCAAAAGGGCGTACGCTACCCTTCTTTTGGCCGCCAAAAGGAGATGCCCATGTCCCGCGACAAGTCCGATGTGCTGCTCGGCACCCTCGACCTCCTCGTGCTCAAGCTGCTCGAGCACGGCCCCATGCACGGCTGGGGGCTCGCCGTCCAGCTCGAGAGCGTGACCGACGGGGTCTTCCAGGTGAACCAGGGGTCGCTCTACCCGGCGCTCCAGCGTCTCCAGCGGAAGGGGAAGGTCCGAAGCCGTTGGGGGACGAGCGAGAACGCGCGGCGCGCGCGGTACTACGAGCTGACGGGCAGCGGGGTCGAACAGCTCGCGACGGAGATCGAGAACTGGGCGCGGACGTCGGGTGCGGTGAACCGGGTGATCGCCTTCGAAGGAGGTGCCACGTGATCCGCCGGGTAGCGGCCGCTATCGAGGCGCGGTGGCGGGCGCTCAGGGGCGGACGGTTCGAGGCGGACATGGACGAGGAGATCCGCTTCCACCTCGAGCACGCGACACAACGGAACATCGAGCGCGGGATGGACCCGGACGGGGCGCGCCGGGCGGCCGTGCGCGAGTTCGGCGGCTTCGACTCGGTCGAAGGGACGAAGGAGGACGTGCGCGGCCAGACCGGCGTGCGCTTCTTCGTCGACGCCCGGCGCGACCTCAGGCATGCGGTCCGGGCGGCCCGCCGTAGCCCGGGGTTCACGGTGGTCGCCATCGTCACGCTGGCGCTCGGGATCGGGGCGAACACGGCGGTGTTCAGCGCGATCGACAGCGTGCTGCTCTCTCCCCTGCCCTACGACGACTCCGATCGGCTCGTGCGGCTCTTCTCGGTCTGGGAGGGCGATCCGGAGGGACGCGGCGTCCTCTCCGCGCTCGACTTCGTCGACTTCCGCGAGCAGGTGGACGCGTTCGAGACGCTCGCCGGCGTCTACACCTACGAGGAGCAGGGCGTCGACCTGATGGGTCCGGATGGGCCGGTTCGTCTGCGTGCCCTCCCGATCGGAGCCGGGTACTTCGAGACGTACCGCGCGACCCCGCTGCTCGGACGCACGTTCGAGCGGGCCGAGGAACGCGGCGACGCGCTCGTGACGATCCTCAGCCACCGCGCGTGGCGGGACCTCACCGACTCCGACCCCGGCGCGATCGGCGGCTCGCTGACCCTCGACGGCCGGCCCTTCACGATCGTCGGCGTGATGCGCCCGACGTTCACGGACGTGGTCGCCGGGGATGTCGATCTGTGGATCCCGCAGAACCTCCAGGAGGGCGGGTTCAACTCGCGCGCGAACATGTACCTGGCGGCGATCGGCCGACTCGAGCCGCGCGTAGACATCGCGCAGGCACAGGCGGAGATCGATCTCGTGACGGCCCGTCTACACGAGGAGTTCCCGGAAGAGGCCTGGCGCACGACGCGTGTGGTCTCGATGCACGAGGACGTGGTCCGCGGGTCGAGCACGATGCTGTACGTCCTGCTCGGGGCATCCGGGCTCGTGCTCCTGATCGCGTGCGTGAACCTGGCCAACCTGGCGCTCGCTCGCGGTACGGCCCGGCAGGGCGAGCTCGCCGTCAGGCTCGCCCTCGGGTCGGGTCGCGGGCGGCTCGTCCGACAGCTCTCGACCGAGGCGCTGGTCCTCGCCGCCATGGGAGGCGCGGTCGGGCTGGCCGTCGCCTCGCTCGGTCTCCGGGCCCTGATCGCGACCGGTCCCGAGTCGCTGCCGCGCGCCGAGGAGATCGGCTTCGACGGGTCCCTGCTTCTCTTCGGACTCGTCGTGAGCGCGCTGACGGCGCTCGCCTTCGGGGTCGCGCCGGCGCTCGGTCTGACTCGCGGGCTGTCGGGGTCGATGGGCCAGGAGGCCCGCGGGCTCGACGGCGGACGCGGCCGCGCCCGTCTGCGGAGCGCCCTCGTCGGCGCCCAGATCGCGCTCGCCGTCATGCTCCTGTTCGGTGCGGGCGTTCTGATGCGCGGGTTCGTCGAGCTGCAGCGCCTCGATCCGGGGTTCGACCCGACAGCGGTGACCACCTTCGAAGTGAACCTGCCCGAGACCCGTTACGCCGACGCCGTGTCCCGCATCGCCTTCCATCGTGAGTTCCACGACCGGCTCGAAGCGCTTCCCGGCGTGCAGGCGGTCGGGGCCACCCAGTGGCTTCCGCTGGCCGGCGCGGGGTATCAGTGGGGCCTCCGGTGGGACGGCGAGGGGGGCGACACCGGCTTCTCCGTCCAGGTCCGCATCGTCGAGGGCGACTACCTCGGCGCGCTCGGCGTGCCCGTCGTCGAGGGACGGACGTTCGGCCCCGATGAGACGCCCGACTCCGAACCGGTCATCCTGTTGAGCGAGTCGGCCGCGCGGCAGGCGTTCGGCGACGCCGCGCTCAACCGCCTGGTCAGGGTGGGCGGCCGGGAGGCGAGGGTCGTCGGCATCGTCGGAGACGTGGCGCACGCCTCGACCGGCGAGAGCGGGCCCACCGCCTACCTGCCCCACATCCAGTTCGCGGACCGTTCGTGGGACCTGACCGTCGTCGCGTCGACAGCCAGCGGCCCCGCGGCATTTCTGAGCGGCGCGCGCAGCGAGCTCGCATCGATGGACGGACAGCTCGTCCTCTACCGGCCTCGCACCATGGAAGACATCGCGGCCACGCAGATCGCGCGCGAGCGGTTCGCGTTCACCCTGATGGGCGTCTTCGCCGTCGTCGCTCTCGCGCTCGCCGCGATCGGTCTGTACGGAGTGCTGTCCTACGTCGTCTCGCAGCGGGTCCGCGAGATGGGGGTCCGGATGGCGCTCGGCGCGCGGTCCTCGCAGATCCTGCGGCTGGTCGCGGGACGGGGGGCCTTCGTGGTCGCCGTCGGCATCGTCGTGGGGTTCATCGGGGCGCTGGCCTTCGCACGCACGCTCGCCTCGATCACGTTCGACGTCGACGTGACCCACTGGCCGACCTTCTTCGGCGTCGTGGTGGTGATCGGCGCGGCGTCGGCCCTCGCGGTCGCGCTACCCGCGCGACGGGCGACGCGGGTCGACCCGATGGAGGCGCTCAGGCTGGAGTGACGCCCGATCAGGTCACGGTGTAGCCGCGACCCTGGAGGCACGCGCCGGCCGCGCGCTTGAACGTGTCGAGCTGCGAGTCCGCCTGGGCCTGCGCCTGCTGGGCACCCTGTTGGGCTGCCTGCGCCTCGGCGCCCTTCCGTGCGCGTCGGCCCGCGATCCCGCCGGCGACGGCGCCGATCGCCGCGCCGGTGCCCGCGTCGCCCGCGATAGCTCCGATGGCGAGCCCGCCGAGGGCTCCCCTCGCGGCACCGCCGACGGCCGCGCCGCGCGTGGCCTCGGACGCCTGTTCGCGCGCGGCCTCGGAGGCCGCTTCGGTATCGACGCTCCCCGAGCTCAGGGTGAGCCCGGTCTGGGCCTCGGCCCACTGCGTGCAGGCCTCTTCATCGGCCGCCTGCTGCTCGGGGGTCTGACCTTCGGCGGGATAGATGATCATCCCGATCTGGGCGAGCGTGGGCGGAGGCGGGGCCGTCTGCGTGGGCGTCGCCTGCTGGGCGACGACGGACGCGGCGGCGAGGGTCAGGGCTGCGGTCGCGAGTGACGTACGCATGAGTCTCTCCTTCAAACGTCTGTTGCCGTGCGAGGCAGTCTCGATTTCAGGGTGCGGTCGACTGGTGCGCGTGCCGGGCCCGCCAGGTGCCGTCCTCGCGGACGAACACGATCGTGAACCCCATCCCGACGGGGTCGGAGGTCCAGCCGGCGTTGTCGGTGTAGGTGCCTTCCGAGATGGCGGTCAGGACCGCGACATCCGGCGAAAGAAGGCGGATCCGGCGCTCCAGCACCGTCTGGGTCTGGCTGGCCACGCCCGCATAGGTGTCCTCGAACGCGGCCCGAATGGTCTCGAGCCCCGTCAGCATGACATCGGCGGTGATGAAGGTCAGGTCGCTGCCGCCCTCGGCCATCGCGAGGACGCGACCCGCGTCGGCGTCCCTCGATCCCGCCATCGTGGTCTCCATGATCGCCTCGATCTCGGCGATCGCCGCGGGGTCTTCGGGATCGAAGGTCGTGGACGTCGTGGACGGCGCGCAGGCCGTGAGCAGCACGGCGGTCATGATCGCCGTGCAAGCGGAAATATGCATGATGACTCCTTGCAAATGGAGGCCCCCGCGAGAGTATGTAGCCGGCCGACGCGGCGAAAGGAGCCGGCGCCTCGACCGGCCACCGGGCAGGATTCGGCGGCGACGCGCCGCGCCGCCCGGTGGTCAGGAGTCGTCGTCGGTCTTGAAGAACCACCCCGTCCGCAGGTAGCGGTCACGCCACCCGAAGCCGACCACCTCGACATCCGAGAAGCGGACCGGCAGCCCGCGCGAGTAGAGGGGATCGGGGCCGTCGACGACCTGGAAGTGGAGGTGCGGCGCGTCGCTGTTTCCCGTCTGTCCGACTTCGCCGATTACCTGGCCCGCGGACACCGAGTCCCCGATCGCCACCTGTACGCTGCCCTCGCGCAGGTGGATGTAGTTCGAGTAGGTGCCGTCGGCGTGACGGATCACGACGAAGTTGCCCGACACGGTTCGTGGGCCTTCGGCGAGAAGCTCGTTCTGCGCGGCGATCGTCCGCCCCTGCCATTCCTCCGCGGTCTCGCCGGGCTGTCGGTAGCGCCCCTCGTCCTCGATGGCGTCGGACTCCGCGTCGACGACGACCCCCGCGGCCACGGCGTGCACGGTGCGCCCGTAGGCGTGGTAGTCGGTCGACCGTAGCCCGTCGCCGGCCGACATCTCCGCGTCTTCGCCGAGCACGACGAGATCGAACGCGAACTCCTGCGGAGCGGCCCAGCGATGGTGCGCGTCGAAGGTCGGGGCTGCGGCGACGTACCAGACGCCGCGCACGGGCGAGCGCACGACGATCTCGGGCGTGGCGACCGCGATCGGGATCTCGGCACTCCCGGTGACCGCCCCACCGCGCTCGGACCGCCCGGCGACGCTCACCGTGAGGCGCCCGCGCGGCGCACCGACGAGAATCGGCTGGCCGCTCACGATCAGCCCCTCGCCGGGCGCGACCGTGGCTGAAGACGCGATGCGCGCGTCTCCAGACAGGAGCCGGCTCGTCTGGAAGTGGAAGTCGTACAGATCGAGAAGCCCGGCCGCCTCCAGGCCGTGCAGACGCGCCGCGCTCTGCGCCAGGTACGACGCCGGCACCGTCCGCGCGGTCGACGAACCGTCGGGGGTGACGGCCTCGATCGTCAGCGACGCGAGTTCCACAGGCTCGGCCCCGCGGTTGATGATCGCGACGTTCTGGACGACGGCCGACCACAGGCCCTGCGACGGCTCCACCTCGTAGAGAAAGATCGAATCGGCCGGGTGGAAGACCAGCTCGAGCGTCTGCGCGGCCGCGGCGGTCGGTCGGACCCCCGCGAGCGCGGCGGTGACAATCAGGAGAGGGACGGCCCGGCGTAACCGGGAAGAGCTTCTATGCGACACGGGGCGACTCCACGGTCTCGGCGTATATGCGAAGCCGCGGGCGACCCGACCGGGACACCCGGCGGCATCTCCGCTACGCAGACCCGTGCCGGCCGGTTTCTGCGCGAGCCCGGATGGGTCACTAACTCTTCGGCGAGCGGCTCCACGCACAGGCGAGGAACCGGCCGTGGTGCGACAGCGAGAAGTCGATGTCGAGGGGGATCCGGTCGCGCAGGGCCACGGGGATCCGGCCGATCCTCGAGATCTCGATCTCCGAGGGGGCGATCGACATCACCCGGCCGATCGCGCCGCGCGCGAGCTCGCGCACTCGCCCGCTCGCCTGCGCGGCCGCGGCGCACCCGCGGCGTAGCGGCTCGGCCGCGAACGACGGCAGCGCCTCGACCGACAGCGACGGAAGGGCCTCGACCGCGAAGGACGGCAGCGCCTCGACCGACTCCCCCCACCGCGTCGCCACGGCGTGCACCCAGTCCTCGGTCTCCTCGAAGCGGACGTCGAAGCGGTCGGCCGCGTGTCTCACGACGGCCCGCGTCCCGTCGAGCAGACGCACGCGAAAACGGAGCGGCAGAAAGCGCGCGCGCTCGTCGAGCTTGCGCGCCACCTTGAAGGCGCTCTCCTTGGCCGCCCACATCTTCCACCGCGTCGCGTGGGCGGACGCGTCGGCGGCGAGGCGGGCCCGCTCGAACGCCGAGAAGACGCGGAGGTCGAAGCGGGGGTGCAGCGCGTCGGGCTGGTTCTCGGGATCCCGTAGATCCACGACGTCATTTCCGACGAGCAAAATACCTCTCTTCCATCTCGACGAGCCGCTCTGCGATCTGGTTCGCGAAGTCGCGCGACCTCCGCATGCCGCGGTGCGGCGACTCGGGCTGGAACAACTCGAAGTCGACGTAGAACGAGTCGCCCCGGGCCGGCACCGCCGAATAGGCGAGCTGGCGGTCGCCGCGCAGATAGACGCACAGCGCCTTGCAGTGCTTCACGGAGTTCATGATCCGCCCCATGCCGTGCGCGACCGAGTCCAGCTCGATGCGGCCGCTCCGGCTGCGGCCGCCCTCGGCGAAGATGATCGCCGTGTCGCCTCGCGTCAGGAGGTACTGCACCCGCTTGAGGGCCGACGACACGTCCTCGCGACGGCCGCCGCGGCGGATCGGGATGCACTTGAGGATCCACACGCCGACCCGGTTGAACCAGTTGAACCCGTAGTTCGTCTGCTCGGGCAGGTTCCACGGGAGCCGGCGGTAGTTGAACAGATACCACCACGATCCGCCGAGCGCCCACGCGACCACGGCCGAGTCGACCATCGTCAGGTGGTTCGCGCAGATCAGGATCGGAGAGTCCGCCTCCTTCACCATCCGGCGGTAGCGCCTGCGGATCTCCGACACGTTCGGGACGCGGTAGCGCATGACGACGCGCATCGCGAATCCGGCGGCCGGCAGCCATATGACCGCCAGGATCCGTCCCACGACGTTCTGGAAGGACAGAGCGAACCTGTCCCTGAAGGGAAGGTCCAGGTCGATCTCGGCGCTGTCGGAGGACGGCGCGGCGGCCACGTTCGTTCCGAGAGGCTCGATCCGACCCACCGGACCCGTGCGCCGACCGCCTACGCGACCTTCGACTGAATGAGCGCGACCGCGTCGCCCACGGTGTTTACGGCGTCGGCGTCCTCGTCCTCCACCTCGATGTCGAACTCGTCTTCGAGGTCGAGGATCACATCGACCAGACGCGCCGAATTGACCTTGAGGTCTTCGAGGATGTTGGTGTCAGCGGTCACCGAATCCAGTGCATCCTTGTTCTTGGCGTAGCGCCCGATCACCTCGACGACCTTCGATTGGACTTCGCTGTTATCCATCGGTGACTCTCGTTCTTCAGGGGCGGGGGACGGATCGACCGCCGCCGTTCAGTCCGACCACTTCCGGAAGATGACACACACGTTCACATCTCCGAAACCGAAGCCGGACTTGATGATCGTTCTGAGGTCCGGCGTCTCGCGCGTCTCGTGCGGGATCGAGGCCGCGTACGGTTCGATCTCGGGGTGGATGTCCTCGCAGTTTATCGACGCGTGGACGAACCCGCCCCGCAACATCAGGATGCAGGCCACTGACTCTAACGCACCGGCCGCTCCGAGCCCATGCCCGATCATCGACTTCGTCGAGTTGATGAGCGGGAAGTCCTCGGGCGAGCGGTCGAGCGCCGCGGCCCACGATGCGACCTCCTTCGGATCCGCCCCGGTCGCGGTGAGGTGGCCGTTGATCGCGTCGATCTCCGACGCGTCGATCCCGGCCGCCGCGACGGTCTCGCGGATACACCGGCGGACGCCGACCGGGTTCGGCGCCGTCATGCTGCCACCGCTCCGGTGACCCCCGCAGTTCACGGCGCCGCCGAGGATCTCGGCGTAGATCCGGGCGCCGCGGGTCTCGGCGCTCTCGAGGCTCTCGAGGTGGAGGACGCCGGCGCCGCTGCCGGGCACGAAGCCGCACGCCGAGGCGCTCAGGGGCCGGGACGCCTTCTCGGGATCGTCGTTGTGCGCGCGGCACATCACCCGCATCGAATCGAAGCCGGCCCAGGTGTAGTGGCTCGAGCCCTCGGTGCCCCCGCAAAGCATCCTGTCGGCCCGTCCGGCCTGGATCCGGTAAAAGCCCTCGACGATCGCCTCGGCGCCGGTGCTGCACGCGCTCGAGTTCGAGGTGACCTGGTTCCCGAGCGCGAGCTGGCCCGAGACTCGAGCCGAGACACCGCTTCCCATCACCTGCTCGACCATCGTGCTCCCGAGCCGTCTGACCTTCCCCCCGTCGACCATCGGCACGAGCTTCTCGCCGGTCGTGTCGAGCCCGCCAATCCCCGTGCCGATCACGGCGCCGGCCTCCCAGTAGACATGGTCGTCGTCGTGCTCGGGGCGCTCGAACCCGGCGTCGGTCCAGGCGTCGGCGGCCGCGATGCACCCGTAGCGGTGGCTCGAGTTCATGGCGAGGAGCTCGTCCTCCTCGAACATCCGCTCGGCGAGCTCGTCGACGCCCTGCGGGATGCCGCCCACCTGGCAGCCGAACTTGAGATCTGCGAGCTGCGGGAACTGCCGGATCCCCGAGCGACCCTCCCGTATGGCCTGCTCGAAGTCCTCGAGCCCGACCCCGTTGGGGGCGACGACGCCCAACCCCGTCACGACGACGCGCCGACTCACGCGGGCACTCCCATCCCGGAGATCGTCGCCGTACAGACCACCGAACCGTCATCGAGCGTCATCTCGGCCTCCGACCGGATCTTTCCCCTGCGGTAGAACACCTTCGAGGCGTGGACGGTCACACGCTCGCCTGGCCGCACGACGCCCGAGAACTCGACTTCGGCATCGGCGAACAGGGCGAGCGTCCGCCTCACCTCCTCCACTCCGCCGCGCAGACCGACCAGGTAGATCCCGAGCGCGACGACGCTCACCTGCGCCATCGTCTCGAGCAGGATGACGCCGGGCGTCACGGGGTTCCCTGGAAAATGTCCCCGGTAGAAGTCCGACTCGGGCGGGTAGCGGTACGTCGCGACGATGTGGTCCTCATCCACCTCGAGAATCTCGTTTACGAATCGAAAAGGCTCCTGCTGAGGCAGAAGCTCGAGGATCTGTTCAGGGGTGAGCGCCACCCCGGCCGCGTCCGTCGCGCTCACGCGTCCTCCATCTTCCCGCCGCGCGAATGCTCGGATGGCCACGGATAGTCGGGGTAGGCGATGTCGCGGAACACGCCGACCTTGGCCCGGCTGATCGTGTAGATCTCGTCGCCATCGACGAGCACCCGTGCGTCGCCGATCGCGATCGACGCACCCGAGCTCGGGAGCTCCTGGTAGCGGACGATGTCGATCTCGTAGCGCACGAGCTCGTCGTGCGGCCGGATCTGCCCGAAGAAATCGACCTCGCCGCACCCGAGCGCGCGACCCGTGCCGAGCGCGCCGTTCATCGAGCAGTAGAGCCCGACGAGCTGCCACACGGCGTCGACGCCCAGACAGCCCGGCTGGACGGGGTCGCCGAGGAAGTGGGAGTGGAAGAACCAGGCGTCGAGTCGCAGGTCCTGCTCGCCGACGATGCGGCCCCGTTTGCCGCTTCGCGTGACCTCGACCACGCGGTCGACCATGAGCATCGGGGGAAGCGGGAGCCGGGTGCCGAAGCCCTCCGGCGGATCCTCGATCAGCCGTCCGTACGCCATCGCGAGGATTTCCTGCCGGTCGAGGTAGGAGCGCTCGCGGTATTCCGCGTACTTCACTCCGTCTCCCCGAAACGAAGGACGTGTCCGGCCCAGGTGAGTCCGGATCCGACCCCGACCACCGCGACGTCGTCGCCGTCCTCCCATTCGTCCCACCGCATCGAGACGACGCCGGGCGCACCGGCGGCGCCGGTGTTTCCGTACCGTATGACGTTCATGTGATGCCGGTCGTCGGGGATCTCGCAGCGCCCGCACACGGCCTCGAGCATGCGCAGGTTGGCCTGGTGGCCGACGAAGTGGAGCCGGCGACCGTCACCGCCGTATCGCTCCTGGAGACCTCTCAGGATCCGAACCGTCTTCTTGATGGCGAACATCTGGACCGTGCGGCCCTCCTGCCAGAAGTGCTTGAAGTGGGGGACGACGACCTTGTCCCACCCCTCCGGGCTCGAATCGAGCGAGTTGCCGACGATCTCGACGCGCGACGGAACCCGGGTCGAAACGACGGCGGCCGTGGTGCCGTCGCCCCACAACACGGCCCCCGACCGATCGGTGTAGTCGACCGCGGTCGTCAGGCTCTCCGGCGCGACCAGCAGGATGAACTCGGGAAGCGCGTCGGGGCGCATCATCGACAGCATGTGGAGCGCCACGTGGTAGCTCGTGCACGCCGAGTTGATGTCGAACGACGGCGACTCGATCCCGAGACCGGCCGCGATCTCGCACGCGTCCGCCGGCGACATGTTGTCGGGGTAGCAGGACCCCGAGATCACCATCCCGATGTCGGACGCATCGAGGCCTGCGCGCTCGAGCGCCATCGCCGCGGCTCGCCGTCCGGTGTCGGCGTGGCCGTACAGGGCGACGTCGAGCGCGTGCCGGTGGTCGACGTTTTTCGTCTCGCGGATGTAGTCGAGCGGGAGGACGGTGCGGCGCGACTTGATCCCCACCCGCTCGGCGATCCACTGCTCGTTGGTCCCGATATCGAGATCCTCGAGGAACTGGTTCGTGATCTCGTTCTCGGGGTGGAAGTGGCCGAGCCCGTGGAGGTACAGACTCATCTGGTCAGCCCCGACACGTGCTCGCCCCCATCGACGCGGATGATCGCGCCGTTGACCCACGCGGCCTCGGGGAGCGACAGCAGGTATATCACGTCAGCAACGTCTTGCGGTGTCGTCAGTCGGCCGAACGGGTTGCGGGCCCGGGCCTGCGCCTTGAGGTGCGCGCTTCCGGGGATCAGCCGCAAGGCGGGCGTGTCGGTCACGCCGGCCTGGATGACGTTCGAGCGGATCCCCAGGTGCGCCATTTCCACCGCAATCGATCGCGAAACGGACTCGAGCGCCACCTTTGCCGCCGCCACGGCCGCATAGCCCTTCCAGGCGACCTCGTTGCCCTCGCTGGTGAGACCGAAAACACGCGCGTCGGGGGCGAACAGACCCGCCGCGTGCAGACCCTGGGTCCACCCGAGAAGGCTCGTCCCCATCGCGTGGATGGTGCGCGCCAGGTCTTCTTCATCGAGCAGCGCATCGGAGTAGTCGGGCGCGCTCGCGACGCCCAGAAGACCGTCGGCACCGGCCTCGAACAGCTCGTCGGCCGCCCCTGTGAGACGCGTGGGGGCGACGTCGAGTTCACGAGCCAGCCGTTCGCTCGCCGCGGGCTTCGGGGCCTCCTCGGGGGAGACGAGCTTCAGGTTGCCGAACGCGATCGAGTGCAGGAGGACGCGCACCCTGCCGTCCACCCCCATCTCCGACGCCAGCGACTCGAGGATCTCGGCCCGCTTCTCGGCCTTGAGGGCATCGACGTTGTACGACACGAACCCGACGCCGCGGGCCCGGATCGCGTCGAACTCGGGCTCGATGCGGCTCATGGCGCCGCGTCGGTCACGGTGGACCACGCAGACGTTGAGCCCACCTCTCGAGAGTCTGTGCGCCGTCGCCAGACCGAACCCGCTCGATCCGCCGAGGATCAGCGCCCACTCGCCGCTGTCGAAGCTCGTCTCGGACATTCCGTATCTCGATGGGCCGCCCGGTGCCCGCCGTGGCGGGCCGGGGTCCGCCCCTTCAACGCAAAAGGTCGTGCTCGCAGGGACACCGACGTTACTGCGTGAGTGCCCGCGGCGCGAAGGGGAAGCGTAGAGCCGTGGGACGGGGTCGAGCGGGCAACGCTCGGCAGGATAAATTAATCGTAAATATAGTTACGGTTAATATATAATCCCGGGAGGACTCATGTCGATCGATCGTCGTCGTTTTCTCGCCGCGCTCGGCGGCGTCACGGGTACCGCGAGCGTCCTCCCCGGACATACTCTCTGGACTGCGGTCGCGGCGAGCTCGTCGTGGGCTGGACCCGATGGGCACCCCCGGTGGGCGCTCACGCCCGGGTTCGTCGAGCGGCTCCCCGCCCTGCTGGCCGACGCCGGGGTGCTCGGGGTCTCGATCGCCGTGGCGCCCCGCGGGGTGGAGGGATCGACCGGACCGGGATCGGGCGCCGTCGCGACGGCGGGCCGGCAGTCGCCGAACGGCGGGCCTGTTGAGACGGACACGCTCTTCCCGGCGGGCTCGCTCTCGAAACCCTTGGTCGCGACCATCGCGCTCTCGCTTCACCGGGCGGGGACCTTCGACATCGGCAGACCGCTCGCCGCGTACATCGAGAGCGACCTGCCCGAGGGAGATGGCGCCGGGGCGATCACGGCGCGCCACGCGCTCGAGCACACCACCGGGCTTCCCAACTGGCGGTTCACGAGCGACACGCCGCTGGCGACGACGCATCGGCCGGGCATCGCCTGGGGATACTCGGGCGAGGGGGTCATCCTCGTGCAGCGAGCCATGGAGGCGGTCACCGGGATCGGGCTCGAGGCGCTGGCCAGGACGCACGTGTTCGAGCCGCTCGGGATGCGATCGAGCTCGTTTCTCGGGAGTCCCGACCGGGCGGCGCGGCTCGCCGAGCCGCATGCGCCCGGCGATCGGTTCATCGAATACATGCTGCTGGCGCAGTGGAAGAGCCGCGCGCTCGTCGAGTGGGCCGAGGGACGCGGCGCCGACCCGGCGCGGGTGACGATCGACGACGCGCGCGAAGCCGATACGGAGATCTCCGCACTCGCCGCGCGCATGGCGGGTCGCGAGTTTCCGGCCACCGATCCGGTACCGAATTTCCTCGGGCCCAACGGGGCCGGCGGGCTCACGACGACTGCCGCGGACTACCTGCGGCTCGTCCGACACTGGCTGGCCGACGACGAGCTGCGCGGACTCGCATTCGCCGATCCCGTGCCGCGATCGGGCGGGCTGCGCTGGGGTCTGGGGTGGGGGATGGAAGGCGCCGGACAGGCATTCTGGCACTGGGGCGAGGCCCCGGGGCTGCGCGCGCTGGCCTACGGCTCTCCGGATCTCGACGGGGGCGGCGGGCTCGTCGTGCTCACGACCGGCGACCGCGGGCTCGAGATCGCCGAGGCCGCGTTCGTCGACGCGACGGGCACCCGATCGGAGATCTTCGACGCCATCTGAAACGCCACCGATGTCGGGACTCCGTACAGGGGGAGCCCCGCGTCGGCGCCCGCCAGAGCAGCCGTGAAGCGATCGCGCGCCGCGGCGGCCTCCGCCGTCCGCCCGTTCGCCTCGAGCGCACGGGCGAGCGCGCCGAGCCGTCTCACCTCGAACGCCGCCGCCCCGGACCATGGACGCTCGAGGATCGAGACGACCCGGGCGAGACGGTCGTCGCCGTCGATGGACAGGTCGAGCCACAGAAACCAGAGCGGCTCGCTGAACGACCCCGCACCCGTCCGGACCGTACGCAACGCGGACTCGACCCGGTCGAGCCCGTCGCCCGGGTCGCCCGACAGGACGGCCAGGAAGGCATCGCCAGCCGCAATCAGCGCCGCCCACGCGGCGCCGGTCTCCCCGGTCTCCGCGGTCCGCGCCGCGTCGATCGCCGCGCGCAGCGCCGCGGCGTCCCTGCGCCACAACGCCTCCGCTATTCGACCGGTCGCGGCGACGAGCGCGGTGGGCTCGAGCTCGCCACCGCTCAGCCACTCCGCATCCACGTACCCGGCATACACCGGGTCGCGGCGGGCGGCGAGCGCCACGCCCCGTGACGCCAGGCCGGCCTCCGACGCCGCGCGCTCGAGCCGGCCGGTCGCGGAGAGGAGATTGACGAGGAGGGCGCGTGCCTCGGGCGAGGCCTCGGTGGCGGTGTCCTCCTGATCCCGCAACCACGCGATGAGCCGCGTCTGGTCCGACGCGGGGAGCGTCGCGCCCGCGCGCAGGGCCGCCGGCCGCACCGCGAGGATCACCTGCCGCGCCATCCCCGACGCGTCGAAGGAGTGCGCCACGATGGCTTCGAAGGTGGCGCGCACGATCTCGACGTCGTCGCTGCTCGTCACGAGCGCGCGTGCCGCCGACACCATCGCGGCGGCCGCGCTGTCGCCGGGCGATGCCGTCTCGATCACCCCCGTGTAGCGATCGACCCGGTCCACGTCCCCATAGCGGAGCGCGACCTCGAGCGGGTGGATCACCGCCGGCAGGAAGGTCGGATCCAGCTCGAGCACGTGCTCGAACGCGCTGGTCTGCTCGACGATGTCGGGCGCCAGCGGACCCGCGCCCTCGTACAACTCGTGGTAGCGGTTATCGGCGAGCCGGAACCGCACCTCGGGGTCATCCGGATAGCGCTCGGTCAGCGCCTCGAGCGAATCGATCGCTTCCTCCCGCGCACCATCCAGCCACAGGCGATCGGCGACGGCGAGCGCCCGGATCCGCTCGGGGAGCCGCGTCGACAGGGCAAGCGCGAGGTCGGTGTAGGTCGACTGGCGGCCATCGCCCGAGCCGACCCACGACAGCGTCCGCGCCATCCGGTAGTACGCGAACGCGAACTGGGGGTCCGCCTCGACGGCCCCCGCATAGGCGGAGAGCGCCTCCGGCCATGCCGACTCGCGATACCGTCGCTCGCCCGTCAGAAAGAGCCTCATCGCGTCGACGTCGTCGGTCGTGATCTCGGCCAGCTCGGGGACGGGCGCGGCGGTGGTCGCCTGCCAGATCTCGCGCAGCAGCGCCACGCTCAGCCGGTCGACCAGCCCCAGCAGGTCGTCGTTCGTCCCCCGCACCTCGGCCGCCGCCAGCACCTCGCCGTCGATCGCTCTGAGCTCGGCGACGACCGACACCTCGCCACCCAGGTTGGCCACCCTTCCGGTCAGCATCGACCCCGCGCCCACCTCGCGGGCAATGTCCCGCTCGACGTCGCGCGTGACCGGCCCGTCGGCCGAGACCTGGCGCCACCGGTGGAGGACGATCCGCGGATCGATGAGCCTGAGTCCCTCGACCTCGTCGAGATTGCGTGACAGCAGATCGACGAGACCCTCGCCCATCCCCGGGTCGCCACCACCCGTCGTGGAGAACGGGACGACGGCGATCACGTCGGTCCGGAGCGGCCCGGCGGTCGTGCCGGTGGGACGCACGACCATCGCCGCGATCGCGACGAGCAGGACCAGGACCGCCCCGAGGACGATCCCACGCGCCCGTTTCAGCCCCGCGACGACGGGGCCGTCGTCGTCGCTGCCGGTGCGGCGCAGCCCCTCCGGCGTCCACTGGAACAGCCAGGCGAGCGCGATCGCGATCGGGAATCCGACGAGCGAGGCAATGACCAGCGCCCTGAACCCCCCGTCCGGGATCCCGAGCGCCGGGAATATGATGTCCGCGGCCTGTAGCACCACGAACACGGCGGCCGCGTAGCCGATGGCTACCCGACCCACCCGACGGCGCTTGAGCTCGTCGAGGAACGATCGTCCCGGTGGTCGTGGTTCCGTCATCTATGAACGATGCCTGAACGGCCTCGCGGCCGCGAGATTCGTCGAGGATTGTCAACGGCTCCGTCGGGTTGGACGATGCGGGTACCCGCGATGGTTGCGCCACGGTTCACGCCGCGGCTCCGCTTGGCGACCCGCCCGACACCCGGCATCTTCCGCGCATGCGACCCCCCGACCACCGCAGCCCGGGCCGAACGGAATGGATCTCGGCGAGCTGATCGCGGACCTCCGGCGTCCCGGGGCGTACGATCCGCCCGCCTGGAACGTCGTGGTCGTCCAGACGCACATCTCGGTCGTCTTCCTCGCCGAGGATCGCGTCTACAAGGTCAAGAAGCCGGTGGATCTGGGGTTTCTCGACTTCACGACGCTCGAGCGCCGGGCCCACTTCTGTCGCGAGGAGGTCCGGCTCAACCGGCGGCTCGCACCGGACGTCTACCTGGGCGTCGCCCCGATCGTGCGCCGGGGCGAAAGGGCCACGTTCGGCGATCCGCTCGACGTGGACGACGGCGAGCCGCCCGCCATCGACGCGGTCGACTGGGCCGTCGTGATGCGTCGCCTGCCGGCAGAGTCCACGCTCGAACGCTGGGTCGAGGAAGGCCACGTCGGCCCGTATCACGTCGCCGTGCTCGGGCGCCGGATCGCTCGCTTCCACGCGGCCGCCGACTCGGGCGCGGAGATCGCCGCGTGGGGCCGCTTCGAGGTCGTAGCCGGGAACGCCCGGGAAAACCTGGAGCAGGCCCGCCCGCACGTTGCCGGCGAGGCCGGGGGACCAGGGGGGCTGACCGAGCGGCTGCTCGAGCGCCTGCATCGAGCACTCGAACGGCGTCTGGCGGCCCTCGAGCCCCTGATCGACAAGCGCGCCCGGGCCGGCGTGCCGTGCGACACGCACGGCGACCTCCACCTCGACCACGTCTACCTGTTCGCCGACCGTGACCCGCCGCGAGACATCGTCATCATCGACTGCGTCGAGTTCAACGAGCGCTTTCGCTTCGCGGATCCGGTGTCGGACATCGCCTTCCTCGACATGGACCTCCGGTACCACGGCCGGGCCGATCTGACGACGCCGCTGGTCGACGCGTACTTCGATGCCGCCGACGATGAGGAGGGCCGGCGCCTGCTGTCCTTCTACTCGGCGTATCGGGCGGCGGTGCGGGCGAAGGTCTCGGGCATGCGCGCGGTCGAGCCCGAGGTCCCGCCGGAAGAGCGAGCTCGCTCGATCGAGTCGGCGCGGGCGCACTGGCTGCTCGCGCTCGGGTTGCTCGAGCCGCCGGCCAGACGACCCGCGCTCGTCCTGATCGGGGGTCTCCCGGGCACCGGCAAGTCTACCCTCGCGAGCTCGCTCGGCGAGAGAGCAGGCTTCGAGGTCCTGTCGTCGGATCGCACCCGAAAGCGGCTCGCGGGTATCGACCCCGCGACCCCGGCGGCCGCGGAGTTCGGCGCCGGTCTGTATACCGGCGAGTGGAACGACCGCACCTACGCGGCGCTGCTCGAGACCGCGCTCGACGGTCTCCTCGACGGCGAGCGCGTCATCGTCGACGCGAGCTTCCGCGAAGACGGGCGCCGGGACGCGTTTCTCGCCGCCGCCGCCGATCTGTGTGTTCCAGCCGTCTTTCTGCGGCTGGAGGCGCCCCCCCGCCGAGTGCGCCGGCGCATCGAGGAGCGGGGCGACACCCCGTCGGACGCGGATGTCGACATCTACGAGGCGGTAGCCGCGCGCTGGGAGCCCGCGACGGCCGGGACGGCGCCCCACACCCGCGTCGTCGACACGGGGCAGTCGCCGGCATGGTCGGTGGAGCAGAGCCTCGCCCATCTCGCCGACCTGGGCGTGTGGTGGGGTTGAGCCCCCGGGCGCCTCCGCGCCCTGTCAGTCGGCCGCTCGATCGAGCGGGACCAGACACCGCAGCGCCGCGCCCGTGACCGTGAACTCCACCTGCCTCGTGGGCCCACACTCCTCGCCGTCGACTTCGTACGGCACGGGCTCGGTCGTACGCACGGACAGCCAGTGCACCGCGTGCCGACTGACCCTGCGCCCCGGGTGGCGTCGAAAGCACTCCAGCACCGCGGCCAGCCAACCCCGGACGCCGAATGCACGGACGGTGAGGACCCGCAGCCGGGCGTCCGTCGGATCCGCTTCGGGGAAGGCCTGCACGCCGCCGGGGAGCTCTCCCAGATTGCCGACCAGCACCATGGACGCGTGGTGCTGGGCGAGAGCCTCGCCGTCGGCCCTGATCTCGACCGCGAAGGGCTCGCGACGGAGCTCGCGGGCGATCGCGAGCACGTAGGCGAAGAACCCGAGCCGCGACTTCAACTCGGGGTCCGCCCCGGCGGCCATCCGCGCATCCATCCCGAGACCGGCCATCACGACGAAGAGCCGTCCGTTGGCGAACCCGACGGCGATGGTGCGCATGGCGCCCTCCACGGCCACGTCGACCGCCTCCTCCGGATCGAGGGGGATTCCCAGCCCGCGCGCGAGCAGGTTCCCGGTCCCCAGAGGGATGACGCCGAGCGGGACATCGCTGCCGAGGAGGCCTTCGGCGACGGCGCGAACCGTACCGTCGCCGCCCGCCGCCACGACGCGGCCCGCGCCACCGGAGACCGCTTCCCGTGCGACGCCGGACCCGGCGTCCTCCGGCGTCGTCTCGACCCAGCGCGGGCTCACCTCGCGCCGGTCGAAGGCCGACCTCACATCGTCGAGCCGGTCGGCGTGTCCGCCGACCGGGTTGTAGACGACGACCGTCTGTCGCGCTGGCGTCGCGTTCGTCAGACCGCCCGGCCCTGAATGATCCGGATGAGCAGCACGCCGACCGCCAGGATCAGCAGCAGGTGCAGGAAGCCACCGAGGGTGGTCGCGCTCACCATTCCGAGGAGCCAGAGTACGATCAGGACCGCGAAGATGAGTCCGAGCATGTCGATCTCCTTTCCGTCGCCGGGCAGATCCGTTCCACCCGGCCGTGATCGCTCGATGCACCAGACGTACCGAGTCCTGCGCACACCTAACCTGTTGTAAGAACGACAGTTATGGAGCACATCCGTCCCGGCGACGTTGTCCAGGAGGCCGGCCATCTCGGGAATTGTTCCCGCCCGAGGCCCTCCGGCGGTCGCGGGGCGACGGCTCGGGGCGGTAACTTTCGTCCGTTCGACGGCGGGGGCGTCCGCCCCCCGCGACCCACCCGAAGCCGGTGCGCCGATGACCGATACGAGTCCCGTCCACGTCCTCCTCGTCGATGACGACGACGCGATGCGCGAGGCGCTCGCCATGCGCATCGAGCACGCGGGATACAGGGTCTCGACCGCGAAGGACGGTCTCGAGGCGCTGTCGGCGATCGAGTCGGATCGGCCGGACGTGGTCGTCACCGACATCGTCCTTCCCGGCATCTCGGGGCTCGACCTGCTCGAGCGGGTGACCGCCCGGGAATCGCCACCTCAGTTCATCCTCATCACCGCGCACGGAAGCGTGGGGTGGGCGGTCGACGCCATGAAGCGCGGCGCGATGGACTTCCTGACGAAGCCGGTCGACCACGAGCACCTCGAGTCGCTGATCCGGTCGGCGGCCGAGGAGATCGAGCGCCGGGGGGGCTCGCGCGCGCTCGCGGCCGAGCTCGATGACGAGGCCAACGTCGTGGGTTCGATGGTCGGGCGCAGCAGCGCGATGCGCGAGGTCATGGAGCAGGTAGCCCTGCTCGGGCGCAACGAGGCGTCGGGGATCATCTGGGGCGAGAGCGGCGTCGGCAAGGAGATGGTCGCCCGCAGCATCCATGAGCTGAGCGCCCGTTCGGACGGACCGTTCGTCGCGGTGAACACCGCGGCCATCCCCGAGGGGCTGATCGAGAGCGAGATCTTCGGTCACGAGAAGGGCGCGTTCACCGGCGCCACCGATCGTCGGCCCGGGTGCTTCGAGCAGGCCGACGGCGGGACGCTGCTGCTCGATGAGATCGGCGACATGCCGCTCGCGCTCCAGCCACGGTTCCTCCGCATCCTCGAGGAGCGCAAGACGAGGCGACTCGGAGGCAGCAAGGAAGTGTCGTTCGACGTCCGGGTCCTCGCCGCCACGAACCGCCCCATCGAGAAGCTCGTCGAGGAGAAGATCCTGCGTGAGGACCTCTTCTACCGTCTGAATGTCTTCTCGATCCTCGTGCCGCCCCTGCGCGACCACCCCGAGGACATTCCGCTGCTCTTCGCCCACTTCGTGACCCAGTTCAACGAGAAGCACGGCACCGAAGTCGAGGGACTCACCTCCGAGGCGCAGGAGATGCTGACATCGTACCGGTGGCCGGGGAACGTCCGCGAGCTGAGGAACGTCGTCGAGCGCTCGACGATCCTCGCGCGGGAGGGCTGGGTGCGGCCGGACCATCTGCCCCCCTACGTGCGCTCGGCCGACGGATCCCATGGCCGTGTCGTCCTTCCGATCGGCATCACCGCGGCGGAGGCGGAGCGCCGGCTGATTCTCGAGACCCTCGAGGCCGTCGACGGGAACCGGTCCGAGGCGGCGCGCCGGCTCGATCTCGACCCGAAGACGATCTACAACAAGCTCAAGGCGTGGGAGGCCGAGGGTAAGACGGCGGACGGCGGCGATGCGAGCGACCCCGGGCCGAAGGAGTCGACGACGGCGTGAAGGTCGGGACCCGGCTCGGCGGCGGCTATCTGCTGCTGATCATCGTCTTCGGAGGACTGCTCGCGTTCTACCAGCGCACGGTCCAGCGCACCATCGAGACGGGACGGGAGATCGCCACCGTGGACTCTCGCGTGTCGCAGAGCGCCACGGGCATCCTCGATCTCGTGTCTCAGTCGACCGAGGATGCGGAGAAGTTCCGGATCACGCTCGACCCGGGGTACTTCGAGGCCTATGTGGCCCGCCGCGGGGCGATCGGCGACTCCATCGCCGTTCTCTCGAGACTCGAGTTGCGGGGTGGACAGAGCGAGGCCTTGCGCGAGCTCGTCGAGGATTGGGAGGCCTTTCAGGACCGGTATCCCGTCGACGCCGAGAGGGCGAGCGCCCGGTTTCTCGCGACCGCCGCCGACACGGCGGCGTGGACGATCTTCCGAAACGAGGCCATCGCCCTCGACCGTCGCGTGCGCGACCTGCGCGGCGTGGCGCAAGCGGCTGTCGCGGGAGAGCTGCGCAACCTCGCCGACGACGCCGAGCGGGCCGCCGATTTCGCCGTTCTCGGTCTGGCGGCCGCGGTGCTTCTGGCGGGTACGCTCGTCATCTGGATCCTCCGGTCGATCGTCCGCCCGCTGGAGCGGATCGAGGCCGGGGCGGCGGCCGTGGCGCAGGGCGACTTCGCGGTGCGCCTGGGGCTGCACGGCCGCGACGAGCTGGCACACCTCGGTCGCAGCTTCGACCGCATGACCGAGCAGCTCGCGGAGATCGAGAAGACGAAGAGCGACTTCCTCGCCAAGATGTCGCACGACCTCAAGACGCCGCTCGCGTCGGTGCGCGAGGTGAAGAAGCTCCTGCTCGACGAGGTACCGGGAGAGCTGGCGCCGAAGCAGCGCCGGCTCCTCGAGCTCGGTCTCGCCAACGCCGACCGTCTGTCGGTCATGATCGAGCGGCTCCTCGAGCTCGCGCGGCTCGAAGCCGGCGTCGAGTCCTACGACCTCGAGCCCGTGGATCTGGCGGCGCTGGCGTCGGAGACGGTCGAGCGGTGGGCCGTCCATGCAGACGGCACGAGCGTGACGGTCGACGCCCCTGACGGTCCCGTGTGGGTGACGGGAGACCGCTTCGCTCTCCAGCGCGTGTTCGAGAATCTGCTCGAGAACGCGCTGGCGCACGGTGGAGGCGGTGTCCGGGTCGTCGTCGAGCGCGCGTCCACCGGCAACGGGGCGCGCGCCATCGCGCGCGTGCTCGACGACGGCCCGGGGATTCCCGAGGGAGAACGGGAGGGGATCTTCGAGGCGTTCGCGCGTGGCCGGGAGGCGGCGCCCGGCGCGGGCCACGTCGGTCTGGGGCTGGCCATTTGCCGGGAGATCATCGTGCGTCACGAGGGCAGGATTCGGGTGGACGAACCGCCGCCGGGGACGAGCGGGGCGGCGTTCACCTTCGACATGGCCGCTCGGGCTTGAGCCGACCGAACCCGTGCGTCGGGGCCCGAAAACGAGGAAGCGGCCCGAGTCTCTCGACCCGGACCGCGTTCCTCCACCTCACCGCCACCCCACCCTGACGGGTCGCGTCAGGATTCCGTCATTCGCTCACGACTCGTCCGACTCCGCGTCGCGGTCCGACCCGGCCTCGGGGATGATGACCTCGATCGGATCGATCAGCCGGATCCTCAGTACCGAGCCAGCGGGCAGGTACACGTGACGGTCCTTCGTCGCGAGCGCCCCGCCGGTCCCGGCGGCGGCTCCCGCGGCGGCGCCGATCACGGCCTCCTTGGCTCCACCGCCGATCACCGCGCCGAGCAACGCGCCGGCGGCGGCGCCTCCGCCGATCTTCGCGCCCTCGTCGACCATCTCCGAATGCTCGCGCGGCGTGACCGACACCAGCTCGGCGTTCAGGTCGTGCTCTTCCGCCCAGGCGGCGAGCCGGTCGAACGACAGCCCGAGCCGCGGCGGATCCTCGCTCAACTCGGTGATGTGGCCCTGCACCGGCGAATTCGCCGGGATCAGAATCTGACCCGTCCCGTCGATCACGTCGTGCCTGACCACTGCGTCGAACTCGTCGCCGGTCCCGTGGCGCTCCGACGTGATCGTATGGGACAGGGTGACCGTCATCTCGGTCGCCTGCGGGACCTCCTCGCGCTCACCCGCGATCGCATCCCCGCACGCCGCCGAGACGACTCCCGCGGCCAGGGCGGTCAGAAGCAGGCTGGATCTCTCGAGTCGCGTACGCATATCGGCCTCCCGCGTCAGCAGTTTTCCTGTTTCATCGTGGCGACCCCGAACGGATGGGGCGCCGAACGTCGCCCGACGGGATGGGCAACCGGCATGCCGCGCCGGGACGATAGCGTAACCTCAGCTATCACAACTGGTTAGTGGACTCTCGCCGCCGGGGTAAGGGCTCGCCGCCGGCGCCCGGCACCGGCAATATTTCCCGAGAAGACTGGTCGGAGAGGCCAGTCAACTCTCCCGACCGGAGCGACCGAGCGAGGTCCCCTCGAAGGCCTTCGCCTCGTCGATGAAAAGCTGGAGGTGCGGGAAGGGGATCTCGATGTCGGCCGCGGCGAGGGCCTTCCGCACGCGCTCGAGGTATTCCCACCTGACCTGGAGCTGGTTCGCCGCATCCCGGACAAACAGCCGCAGCTGCATGTTGACGCTCGAGTCGGCGAGCTCGGTGACGACCACCTGCGGGTCGATCTTGTCGACGAGCCGCTCGTCGTCGCGGACGACCGCGGCGAGCACGACCTCGCGCGTATGGTCGATGTCCTCCTTGTAGGCGATTCCGAAGGCGACATCGACGCGCACGAAGCGCTGTGCGGAGTGGTTGATCAGGGCCTGATTGATCATCCCGATATTCGGCATGATCAGGATCCGGTTCTGAACCGTCTTTACCCGCGTCGAGCGCAGCGTGAAGCGGGTCACCGTGCCGTAGACCCCCTCGACCTCGATCACGTCGCCGACGTCGAAGGGGCGGTCCATGATGATCGTCACCCCCGCCAGGAAGTTCTCGAGCGAGTCCTTGGCCGCGAACCCGAGTGCGAGCCCGAGGATCCCGAGCCCGGCGACGGCGGCCGTGATGTCGAGCCCGAGCTGCGCGAGCGCGACCAGCGCCACGAGCGCCAGGCCGACGAAGCGGATGGTGTTGAGAACCAGGTCGCGGAACCCGGCCGATCCGCGCTGGCCGCTCGCCTTCAGGATGCGCTCGACGATCCGGAAGATGATCCGGTACACGACGTAGAAGATCCCGCCGACGAAGAGCGCCGCGAGCACGCGGGGGCCGAAATCGATGGCCGACTGAACCGCGCCCTCGGAGAACCTCGTCCACGCGAGCGCCCATTCGCCGCGGACGATCAGCTGGCCGATCTCGGTCACCTCGGCGCCGATCTCTCCGATCGCCGACACCGAATCGGCCGGCACGGAGTCCTGCGCCGACTGGAGGATCTGTCCGGGGATGTCCTGGAGTCTCGTCACGGTCCCTTTCCGATGGTCTCGCGGGAGCGACCCGCTCCCGAACCGACGGTACATCCTATGGCTTGCGCAACCGACCCGCGTAACGCCCGGTCGTCAGGCGGTGACACCGTGCCTCCTGACGGTCGTATTGTTCCATGGCAAGCGCGAGATCGGCGACTTCCTTCGGTACAGGACCGAAGACCCTCGACTGTCTCGCCGACTTCGTCGTCCCCATCGTGGTGGCGGGAGGCATGTAGGCGAACCCCAACAGGATTTCGGAACGGTATCGGAATCGCGGTTGATGCGACGGTTTGACCGGGCAGTCGCGTACGCGGTCCTCGCGGTGCTCACGACCTCGTGCGGTGACGCACCCGAGACTGCGCCCACGGCGGATCCCGAACGGGCCCGGTGGGTCGAGGCGCTGGCCCGCTCGTGGTATCCGGGACGGGTCGGCGACCTGACGATCATCCCGGCGGAGGGGTGGGTCATCACGTCCGCGGGGACATCGTACGTGTTCATGCACGGCGGCCCCTGGGACTACGACACCGAGATTCCGGGCATCATCTACGGTCCGGGGCTCGTCGAGCCCGGGGTGCGACCCGACGCCGTATCGCACCAGGACCTCGGGGCGACCGTTCTCGACTGGCTGGACCTGACGCCCGACTACGAGATCGCGGGGCGGCCTGTGACCGGGGTCCTCGACGAGGACGCCAGACCCGCGGCCATCGTCGTGATCGTCCTCGACGCCTTCCGGGCCGACTACCTGACGCGGTGGGCGGACGATGTCCCCACCCTCCGAGAGCTGGCCTCCAGCGGACTCGACCTCGACGGCGCCCGGATCGACTACCTGCCGACCAACACGGCGGCGGCGCACACGACGCTCGCTACGGGGACGTTCCCACGAGTCCACGGCATCACCGGCAACTCGTACTTCGATCGCGGGGCGGGGTGGGGCCGCAACCTGTTCGAGGGCGCCTCGCCGGAGAATCTCGAGGTCCCGACGGTCGCCGATCTCCTTGGCGGGGCCGTCGAGGGCGCCGTCATCGCGATCCAGGGCGGAACCTACTACCCCGCGGTCGGCATGGCGGGACACGGCGCGTGCATCGCCGGAGGTCGCGCTCCGCTGATGACCTTCTACGACGAGCGGCGCGGGCGGTGGGCCACCAACCCGGACTGCTACGCCCTGCCCGAGACCCTGTCGGAGGTCGATGCCTCGGGCATCATGGCCGAGGGGGACGGCACGTGGCTGGGCCATGACGTCGCCGATCCCGGCGAGATCCGGCGAACGGCCCGGTTCGCGCGGTTCGAGGCCGCCGCCCTCCGCTCGGTGATCTCCGGCACGACGTTCGGCGAGGACGACGTCACCGACCTGTTTCTCGTGAACCTCAAGAGCACGGACTACGTGTCGCACAAGTACGGCCCGTTCTCGGTCGAGATGCGCGAGACCGTGCGCGTCGTGGACGGCGAGCTCGCCGAGACGGTCGATCTCCTCGCCTCGAAGACGGGCGACCGGGGCTTCGTGCTGATGATCACCTCCGACCACGGCATGCCGGACGAGCCGGCCGGCGGGGCGCATCGAATCCGATATCCGGAGGTCCGCGAGCTCGTCGACCGGCACTTCGATCCCGACGGACCCGGTGTGGTCGCGCATTTCGACGGGTCCGAGAATCAGATGTATCTGGCGCACGACCGGCTCGCAGAGCTCGGTCTCGCCGTCGCCGACGTCTCCGCGTTCCTCGAGACACAGCCCTTCGCGCGGGCGGCGATAACCGAGGACGAGGTGCGACCGGCGGGGGGCAGCCCCCGATCGGACGTCGGCGTAACCTCGGAGCGCTCGCATCCGTAGAGGAAGACGTGCCCATACCGCCGGTCCATTCAGCCCGAGAGAGCCGAGCCCGCGCCGCGGGTCCGTTCACGTTTCGCGATCTCGCCCACCCGGCCGGGCAGCGGATCGCACGGCACCACCACACCCCGGCTCAGGTATGCGTCGTCCTCGATGGAGGTCTCCGCGAGATGCACTCGCGTGGCAGCGCCGAGCTGACCCGCGACGGGGTAGTCTTCCGATCGCCGGGCGCGGCACACGCCAACGTGTTCTCGGACCACGGGGCCCGGTGTCTCGTCCTCGAGATCGGCGACCAGTGGCTTGCCGATACGACCGGGAACCTCCTCCTCCCCGAGGGAGTCCGCCCATCGGTCCCCGAGGTGTCGGCTGTCCTGGCGCGCGGACTCGTCCGGGAGTGGGCCTTCCGCGACGACCTGACGCCGACCGCGATCGAGGCTCTGCTGGTGTGGCTGCTCGACGGCCTCGACCGACCGCGATCGGATCGGGTCGGCGATCCTCCGCCATGGCTCGAACGGGTCGAGGAGCTGGTCCGGGCCCGGGCGATCCAGGGCGTGACGCTGCGGGATCTCGCCGATGAGGCGGGCGTCCACCCGGTGAGCGTCATCCGGGGCTTCAAGCGGCACCGGGGCTGCACGCCGGTCGAGCTCGCCCGCGCCCTGCGGCTGGCCGGTGCCGCCCGGGCGCTGGTGGATGGCGACGAACCGCTGTCGAGTGTGGCCGTGCGCTTCGGCTTCTACGACCAGAGCCACCTGACGAACGAGCTCGGCCGCCGGATGCGGATCACTCCGGGGCGATTGCGGGCGGCGAGGCTCGCGAGCTAATCCCTTCCAAGACGGCGAGGGCCCCCGACGCCGATGTTGCCGATCGGAGATTCGGCAACACGACCACCCCTTGCCGGGAACAGGAACATGACGCTCGACCGCATCGGCTTCGCGCTAGCCACAGGACTCCTTCTCGTCCCCATCTCCTGTCGAGCACAGGAGAGTCCCGACCCGCGACCGCTGCGCGGTCCGTCGGTCGACTCGCTCATCGCGGTCTTCGAGGCGGAGATCCCTGCACGTATCGAAGAGGAGGGGCTGCCCGGGGCCTCGATCGTGATCGTCGATGCGGAGGGCCCGGTGTGGAGCGCCGCGTTCGGGATGACCGCGAAGCGTGGCGGGGCCGCCGTCGACGACCGGACGATCTTCAGCGTGCAATCGATGTCGAAGACCGTCACCGCGACCGGCGTCCTGATGGCGGTGCGCGACGGCCTCGTCGACCTCGACGAGCCGATCGTCACCTACCTGCCGGACTTCACGGTGCACTCGCGCTTCGAGCCCCACCCCGAGGGGGTCATCACGCTGCGGCACCTCCTCAGCCACCACGCGGGATTCACCCACGAGGCGCCGATCGGCAACAACTACGATCCGTCCTACCCCTCGTTCGAGGCCTACATCCGCAGCATCTCCGACACGTGGCTCCGGTACCCGGTCGGCGATCGCTACAGCTATTCGAACCTCGGAGTGGACCTCGCCGGATACATCCTCGAGCGGGTGTCCGGCGTGCCCTTCCCCACCTACATCCGCGAGGTCGTGCTGGAACCCCTCGGGATGACCCGCAGCTCGTTCGATTGGGGGGAGATCCGCGCCGACGCCAACCGGGCCGCCGGTCACGCGAACGGGTACGACCGCGTGCCGCTCGAGTTCGGACTCATCCCGTCGGGCGCCTTCTACTCGACGGCCGAGGACATCGGGAAGTTCATCCGGTTCCACATGAACGGGGCGCAGGTCGACGGTCGTCGGCTGCTACCCGCGGATCTCCATGGCCAGCTGCTCGCGATCCAGTTCCGGCGGGAGCGGCAGGAAAGCGGGTACGGGCTCGGGCTCGGGCGGTACGTGCGGCGCGGGACGCACTTCTACAATCACAACGGCGGCGGCTTCGGCTTCCAGTCGCACATGGCGTGGTATCCAGAGTGGGGCTTCGGGCTGACCATCCTGACGAACGACGACTCGAACGGGCTGACGGGCGGCTTCGCGTTCGGTCTGGCCGATCGGCTCGCCGATGCGGCGCTCGGCGAGATGACGTCGGGTCGTCCGTCCTACCCGGACGTCGAGCCCGACCCCACGGCGACGCCGGACGTCGCGCGGCTCGCCGGCCATTATCTGGTTCCGAGCGGTGGAGACATCCGCCTCGAGGTACAGGACGGCATCCTCGCCCTCGCCCTCGGCGGCCGGACCGCCCCGCTCGCGTTCACGGACGACCTGGAGGCGCTGCTCGCCATGGGGCCGACGCGTTTCCTGCTGCGTTTCTCGGTCGACGGGACGGGGCGGCCGGTGAGCATGACCCGCGTGAACGATGCGACCGTCCTCGACTACAACGGCGGACCGGCGGACCCGCCCGGCCCCGACCGCGACGCATGGGCGAGCTACGAGGGCACCTACCGCTACTCGATCTGGGGACAGGTGCACGTGGACACCTCTCTCGAGCGTCGGGACGGCTACCTCTACTTCGGCGATCTCAGGATGGAGGAGCACGAGCCCGGACTCTTTTTCTCGACCACAGGCGAGGCGCTCGACCTTCGCGCAGACGCCCCCACGTGGCGCAACATCCGGCTCACGAAGATCGACTGACCGCATCGTGCGCCGCACCCCCGGAGGGGAGGCGCCACCGGGGCTGACCCGCACCGGCGCGCGGCCGGCCCACCGACACCCCCGGAAACGGGGCCTGGCGCTAACCGACGGCGACATCTGGACCTGCGAGCCCGCCCGAACCGTCCGCACGGGAAGCCTGTTCAGCGGGCTGCGAACCGGGGGTTGACACGCCTTCCGCGAGTCGGGACATGACGTATGTCCCCCCGTCGTCCACAAGGAGGCAACGATGTCGTCATTTTCCCGTTCGCAGGCCCGCCCGGTAGTACCCGGCGCGACCGCCCTCGCCCTCGCCGCCGTGATCCTCGGGAGCGTCTTCGCCGAGGACGCCCGGGCCCAGACGCCCGACCGCTGGAACACGACCGAAGACGTCTACGACGAGTCGCACGTGCAGGCGAGCCTCGACGCCGCGCGAACGGAGCTGGCCGAGCGACACGGCCCGCTGGCCCTGCAGCTGTTCGAGATGAACGAGCGGCTCGCGCGCATGCCGCATTTCCTCGAGGGCGTGGCGCGCGGCCCGTCCATCGCCCACATGTCGCCCGACGTGGAGGCCGGTCACCTCATGCACTACCAGGCCGGCAACGGCGGTTCGCTGGGGCAGTTGCACGGGTCGACCGCCCACCCGGTGGGCGTGGGCTGGCTCCCGCACTCGATGTTCGCCGAGGGCGGTCGCCTCTATGGTGCCTGGGGCCACGCGAGGCTGCTGGCCGCGGTCGACGCGTTCACGGCCCGCGAGCGGGGGTAGCGCTCTCATTCGATCGAAGGCCGGCCACGTCCGGGGCCGGCCCATTCCGATCATCGTGACGTCGGCCGACAGGTGCGAGGTAGGGGCGGGCGTTTCCTGCGGGCGAGGGCGAGACCGGGCTGCGATCCGCGATCGCCTCGAACCGGCGGACGCCGTTGCGGAGCAGATCCGGCAGCGCCTCGGCCGGAAGCGGACGACCCCAGAGGAACCCCTGCACGTAGCGTCCGCCCAGGTCCTCGAGGTGTCCGAGCTGAACGGCGTCCTCGATGCCCTCGATGATGACTTCGAGATCGAGGATCTCGGCAAGCGTGATGATCGTGCGGACGATCGCCACCGAAGATGGGTCGGCACCCAGGGAAAGGACGAAGGACCGATCCACCTTTAGGACGTCGACGTCGAGGTCGCGGAGATAACCGAGCGACGAGTATCCGGACCCGAAGTCGTCGATCGCGACCTTGACGCCGAGCGCCTTCAGCCGCCGCACCCGATCCGAGTCCCCTCCCGCGGCAGTCTCCGTGATCTCGAGCTGGAGCCGCTCGGGGTCGAAGCCGGTACGCAGGATGATGTCGGACACGGCCGGAATGAAGTCCGGCTCGGAGAAGTGTCGCGCGGACAGGTTGACGCTGAGCATCAGCGGGTGATCTCCGCCGGCCGCGGCGAGGGCGGTCTTGATCTGCCGGCAGGAGGTCTCGAGCACCCACCGATCCAGCTCTGCGATGAGCGACGACTCCTCCGCGACGGGGATGAACTGGGACGGGTTGATTCGGCCGAACTCCGCGTGGTCCCAGCGGACCAGGGCCTCGACCCCCATGAGCGTCTCGCCCCCGACATCGATGATCGGCTGATACTCGATATGGAGGTCTCCGACCCGCACGGCCCTCCGAAGCTCATCCTCCACCCGCTCGCCGAAGCCGTCCGCCTCGACCTCGAGCTCGGGATGATATGCGTAGGCCTGGAACCCGCCCCTCTTCTTGGCCTCGTACATCGCGAGGTCCGCCATCCTCACGAGGTCTCCGGGGGTGCCGGTATCCACGTCGCTTCGCGCGACGCCTACGCTCGTGCCGATCAGGATCCGATGCTCGTCCACGACCATCTCTTCGCGAAGCGACCCGACCACCCTCTTCGCGGTAGCCAGAGCCTCGTCGTCGTCACAGTCTCCCTCGAGGAGCATGGCGAACTCGTCGCCCCCGACTCGCGCGACCGTGTCGGCACTTCGAACGAGGGCTCTCAGCCGATCGGCGACCTTCGTCAGGACCCGGTCACCGACCTCGTGACCCAACCGGTCGTTCACGGGCTTGAAGCGATCGAGGTCCATATACAGCAGGGACACGGAGCCGCCGTCACGCTGAGCCCGATTGAGCGCGTGCTCGAGCCGATCCTGGAACAGCGATCGATTCGGTAGCCCGGTGAGATAGTCGTGCAGGGCGCGACTCTGGAGCTCCCGTTCGAGCTGCTTGCGGTCGGTTACATCCCGGACATACAGGCAGACTCCCTCGACACGTTCACCCTTTCGGATCGGAACGGCCGAGATCTCCACCTGCATGGGGCTGTCGCCGGCGGTGAAGCTCGCTTCCGTCTTTCTCGGTTTTCCCGAGACGGCCGACCGGATGCTGCCAAACAGGCTCGCCCGCGCGTCGGCGGCGAAGAAAGCGGTTATCGGCCGGCCGACGGCGTCGGCGACTCTTGCCCCGAAGGCGCTGTTGAAGGCCAGGTTCGCCGAGTCGACGTTCCCGTCGAGATCGACGATGAGCATCGGGGTGTCGGCGTGATCGAACAGCGACGAAAAGCGAGTCCGCTCGTCGACGATTCGTCGGGCGCGGCGAAGGAGCCAGACGAGACGGGCGAGTCCGATCGCCGCGCAGCCGAGGGATATGAAGGCGGCGAGTGCGGTATACTGCCATACCTCGAGGGGAAATGCCAAGACGAGAAGCCCTCCGGCGCGCTCGTCTCGCACCATCGTTACCGATCCCGGGTCTTTCGTTCCGCTGTCCATGCAGGCCCCCTGTCACGTGGCGCACCACGTGACTCGCCGCAGCCGTGCGACGGCTGTCGACGCGTGTCCTCGGGAGGCAACGGCCGTGCCGTGAAGCGGGCTTCAGGGAGATCGCTCACCCGGCCGAGTCGAGCGTCGCTCTGCCCGGCGCGGCACCCCGATCAGGTACGGGAGCGGACCGGGAGACGCCGCGCCTTTCAGCTCTCCGACCCGCCAGTCCGTCCCATGTGGATCGACCTCCTGGCCGAAGGCCGCGAGCTCGTCGGCCCGGTACGACCGGAGCAGCGAGACGGTGCCATCCCACCAGCAGGTGAAGGGGACGGCGGGCACCAGGTACGTCCAGAACAGCCGCTTCCACATGAACGGTCGGATGAATGGCGTTGCCAGCAGCACGACCACGGGCGTCAGCTGAAACCCGATGACCCTCCATACGGCGCGCGGGGGGATGTCGAACACGGCGATCGGGCGGCGTGCGCGTACGGCATCGGCGAGGATCGACCGCACGTCGTCGGGTCGGAAGTGGTGCAGCGCGTTGAACATCGTCCTCACGCCCGGCAGCTCGGGGTCGACTCGCCGGGCGTCCACCGACTCCTCGACGAAGGACACCCTGTCCGGGGCCGCCGCCGCGGCCGTTCGAAACGCGGAGAGGTTGGGAAAGAGGTCGGTCAGCGTGAGCGTCGCGTCGACACCGTCGGCGGCGAGGTCCTGCACCACATCAAGGGCGGGTCCTCCGCCCCCCGAGCACAGGTCGACCAGTCGCGTCTCGCCCGTCTCGCGGAGAAGGTCGCGGATGACCGGCACCATCGGCCGGTGCACCGCGAAGGCCGACTCCATGTGCCTCAGGTAGTCTGTACCGAAGTCCCGGAACGCGCGCGGGTACCACGGCAGGTCCTCGAGCTCGACGAGGTGCAGCCGTCGGATCGCCATGGGCCGGCACGCTACGGACCCCTCCGGCGATCGGCTACCCGGCTACTCGGTCTTGAGCGCCCTGATCGGGTCGAGGCGGGCCGCCCGGCGCGCAGGGAGGTATACGGCGAGCGCGGCGACGCCCGTCAGCAGTAGCGGGACGCCGACGAACGCAACGGGATCGAGCGAGCTCACGTTATAGAGCATCCCGCTCACCAGCCGGGCGGCGGCCGCGGCGGCCAGCAGACCCAGCACGGTCCCGATGACCGCGAGCTTCATCCCCTCTCGCAGGACGAGACGCACGAGTCTGCCGCGGTCCGCCCCGAGAGCCACACGCACCCCGATCTCTTTCGTTCGCTGCGCCACGGAGTAGGCCATGACCCCGTAGATCCCCACGGCGGCCAGGATCAGGCCGAGAATCCCGAACATCCCCAGAACCGATCCGCCCAGCCGCGCGGGCAGCAGGGCCAGACCCATGTGGTCTTCCATCGTCCGGACGTCGTAGACCGGCATGTCGGGATCGAGCGCCCGCACGGTCTCGCGGATGCGGCGCAGAGCCAGATCGGGCGCGCCGTTCGTACGGGCGACGACGGACACGCTCGAGCGGAAGTGCTTGCGCTCGGGCAGGTACATGTACTCGGTCGGGTCTTCGCCGAGGCTCTGGTACTTGCCCGTCGCGACGACACCCACGACCTCGTGCTCCTCGCCGGAGAGACGCACGACCTTCCCGAGCGCCGGCTCGCCGGGCCAGAACCGTTCGGCGAAGCGCTGGTTGATGATGAGGACGTGCGGCGCATCCTCGTTGTCGCGCCGGTCGAAGCCCCGGCCCTCCGCCAATCGAATCCCCATCGCCTCGAAGTATCCCTCGGTGATCTGCGCGTATCTGACGTAGCGCATCTCTCCCTCGGCGAACTCGTACCCGGGGATGTCGACATCCCGGTCGGACCCGCTGAGCCCGAGCGGCAGCGTAGTCGTCAGCCCGGCCACGCGGACCTCGGGCAGCGCGTTGACCTCCTCGAGCAGTCGCTCGTGGAACTCGCGCGAGCGCGCCTCGTCGTACCCCTGGAGCAAGGGGTCGAGCGACGTCAGGGCCAGACCGCCGGGATCGTCGAACCCCGGATCGATCCTCGTCGCGCCCTGGAGGCTGCGGAGGAAGAGGCCCGAGCTGATGAGCAGGAGGAGCGACAGCGCCATCTGGACCACGACGAGCCCGCTGCTCACCCGCGAGCGTCCGGGTCTGTCGGCCGACGCGCCCTTGACCGCCGCGACGGTATCTGGCTTCGCCGCCTGGAGCGCCGGGGCGAGACCGAAGAGGATACCCGCGACGACCGACACGATGAGCGTGAACCACAGCACCGAAGTGTCGAGGGCGACCTGGAAGGCCCACGGGCCGTCGATCGGGGGCCGTACCTGACCGAGCACCCGGGTCGCCACCGCGGCGAGCCCGAGACCCGCGAGACCCGCCACCGCGCTGAAGACGAGGCTCTCGGTGAGGAGCTGCCGGACGATCGCGCCCGAGCTCGCCCCGAGGCTGATGCGGACTCCCATCTCGCGCCGCCGCTCGCGAGCTCTCGCGAGGAACAGGTTCGCGACGTTCACGCATGCGATCAGCAGCAGAAGGGCGACCACGACCATCATCACGGCGCTCATCCCGACCTGTGCGGAGCGGAACATCGGGTGGATGCCCGCATCGGACTGCGAGACGAGCGTGTGCCCGAGCTGGGTGTCGAGCTCGCCTGGGAACTCCTCCTTGAGCTGCACGAGGATGCCGTCGAGCACCTGCTCGGCACGCTCGATCGACACGCCGTCCGCCAGCCGCCCGACGGTCGTCATCGAGTTGCTGCCACGCGCTTCCGTGACGTCCACCTGACCGATCGCCGGCTGCATCATCAGCGGGATGTAGACGGGGATGTCCGCGTACGTCACCGGTCCCTTGAAGTCCTCCGGGGCCACGCCGACGATCTCGTACGGCGCGCCGTTCAGGGTGACCGTCCGGCCGACCACGTCCGGATCGCCCCCGAACCGGGTCTGCCAGTAGGAGTGACCGAGAACGATGACCGGGTGCGCGCGCGGCCCGCGGTCCTCCGTCCCGGGGATGAAGGGCCGTCCGAGCACCGGGACCACCCCGTACGTCTGGAAGAAGTTGGCGCTCACGAGCATGCACATGAGCCGCTCGGGCTGGCCGTCGGCGGACAGCGACACTTCCTCCCAGAACCAGGCGGCCGTGCTCTCGAAGGCCTCGCCGCCGCGATCCCTCAGATCCTGATAGTGCGGGATCGACGTCGACCCGTAGTCCATCCCGGGCCACGCGCGGTAGACCTGTACGAGCTCGTCGGGGTTCTCCGCCCCCCCGAGTGGCCTGAGCAGGATGCCCGTGACCGCCGAGAACGTGGCGGCGTTCAGACCGATGCCGAGCGCGAGCGTCGCGACCGCCGCGGTCGTGAACATCGGGCTCTTGGTCAGCATTCGCACGCTGTATTTGAGATCGCGGAGAATTCGCTCCAGCACGTGTCAGACTCCGGGCTTTCGGGCTCATCAGGGGCGCGAGTGCGTCCCGCTTCATCATCGTCGGGTGTCTGTACGTGATGAGCGGCGCGAATGAGTCAGGGGCCCGGTATCACCCGCCTACTGGAGTATGCGCTCTTCGGCGAGATCGACGATCGCGAGGAACTTCGGCACGTAGTCGCTCGTCTCGCGGGGGAGGTGCCCCGCCTCGACGAGAGCCCAGTAACTGTCGAGACCGGTCGTTTCCAGCGCGCGAGAGACGCGCCCGGGACCGCCGTTGTACGCCGCGGCGGCGAGCTCCCATGTGCCGAAGAGATCGTACAGGTCGCGCAGGTACCGGCCGGCCGCCCACGTGGACCGGCGCCAGTCGAGGCGCTCATCCACTCCGTCCTCGACGACCAGACCGTACTGCCGCGCCGTGGGCTCGGTGAACTGCCAGAGCCCGACCGCGGCGGCGGGGCTCTCGGCGGCAGGGTCCATCCCGCTCTCGAGCAACGCGAGGTAGAGGAACTCGGGCGGCACGCTGTGCGCCTCGAGGATCGGTACGAGCTCGTCGCGCCAGGCCTCGGGACGGGCCAGCCAGGCGTCGAGCAGACGGATCGGGGTTCGTCTGAGATCGAGCCGCCAGCTCGACACATATTGCCGGGCCCGTTGCTCGTCCGTGACGGAGTCCTCGGGGACCCCACGCCATGAGGCGGAATCGGCGGCAGCCACGATCGCGACGGCTCGCTGCTGACCCGCGGCCGTGAGCTGGCCGATCCCGTTACCGGCCGCGATCGAGGTCGCGACCGCCAGCCCGATGGCCGCCGTCCGGCGAGCCCGAGGGTCGCGCCCGATCGCCGCGCCCCGGGCCATGATGCCCGATACGTACCCGAACAGCTCGTCCACCCGAACCTCCCATCTATTCCCGCTCGCGCGGCGATGGAGCCGCGACGCTCTGGGGGGTTCGACGTGCAGGTTCGGGCGCCCGGAGGCGTGCCGGCGCCCCAAGTGGTTGGATTGCCGATAAATGGGCGGATCCGCCGGAGTTTCGGCCTGCGGCGGTTGTGGCGTGCCCGCGACTGCATTCGGGGTGACCCGCGGGCCACGCGTCCCCCATCGAAGCGGCTAAGTGGAGACTGCGCCGCGAGTGTCGGGGCGGACGGGCGAGGCGCCGAGCGCCTTCACGGGGGTGTTGCCTGCTCGCAAGGCGTTGTCATGGCGACAGTTAGCGAATCCATCGCGACGGAGGGGTCCTCCCGACTCGCCCGCCACCCCGGGGAGCGCCGACCCGCGTCAGGGAGCGAGGAGTACCAGCGAAAGCGCGGCCAGCACCACGATCAGACAGTTCGCGAGGAAGGCCGCCGGACCGATCAGGAGCGCGACGGGCCCGGTGAAGCGGTGCACGAGAGCGCGGGTCGCGACGACCTTGCTGACCTCGCCGTGGAGCTGGTACGCCTCCCGGAGGGTCCCGAGGAAGCCGGGCTTCGGCGTGTCCCCCTCCGCCTCGCTGCGTATCCGCTCGAGCATTCGCGAGCCGCCGTCCGCGAGACCCGACTTGATCGCGAGGAGGCGCTCGGGCAGCTCGAAGAGATCGCGGAGCGAGCTCACGAGGATGAACAGACCGAGCTGCGGGACGGCCGCGAGCCCGAGCCACGGGAGCGCGAGCCAGCGCACCCACGCCGAATCGCTGCGCCCGAACCAGAGCCAGGCCAGCGCGAGACCCGAGACTACGGAGCTCCACAGAACGACGTTCAGGATGGTCGGAACGCGCCGGATCCCGTCGAGCCACCGCCGGAGCGCGGCGACGGTGCGTTCGATTCGGCGGCGCTCCTCTCCTCCGGGGGACTCCGGGGAGCCCGCTTCGGGCGGCTGCTCGGTCACGTCGCACCTCTTCGATTAGACGGACTTCACCGGTGTCCGCGCCGAGGCGAAACTACATGCGTGACTCGTGCCACGGCATGCCACCCGGGGGACGCCGCCGACCCGACCCGAGCTCGCCGCGGGCCAGAGGTTGGCGAACGCAGCCCGGCGGCCGATTGTCAGACATGAACGAAACCCCGAGACGTTTGGAGCCGCCGATGTCGATGCGAGACCGAGTGTCCACCCGCCTTTTCCGAACCTTCGCCGTCCTGGCGATCGGGTCGGCCACGACGACGCCTCTCGGGGCCCAGACGGATGAGTCCCCCGGGAATCTCGACGACGACGAGAGGCGGGCCGTCGTTCTACGGCTCGAAGAGCTTCTCGCCGAACGGTACGTGTACCCCGACGTGGGCGAGGCCAGCGGCGCGGACCTCCTCGTCCGCTACGAGGCCGGGGAGTTCGATGCCATCACCGACCCCGAAGCCTTCGCCTCGGCGGTGACCGGGGCGCTCCAGGGTGTCTCGAACGACAGGCACCTGCGTGTGCGCGTCCGCCCGCCCGACGTCTCGCGGATGGAGAGGGAGGACCCGGACGCGGCCCGTGCGGCCGCCGCCGAGCGCGCCCGCTCTCGCAACTACGGGTTCGAGCGCGTCGAGCGACTCGAGGGCAACATCGGATACATCGACATGCGCTACTTCGACGGGTCGGAAGAGGCGAAGCCGACCGCCGCGGCGGCGATGAACTTCCTCGCGAACGCCGACGCGATCGTATTCGACATGCGGCAGAACGGCGGGGGCAGCCCCGAGATGATCCGGTACGTGAGCTCGTGGTTCTTCGCCGAGCCGACCCACCTGAACAGCCTGTACTGGCGCGTCGGCGAGCGCACCCAGGAGTTCTGGACCTACGACGAGATCCCGGGTGAGAAGCGCCCCGATGTGCCGATCTTCGTCCTCACGAGCAGCCGCACCTTCAGCGGCGCCGAGGAGTTCAGCTACAACATGCTGACACAGGAGCGGGCGACGCTGATCGGCGAGGTGACCGGGGGCGGCGCGAACCCCGGCGGGACCGTCCCGATCAACGAGCGCTTCGAGGTCTTCATCCCCGTTGGCGCCGCCGTGAACCCGATAACCGGCACGAACTGGGAGGGCACCGGCGTCACCCCCAACGTCGAGGTCGCGGCGGACGAGGCCCTCGACGTCGCGCTCGAGCGGGCTCGCGAGGCGGCTGAGCGGTACCGGGAGCACCGCGGGACCCGCAGCGGCAGCGGTGCGTAACCGGGGCCCGCTTCCCTAACCGCCCCCCGACTCGGCTTCGAGAAGGCGACCGAGGCGGTCGCGTGCCTCTTCCCGCCATTCGTGAAACGGCGGGTCGGCGTCCTCCCACCACGTGACGAAGTTGCCGTAGTGGACCCGGGCCTGCGCGATGTCACCGAGTCCCTCGTGGATCCGGCCGAGCCAGTACTGCTTCGGGGTCGTGTACTGCTGGTCGGTCCACACGAAGCTCCCGAAATACGGTCGTGCCTCGTCGTATCTGCCGCTCTCCACGAGGGCCCGACCGATTCCGTAGCGCATCGCCGCGCTCAGGTGTCGCTCGAAAGCAGGGACGTGTCGAAGGGCCTCGGCCGCCCGCGAGATCGCCAGCGAGTCGGCGGGGGTGCGTCGAAGCTCGATCAGCGCCGTCGTCGCGTCGGCGATCCGGGCGATCTGCTCTCCCGTTCTCTGGCCGACCCGGACGCTGTCCGGAACGACCGAGATCGAGTCCGCGGCAACCCGCAATGCGCGGATGTGCGCCTCGGCGTCCCCCGGGCGTCCGTCACCGGCCGCGATGAGCGCGAGTCGCCAGAGGTCGTCGGGCGCGGTACCGAGAACGCCCGCCCAGCTCCGGAACAGCGGATCTTCGTACCCCTCGATCAGCCACCTCACCCCCGCCCGCGCGGTGGCGAGGACCGGGGCGGTGCCGAAGACGTCCTCGAGCGAGCGTGACGCCTCGGCGAAGCGACCACGCTGCGCCATCCCGTAGAACCGCCACAGCCGCGCGTCGGCTCGCAGGGGTGGGTCGAACGTGTCTCTCGTGACCTGCTCATCCCACGCCACGCCGTAGGCCTCCCACAGCGCCGGATTCATCACGAGGGATCGCTGCACGCAGGAGAGCGGATCGCCGGACACCGTGTCGAGAACGGCGATCGTCTCCCGACTGGTCTCCTCATCGCCCCAGGCCAGTCCCGCGGCGACCTGGTACCCGACGCACCAGTCGGTTCCCCGGTCGATCTGCGCGTATCGTTCGACGAGGTCGATCGCGGTCGCCTGGTCTCCCCGATGAAACGCCTCGTCAATCAGGTTGATGTACGGCGGACCGTAGTAGGGATTTCGCTCGATCGCCTTCAACGCGGCCTCCTCGAAGCGTTCGAGGGGTTCCAGCCGAGCCCGTCCGATGTCGTAGTACGCTTCGCCGAGAAGGAACCAGCCTTCAGTGTCGTCGGGGTACCTGCGGGTGTACTCGCGCAGCAACTCGATCGCCGTATCCTCGCCGCGTGCGTACGCGGCATATCCCTCGAGGAGCCGGCGCTCGCGGACGGGCAGCCGGTCCGCGTTCGAGAGGGCCCGCTCCGCATACTCTCGCGCGATATCGATGCGGCCCTCGAGCGCGTGGCTCGTCGCGAGCCGAAAGAGCGCCAGCGGGAACTCGGGGTCGAGTTGGACGGCCTCGTTGAAATGCTCGATTGCTGCAGCATACATCGAGCGCCGGTACTCCTGCTCGCCCTCGACAAACACACGGAGCGCTTCGAGCGATGGCGTGGTGGCCGCGGTCAGATCGAAGACCGGGAGCTCCGCATCCGCGGGGATGAGACCTGCCCGCAGGATCTCGATGCTCAGTTCGTCGACGAGGGCGAGGATGTCGTCCGCGGGTCCATCCACCCGCACCGCCGGTCCACTGGGACGACCGGCCTCGATGTCGTAGACCTCGACCGACAGCGCGACGCGATCGTTCGCTCCGACGAGGTCGCCGACCAGCGCATAGGCGGCTCCACGGCGCCGGGCGAAATCGATGATGGCCGCGGGGTCGATGCTCTCGCGCCCGATCTCCCGTCTCCAGACCGTATGCAGTGACCGGGGATCGATCTTTCGAAAGCCGCCGACCCCATCGAGGTTCGTGGACAGAAACGTCGGGATCCCTTCGCCCCACGCGTCCAGCCCACCGCCGGATACGTCGACCCTGAAGGGCAGGACGGCGATACCCATCAACTCCCCGCCACTCGTCTCCGGACCCTCGGGACCACCGAACGCGAGTAGCCAGACCGCGGCGAAGACGCCCCATAGGGCGAAGGCGCCGACACCTCCCAGAACGGCGTTTCGCCAGGTGAAGATGCGTCCCAGTCCCGTACGGTCGGCTCGCGGGCGGGTGTGCAGGCCCTTCTGTACATAGGCCGTGAGGAGCACGATCGGCAGCCCGATCAGCAACAGCACCAGCCCGAGCGTGAACGTCCTCTCGGGGAAGATGCCGCGGTCTACGAGGATATCGATGACCTCGAGCCCCACCCAGCCACCGGCGAGGTAGACGCCCAGCACCTGCCAGAGCGAACGCTCGTGTACCTGCTCGAGCAGCTCCCTGAGACTCCGCATCGCTCTCGCTCCCGACGTCCCGGGGACCGACGTGAAGTGCGGTTGACGCGGTCCAAAGTGGTGGATTCGGGGGAAACGAGGCAATCGCGAGCGTCCGCCTCCATCGACGTGAAACTCGGGCGGGCGTCGGGCCCGTATGTGTTGCATCGCAACATATGTTGCCACGCAACACATCAACGCGGAGTCGCCCGACGTGTTCAGCACCGCCCTCAAGAAGGGGAGCGCCGAGCTCCTGATCCTCTCGCTCCTCGAGGACGAGCCCCTCCACGGATACGAGCTCGCCCGACGCATCGAACAGCGATCGGCGGGGAAGCTCCGCTTCCGTGTGTCATCGCTCTACCCGATCCTCTGCCGCCTCGACGAGCGGGGCTGGGTGAAGGGCCGCTGGGTCGAGCGCGATGGCGAGCGACGACGGAAGTACTACCGATTGACCGAGAAGGGAGTTTCGGCGCTGGCGCGCGAGCGCCGCACGTGGCGCGAATACCAGACGGCCGTGAACCTCGTCGTGGAGCCGACCCATGCCTGACTGGACCCGATACGCCCGCGAGCGCCTGCACCTTCCGGACCTGGACCCCGACCGGCAGGCCGACATCGTCGACGAGGTCGCCTCCGGGCTCCACGAACGCTACGAGGCCGCGCTGACCGAGGGTGCGACGCCCGAGCGCGCGCGGCGGATCGCGGAGGAGGAGATCGAAGACTGGCAGGCACTCGCCGCCTCGATCCTCCGCGAGCGCGGCGCTTCACCGATCGTACGCTCCGAGCGCCGGCTCGAGGGCGCCGAGACATTCCTGCGAGACCGCGGCCGCGGCGGGGTCGCGCTCGCCGACTACGTGCAGGGCCTTCGTCTGGCGGCCCGGCGCCTCCGCCGCGCGCCGGGCTTCAGCCTCGTCGTCCTGGTGACGCTCGCGGTCGCGATCGCCGCGAACACGGCGATCTTCAGCGTCATCAACGGCATCGTGCTCCAGCCCCTGCCGTTCGACGAGGCCGACGACCTCGTGTGGATCGGTGCGGAAGCCCCCGGTATGGGGCCCGACATCTTCCCGCAGTCGCCGGCGGTGCACGTGACATACGAGGAGGAGTCGGAGAAACTCGAGAATGCCGGCATCTGGTTCGAGAGCGAGGTCACGACGATGACCCCCGAGGGGCCGACCCGGATTCCCGGGGTGGGCGTGACCTCCGGCGTTCTCCGTGCCCTCCGCGTGGATGCGCTTCACGGACGAGGCTTCATGCCGGATGAGGACTTCGTCGGCGGGGCGGGCACGGTGGTGCTCGGGCACGACTACTGGCGGGCGCGGTACGGGGGTGACCCGGACGTGGTCGGACGCACGATCTCGATCGGCGGCGTCGACCAGGAGATCATCGGCGTTCTACCGAGGGATCTGCACATCTTCCAGGTCGAGCCCGCGATCCTCTATTCGCTCGGGCTCGACCGGTCGCGGCTGTTCGCCGGGAACTTCTCGTATCAGAGCGTCGCACGGCTCGTCCCCGGGGCGACGGTCGAGCAGACGAAAGCGGAGCTGTCGCGTCTCATCCGCGTGGCCGTCGAGCGGTTCCCCGGGCCGATGACGCTCGAGCAGGTCGAGCAGGCGCGGGTCGCCACGGTCGTAAACCCCCTCCGCGACCAGGTGATCGGGGACGTGGGCGAGACCCTGTGGCTGCTCTTCGCCGGTGTCGGGGTGATCCTCGTCATCGCGTGCGCCAACGTGGCGAACCTGTTCCTCGTCCGCGCCGAGTCGCGCGAACGCGAGCTCGCGGTCCGCTCGGCCCTGGGCGCCGGCGGGCGGCAGATCTCGTCGGAGTTTCTCGGAGAGAGCCTGCTGCTGGGGCTGCTCGGGGGCGTGCTCGGCTCATGGCTCGCGTTCGGAGGCCTTCGGCTGCTGGTGGCGATCGCGCCCGAAGGGCTTCCGCGCATCGACGAGATCGGCGTGGACGGAACCGTGCTGGTCTTCGCCCTCGCGATCTCGGTGCTCTCGGGCGTGGCGTTCGGGCTGTTCCCCGTGCTGCGCTACCGGCGTCTCAGCCCGATCGACGCGCTCAAGGAAGGTGGTCGCGGGGCCGGCGCGAGCCGCGAGCGCCACAGGACCCGCAACACCCTCGTCGTCGCGCAGATGGCGATGGCGCTCGTCCTGCTCGTCGGGTCGGGTCTCCTGATCCGCAGCTTCCAGAACCTGCGACAGGTAGATCCCGGGTTTCAGGCGCCGGAGGACGTGCTCGTGTTCGGTCTCTCGATCCCCGAGTCGGAGATCGGCGACCTGGAGGCCGTGGGGGTGGCGTTCGAGCAGCTCGCGCAGCGGCTCGAGCTGGTGTCCGGCGTGACCGATGTCGGTCTCACGACCTCGGCGCCGATGGATGGACGCGGCGGGTTCGATCCGGTGTGGATCGAGGACCGTCCGATCCCCCCGGGGCAGATCCCGCCCATGCGCACCTTCAAGTGGATCGGGCCCGGCTACTTCGAGACGCTCGGCATCCCGATCGTGGCGGGGCGCGACTACACCTGGCAGGACATCCGCGACCGCACCGAGACCGCGATCATCTCGCAGGTGCTCGCCGAGGAGTACTGGGGCAGCGCGCAGGCCGCGATCGGCCGACGTGTGCGGACCGGTGCCGAGGGCGGCACGGCCTGGCGCGAGATCGTCGGCGTGGTCGGGAATGTCCACCAGACCGGCCTCTCGCAGCCGGTAGCCTCCACGCTGTACTGGCCGATGGCGAGCCTGAACCTGTACGGGGCCGAGGCCTCCGAGCTTCTCGACATGACGCTGCTGATCCCCCGCCGGATGGAGTTCGTCGTGCGGGGTGACGGCGTCGGGCGTCAGGGGTTCATCGAAGAGATCCGGTCAGCGGTCTCCTCCGAGAACCCGAACCTCCCACTCGCGAACCCTCGCTCGCTCGAGGTCGACGTGCGGGCATCGGTCGCGCGGACATCCTTCACCCTGGTGATGCTGGCGATCGCGGCGGGGATGGCGCTGTTGCTCGGCGCCGTGGGGGTCTTCGGGGTGATCTCGTACGTCGTCAGTCAGCGCACGCGAGAGATCGGGGTCCGTGTCGTCCTCGGCGCGCAGACCGGGTCGGTCCGGCGCATGGTGCTGGGACAGGGTCTGCGCCTCGTCCTCGCGGGCGTGGGAGTCGGTCTGGTCGCCAGCGTGGTCGCGACCCGGCTGATGACGGGCCTCCTCTATGGCGTGAGCCCGGTCGACGCACCCACGTACGCCGTCGTGGCGGTCGTGCTCACAGCCGTCGCGCTGCTCGCGAGCTATCTTCCCGCCCGGCGGGCCGCGCGGGTCGACCCGATGATCGCGATTCGCGCCGAGTGAGGCCATCCGAACCCGGTAGGCAGGAGGCAGGATGAGAGTGCGCGAAGTGTGTGATGGCGGCGAGACACGCCCCGCCCGGATGAGACGAGCCGCGGCCACAGCTCTGTTCGTCGCGTCGTTCGCCGTGGCGGCCCCGGCGGCCCATGCGCAGCCGGCGTGCGAAGACATCTCGGGAGAGTGGGCCGTCACGGTCACGCTGGGGCCCGGCACGCAGGAGGTCGCCCTCACGATCGAGCAGGCCGAGTGCGTCATCTCCGGTCTGGTCGTCGGCGACAACGAGACCCCGTTCGAAGACGGCACGGTGGACGAATCCAGCTTCTCGTTCACGACCACCGTCTCGGCGGAAGGTCAGTCGATCGACATCGAGTGGCTGGGCACGGTCGAGGGCGATGCCATGAGCGGGTCTCTGACCGTCGGAGCGCAGGCCGCGGGCGAGTTCTCGGGGACGCGGGGCGGGTAGCAGCCCGTGTCGGCGTCTGAGAAGGGTTCTGAAGAACTACGGTATTTCTAGGCGATTCTGTAAACGTAGGCGCGGCGCACCCGCACGCCGTTCAGCACGTTGTCGCGGATCCTGAGATCGTGAATCCCCGGACCCGTCCACAGGGCCGAGCGGAGGACCTTCACCGCCGGTGCGTCGCCATCCGACACACCGATCAGGTCCGGCGAGAGCGGCTCGTACTCCCCGTCCCCGGTCAGCATCCGTCGGATGCGGCTGAGCGCGATCCGCGAGCCGTATTGCAGAAGACGACCCTCCGCGAGGAGAAGCCGCCATTCTCCCGCGTTCGCGAACCACAACCAGAACGCCACGTCCGGACTGGCTCCCGCCGCGTCGAGCGCGGTGATGAGCGCCGCTCCGGCGTCGACGAGCTCCCTGGCCGGGGCGTCCGACGTCGTCTCGCTTCCTCTATCGAGCGCAGGCATGCCGCGAGGTCGTGCAAGGCGCGTGCTTCCGACAACGGCTCCGCGACAACCTGGAGTCGGGACCTACCCGCCCGCCCTCCGCACCTGGTCGCCTTCCCGGGCCTCGCCCTCCACGACCGAGCAGATCGCCGATTGGGAGAGCACTCTCGTGACCTCGAGCACCCCGACCCGCTCGGTCACCGTGTCGAGGAGGTTGCCGGACGCGTCCCGGATCTCGTCGACGACCCGGTAGACGTCGAATCTCTGCCCGACCTGGACGCCGAAGTTCTCGCCGCGATCCACATAGTAGGCGTCTTCGCTGACGCCGACGATCGCGCCGGGGCTCTCGGGCACCTCGAGCGCCGCGAGCCGGTCACGCTCATCGAGGAGACGCTCCACCGCGCGCTCCACGGCGGGTCGTAGCGCCTCCTGGGCGAGTCCCTGATCGAAGGTCTGCTCGTAGCGCACGTCGTCGACAGCCAGGCCACCGAGCCGCTTCTTGCCCTCGCCCTCGACGACGACGAGCACCTCTCCGGTGACCGAGCTGACAACCCGGATATCCAGCATGCTCTCGGCTTCCGTGTAGCTGGCGGAGACCGGGCCCAGGCCGCCCGACCGCCGCTCGATCGAGAACTGGGTGATCGAGCCGGTGAGGATCGCCTGGACACCGAGCAGCTCGCCCACCCGGGCCGCCGTGGAAGGCTCGACGGCCCCGCTCATCCCGAGCTCCTGCTCGGCGAGGATGGCTTGCAGGCGATCGCGCTCGACCACCGTGAACTCGTCGGACATCACGAGCTGCGTCACGAGCTCGTCGGCGGCCGCCGCCCCGAGCCGCTCGCCCCAGTTGTCCCAACCGCTGCCGTTCCCGAAGTCCATGACCGCGAGACGGACCTTTTCCTGCCCCGCCACGGGGTGCGCGGCGACCGACGCGGTCGCGACGGCGACCAGCAGACCGAGCGTGTTCATCGGGTGCTTCCTCATACTCCTGCCTCTCCATCTCGGAGCCCGGGCGCTCCCGGGCTCCGGGTCTTCATCACGGGGGTGCGGCCAGCCGCGCCCTCAGGGCCGCGGCCGCCTGGTGACCCACCCGCGTGGCCGCCTCGGTCCTCGCCGCGTCCGGAGTGCCGCCGAGCTCCCCGGGGACGTTGTCGGCGCCCACCCGGAACGTCCGCGTCAACAGCACCGCTCCGCTCGCGATGTCGAACGTCCGGATCGACAGGGCCGCCGACCCGGTGAACATTCCGCCAACCGAGCTTACCGCATCGGTGCTAAGCTCCCCTATCACGAGAACGGCGGCTCCCGCGGCTCGTCCGAGCTCGTGGGGGCTGTCGGTAGCGGTCTCGACCTCGGCCCGCAGCTCGGCTCCCACCTCGTCGAGCACCGCATGGCCCGCATCGGCCAGGCGCGAGAGGATGACGTTCTCTGCCGCCCGGAAAGACGACGGCTCGGCGCCGTAGACGACCACCAGCACGCCATCGAGATCGACGGGGCCAGCCGGATCATCGGGCTCCGGATCGTCGGGGCCCCCGTCGTCCCGCGGGCCCGGGTCCTCTTCGGGGCTCGGGTCGTCGCCCTGGTCCCCACCTTCGATCGGGTCCGGCGGGAGTGGCCCGGCGGTGTCCACCTGCTGGCCGCCCGAGCCGTCGATGTCGAGCGAGTCGCCGACCACGACCGGGCTGGAGCGACTCGTCCCCACGAGGTTGAGAATCCCGAACGCCGCGACCGCAGCGGCGGCGACGACCAAACCGGCGTACGCGGCCCTCGGCGTCGCGCGTCGGCTCCCCTCGCGCGCCGGTCCCCGATCGTTCGCGACCGGTGACTCCGGGGGCTTGCCGGCTCGTCGCGGCGGTGACCCGGCCGCGGGATGCCCGATCGTCGCGGCAAGCGGCGGCGGCGCAGGTGCCGGGGGCGACAGGTTCGCATCGGGGCGAGCGGCCGTCCCCGGCGGCGCGATCAGTTCGCGCTGGATCTCGTGAAACGACCCGTACCGCGAATCCGGATCCTTCTCGAGACACCGCGCAACGAGGCGGGCGAGCCCGTTCGGACAGTCGGGCCGCCGCTCGGTGAGCGGGGCCGGATCGACGTTGACGATCTGGTAGAACAGGCTCGACACCGTGTCGCCGGTGAATGGCCGCTCACCGGCGATCAGCTCGTACGCCACCACGCCGAACGAGAAGATGTCGGCGCGGGCGTCGACCTCCCCACCCTCGAGCTGCTCGGGCGACATGTAGCCCGCGGTGCCGATGCTCACGCCGGTCTGCGTGAGTCCCGACTCGTCGTTCAGGAGCTTCGCGATCCCGAAGTCCATGATCGACACGCCGCCGTCGGCGCGGACACGGATGTTCGATGGCTTGACGTCGCGGTGGACGACCCCGCGGTCGTGCGCGTGCGCGAGCCCCGCGGCCGTCTGACGCAGGACGTCCAGCTTCTCCTCGAGCGACGCCGGCTCGCCCCGCTCGATCAGCTCGTCGAGATCGGCGCCGTCCAGAAACTCCTGCACGAGGTACGGCTCGCCGCGTTCCTCACCGAAGTCGTGGACCGTGACGATGTTGGGGTGCTGAAGCCCGCCGGCGAGCTCCGCCTCCTGGACGAAGCGGCGCCGGAACATCGGGTCGGACCACGTGCACGTCTTGATCGCGACGTGACGCTTGAGAGCGGGGTCCCAGCCCTTGTAGACCTTGCCGAACCCGCCCTCGCCGATCTCGTCGACGACCTCGTACTTCCCGAAGCGGATCATGTCGGGAACCTAGGAACGGGGGAGGCTCCCGGTAAGACGTCGCGCGGCGAGCCCTACGGAGCCCCGGCCTCGAACCGTCTTCGGATCTCCGAGAGCGGCTCGGGCAGGAAATCGTCGAGCGAATCGACTCCACCGTCGCGGAGGCGGTACTCGACCGAGTCAGCCGTTACGCGGAAGGACGACACCGGGCCGCCGACTTCGGGCTCGTCTCCGGCGCTCTCGGCGGCGGGGTCGACCGCCTCGAGGCGCGGCCGCAGTGCCGTGTATCGCTCTAGCACGCGCTCGGGATTGACCTCGAAGAGCAGGCTGTCTCGCGCCTCCCCGTAGCCCTGCTCGTAATCGAGCCGCCCCTGTCCATCCGAGGAGACCCGGATCGAAACGGAGTAGGCGCCTTCCGGGGCGACCGTCCCGTTGTGGGCGTAGTAGAAGAGGACGAGCTGTTCGGGCGCCGCGGCGGCGACCCCGGCGTCACCGTCGTCCGAGGCCGCTCCATCGCCAGGCGAGCCGTCGCCCGTCCCGCATGCCGTCATGCACGCGACGAGCGCCGGGACGGCCAGGAGAGCGGCCCCCCGCGGCACGCGACCGCGGCCGTGGACGCACCGGCGCCGGCGGCGGTCGGAGCCCAACATCGCCATCAGTCGGGAGTCGCCCCGAGGTCCACCAGGAGACGGTGCTCCACCTCTCTCGCTCGCCTCAGGAAGTCGTTGTCGTAGAGACCGTGGCGCATCACCCATCGTATCTCCTCCATGTTTCCGGCCGTCGTGCTCGCTCTGCGCCATTCCGCCGCCCCCGAGAAGCTCTCGAAGATTCGGAGCATCAGACCCCTGTGCGGACCCAGTCCGGCTCCTGCCAGCACCCGGAGGTAGTGCCCTCTCGTCGTCGGCCACCGGTTCTCGAGGCCGCCCCACCAGCCCGCGCTACGCGTGACGAAGTCGACGTCGAGGTGCTGCCCATAGGTGGGGTTGTTGACGACCAGATCGACCGTCTGACGCCACCCGTGTTTGCGGACCCGGATGTCGTAGGTCCAGAGAAGGCCCTCGAGCGCCGGCGAGTTGGACTCCAGCTTCGCGACGCACGGCGTGCCGCTCACCCGCGACGTGTAGCGAATCCCCCGGACCAGGTCGTGGTAGTAGAGGTTCTGCACCGTGCGGCACGCGACCTCCTCCTCCACGTACGGGCGGTCGTGCGCACGGTGGATCGACTCGTGAGAGAGGATCAGCGAGGTCGCGGCGACCTTCGCCTGGTTCACCGCGTTCGTGTACGCCGCGCCGACATCCGGCCGATACCGGTCGCTGACCTGGATGTCGGTCCCCCACCGACCCTCCTGGTGCACGCCGAACGTCGAGTCGCCGACATCGGCGTACCCGAGCTCATCATCGCTCCACAGCGCCCACAGGACATCGATCGAGCGCTCGATCAGAGTCGAGTACCTGGACCGGTACTCTGGGTCGCCGCCGACGGTGCGGGCGCCCTGACCGACGGGGCTGTACTTGAAGATGTTGATCGCGTCGTA